>DASWCE010000080.1:0-9402 GCA_036390255.1 Gemmatimonadales bacterium | reverse complement strand
TGACGCCCGCTACTGCAATCGCTGTGGAGCCCGCGTCGCCGCCTGACTATTGCATTTTCCAGTGCCGTTTCCTATCAGTCTGCATCCCTGAACTCTGGAGCGCGTTGTGAACCGATGGGTTTCGCGGTTGCTGGTCGTGCTGCTGCTCGTGGCGTTGACGGCGTCGACGGCGGATGCACAGCGGCGCTCACGCCGGCGCGCGATCGTGACCCAATCGGGTCCGCGCTACGGCGCGCATCTGGGATACAACTTCGACAACGGTGGGAACGCGCTGCTCGGCGCGCAGCTGTCGTGGCCGATCGTGCCGGCGCTCGATCTCTATCCGAGCTTCGACTATTACTTCGTGAGCGGCGGCTCGCTGTGGTCGCTGAACTTCGACGTGAAGTATCGGCCGCCCACCGTGTATCGCGCCTGGTATCTCGGTGGCGGCCTCAACTGGTCGCACGCGAGCGCGGGCGGTACCAGCAACAGCGAGACCGGGCTCAACTTGCTGACGGGACTCGAGGGCCGGCGCGGCCGCACGCGTCCGTACGTCGAAGGCAAGTTCATCCTCGCCAACAGCAGCTCATTCCAGATTGTCGTCGGGCTCAGCTGGCGCTAGCTAGAACTCGAATGTCTCCATCTTCTTCAGCGCCAACCGGAGCGGGACGATCGTGGCCGCCGTGCACAGTGCGGCGGCCACGCCAAACCAGAGAAACATCCACGCGTCGATGACCACGGGCCGTCCTTCGTAGACGGCCCGGACGTATTGGTAGACCGCCTGCCACAGCGAGACGATCACCCCCGCGAGTAACGCGATCGTTGCCATCATGAACACCAGACCGCCGAACGACGTCGGGATCTGCGCCGCGTTCTCCGTCTCGAACTGCGGATAGAGCGTCCCGAACGCGAGCGCCATCGCGGCGATCGCTAGCGTCAAACTGGCCATCGTCGCCAGGCTCATCAGCATCATGAACGTCGAGACCTCGAGCAGCGCGTTGGTCATGCCCGTGAGCAGCAGGCCCAGTGCCAGCAGCGGCACGGTGCCGACCCAATACTTCGACCACAGCAGCGCGCGCAGATCGAGCGGCGACGACCGTAACAGCCACATCTGGCGCCCCTCGAGCGACACGGCGGGGAAAATGAACCGGGCCGCGATGGATGCGAGGACGAAGCCCGCCAGGCCGAGATTTAGGAACGAGACCAGGTTCACATAGAAGAAGCCGACCGGCTCGCCGCGATGCAGTGGCAGGGCTTGAATATTGAAGAGATAGACCACGACCAGCACGGCAAGCAGGATCAGCTGGCTCCACTGCGTGGTATCGCGGAAGAAGAGCTTGATGTCCTTGAGCACGAACTCGCGTTTGGCGACGGGGAGCCAGCCGAGCAGCGAGCCCACGGTCCAGCGCCACAACCCGCCGCGAATGAAGCGCTCTGCGCCTTCCTGCGCCTTGGTAAACCCCTGGGCGTACAGCGCGCGGTGTAGGACCGCGCCGAGCGTGACGAATGCGGCGGCCGTTGTCCACAGCAGCATCAGGGGCAGGGGATCGAGCCGATGCTGCAGATACCCCATCACCGCCTGCGACGCCCACTCGCTCGGCAGGAACGGCGATGTCGGACCGCGCAGGAGAATGACGAAGTCGAGCAGATTGCGAAATCCTTCGGGCCGGGCGAGCTGTTCGGGGCGAATGACCCGGAAGAGCAGGATCACGCCGCCCGCGGCGCCCAGCGCGATGATCGACAGCAGATCGCGCGTCCGCCGCGCCGGGAAGATGTTCACCAGCACCAGCGTGACCGCGCAGCCCAGCACCGCCGGTAGAATCAGCATCGGGACGATCGCGAGGACGGCGTACAGCGCGAACAGCACGCCACTCTTGTACACGACGCCGTAGGCCGCCAGGATCGGCACGACCATCAGCGCCACCATCCACGACGAATGGAGCAGTGTCTCGCCGAGTTTGGCGAGATACAGCCGCAGCCAGTCGACCGGCGCCGAGACGAGCAGGTCGAGGTCCTTCGCGAGGAAAAAGCTCGAGAGCGCCGTGATGACGTTCGAGAGCACCAGGATGGAGATAAAGGAAAGCAGAATCAGCCCGAGGATCTTGCCGGGAATGAGCGGTCCCAGCTCCTCGACTTTCCGCAGATTTCGCAATATCAGGTACAGCACCCCGAAGACGCCGGCCCAGAACGCCCCGCCGACGATGATCAGGATGACGAGCTTGCCGCTGCCGCCCTTCTCCCGTTCCTCGCGCAGCCGCTGCAGCGCGGTGCGCCACTTCGGCTGCAGCACGTGGGCGAGCGAGGGCTGCTTCATGCGCCGAGGACCTCGACCAAGTCCCGGACCTGAGCCCCGCCGGTGAGCTTGAGAAACAGTTCCTCGAGACTAGCGTCACCGGCCTTGTGCTGTCGTCGCACATCGCTGACCGTCCCGGCGGCGACGATCTTGCCGTGCTGGATGATCGCGATTTGATCGCACATCGCCTCCGCGACTTCGAGCGTATGCGTGCTCATGAGCACGGTGCCGCCGCGATCCACAAACTGCCGGAAGATGTCCTTGAGGAGTCGCGCCGCTTTGGGATCGAGCCCGACCATCGGTTCATCGACGACGATGCATTCGGGGCGGTGAATCAACGCGCTCGAGATGATGAGCTTCTGGCGCATGCCGTGGCTGTACGCCTCGACCAGCTCGTCTTTCCAGCTCGTCAGCTCGAAGACTTCGAGGAGCTCCGCGATACGCCGCTCGACGACGTCCCCTTGCTGCCCGTACAGGCCTGCGACGAACCGCAAGAACTCCGCGCCGGTGAGCTTGTCGTAGACGAACGGCCGGTCCGGGATGAAGCCGAGCCGCATCTTGGCGGCGATCGGATTCCCGTGTACGTCGTCGCCGCCGAGCAGGATGCGGCCCTGCGAAGGCCGCAGAATTCCGGCGATCATGCGCAGCGTCGTCGTCTTGCCCGCGCCATTGGGACCGAGACAGCCGTAGAGCACGCCGCGCGGGACATGGAGGCTGATGTCGTCGACCGCGACGAAGCTGCCGTAAAGCTTGGTGAGATTCTCCAAACGGATCATAGCACCTCGAGCTTCAGCCGGCCGATGAGCGGGACGAGCTCGACCTGCCGGGCGAGTCCTCCGATCACGATGGGTAGTCGCGACGCGTCGGCCGGGAATTGATCGAACGTGGGGTCCACGGCGACCCAATCGTTCAGGCGCACTTCGGCCCAGGCGTGATAATAGAAACGGCCGTTCAGGTAGATCAGTCCGGCCACGGTTCGGGCCGGCAGTCCCGCCCCGCGCGCGAGCGCGACGAAGAGGGTAGCGGCTTCGTTGCAGTCGCCGCGGCGCGTGTCCAGCACGTTCACCGCACTCGGCGCGCTCGCCTCGACGACTGTGGCGCGCCGCAGCGAGTGAGACACCCAGTGCGTGAGTAGCTCGGCGACGCGCGCGGGGCTGCGCTCCCGCCCGATGATCTGGCGCCCCTCTGCGGCGATGCGCGGATCGTGGCTCTGGATCAGCGGCTCCGGGGCGAGCCAACGGGCCAGCGCCGTGTCCGGCGACGGAAGGCGATAGGGAGCCGCGGTCGTCTGGATCGCGCTCACCTGGACGATGTCCAGGGTGTCGCGTTCGTTCAGGCGCAAGCGCATGCGCGCGCGCGGCGTGGGGCTTGCCTGCACCCCCGCCGCCAGGGCGGTCAGCGGCACGATGGCATCCGCGCCGGGAGCGGCACTGCTGCGCGCGACGCGCGCGGTATCACGGTGCTTGAAGTTCTCGTACACGATCTCGAACGCGGCCCGCTCCATCGCGAACCCATTGGGGGGCCCACCCCCGCTTGCGGCGAGCACGATCCGCCCTTGCGCATCGATCCAACTGTGCGTCGTGATCCCGTTCGCCTCTTGATCGATGCGGAATGCGCGCACGGTATCGAAGTGCTCCGGCACCCAGGTCATGGTCGTCGAATCGATATCGGCGCTGTCAGACACGACCAGCGTCGTTTCGGCGGACACGCGCGCGGTCACGTCGCGTCCGCTCACGAGCAGGGGATCGAACAGGCGCGCCGTGTACGAGCGTCCCGACTGCAGCTCTCCCCCGAACGCGAGGCGGAGCGGTAGCAGCGCCGGGAGCGTCACTGGGCCCTTGAGTGGAATGCGTGTCATCTGGGAGTCCTGGCCCGATACGATGGCCACCGACAGGACGGTATCGCCGATCACGCGGCCGTGCGTCTCGAATCGTCCGATATCACCGTCGAATGACGCGACCACGCTCTGCAACCGCAGCGCGCGCGAGAGCATTGCCGTGCTGCGCGCGGTGGTGCGATGCAGCTTGCCGAGAGCCGGGACGTCGAGGACGAACACGGTCTCCACACGGAGCGCGCTGGGAAGCGTGTCGATGGTGGTCGACGAGTAGCCCACCTGCTGCCCGCCGACGGCGAGCCGGTAAAACAGCGTGCCCGGAGGCACGGCCAGCGCTGCTTCCGCGAGCCGCGCTCCGGTGGGGCGAAAGACTTCCCGCTTCACCAGCCACCCGAGCGACAACACCCAGGCGGTGAGGATGGCAATCACCCAGCCGCGCCGGCTCACGACACCGCCCGCTGCAATGCTGCCTCGAACACCTGTTGGTCTTCCGGCCGCTCGACGATGAACGACACCTCCGTCGGGAACTCTGCGCTGCCTTTGTGCGCGTGCAACACCGTCGCCATGATCTCGGCGGAGTCCTCGAGCGTCAGATTGCCGGCGCCGGTGCCCAGCGGCGGTGCGCTGACGTGCGAGAACTGCCACTCCTGCGCCTGATGCAGGGTCGACAGCCACGCGCGGGCAACGTTGCCGCGTGTCACTGGCTCGGTCTCGCTGCGAATCACGGCGTGGATGACGAATTCGGCGGGCAAGTCCCCGCCGGCCGCGGTGACGACCGCGGCGCCGACGGCAAGCTCGCGGCTCAATCGAATACGATTTTGGAATTCCTGCCCGCCGAGGACTTCCAGACGGCGCAGGGCGCCTGCCGTGGGGTCGAGACGAGTCGTGGCGGGACGGACGATGGCATCTGCGGCATACGAGGCGAGATCGTCCACAACTACGCGAATCACCTACCGGTCATTTCCCGGGACCGGCGGTACATCGCCGTCGCTTCGTCAGGGCGGTTCAACCGGTCCAGCACCTTGCCGATGCCGTAGAGCGCCTTCGGATTGGCGGGTTGCAGCTCGACGGCCCGCTCGTACGCCGCCAGCGCGCCGGTGAGGTCGTCCATGTGGTTGAGCGCTTCGCCGAGATAGTACCAGGCGGCGGCCCGTCCCGGCTCGATCTCAACGGCGCGTTTGAGCTGGTCGATGCCCTCGCGCCACATGCCACGCCGGGTGAGCACGATACCGAGATTGAATAACGCCTCGACGTTGTTGGGATCGGCGCGCAGCACGCGCTGCAGGTCGCGCTGTGCGGCCGCATAGCGCACTGTCGCCCCGAGCACGGCGGCGCGGTTCAGGAGCAACGCGGGGTTGTCAGGGTCCGTCTCGAGCGCGCGATCGAGCTCCGTGAGCGCGCCGTCGCGGTCGCCACGCGCGTCGAGAATGAGCGCCAGGTTGTTGCGTGCCTTCACATGCTTGGGATCGCGCGCCAGGAGTTCACGATACGCCGCCGCCGCGCGCTCGACTTCGCCCCGGTCGGACGCTTCGCGGGCGGCAATGTAGAGAGGGTCGTCCGCCGCCGGAGCCGGCGGCTCCGAGGGCCTGGAGGACGGTGGAGGAGGTGGAAGTTGTGGGGGAGGCACCCGAGGCTCCGGAGGCTCCTGGGGCTCCTCGTCATCCAGCTTGGCGGTTGCTCTGTCCGGCGCTGGAGTGGCCAGCGAGTGCGCGACGCGCAACGGGGGCGGCTGCTCGTCCCGCGCGACATCGTTCGGGCTGGCGATGGCGCCGGTCTGCGTGAGCGACTCGGCTTCCTCGATCAGCTCGGCCGCGACCCGCGCCCGCTCCTGCGAGGTCTGCCAGCGCCGCTCCCGCTTGGGACTCCGGTCCTTGGGATTGTTCATCATGGGGGTGCTAACGTAGGAAACCGGCGGGGGCTAAGCAAGAGAAAGGGTACCCTTTGAGTGTTGACCTGAACACCGGACCCCCGCTAGCCTCAAAGTCTATGCCTGGTGACGCCCTAGTCGTCCGCGGAGCTCGCGAACACAATCTCAAGAACATCGACGTCGAGCTCCCCCGCAACGCTTTGGTCGTGATCACGGGACTCTCCGGCTCCGGCAAATCGTCACTGGCTTTCGATACGATCTACGCCGAGGGCCAGCGCCGCTATGTCGAATCGCTCTCAGCCTATGCGCGCCAATTCCTCGGGCTCATGGACAAGCCCGACGTCGATGCGATCGAAGGTCTGTCGCCCGCGATCTCCATCGAGCAGAAGACCGCCGGCGCGAATCCACGTTCCACCGTGGGCACGATCACGGAGATCTACGACTATCTCCGCCTGCTCTGGGCCCGCACTGGTACGCCGCATTGCCCCAACGATGGAACGCCGGTCGAGCGACAGTCCGCGTCGCAGATCACCGACCTCGTGCTCGAGTGGCCGGAAGGCACCAAGATCGAAGTGCTCGCGCCGCTGGTGCGCGGTCGCAAAGGCGAGTTCCGCGACGAGTTCGAGGCCATGCGCAAGCAGGGCTTCGTGCGCGTGCGAGTCGACGGCGAGACGTATGATCTCGCCGACGTGCCGAAGCTCAACCGCCGCCAGAACCATGAGATCGCCATCGTGGTGGACCGGCTGGTAGTGCGAGCGACTGATCGCGGACGACTTGCCGACTCGATCGAAACGGCGCTCAAGACGGCGGATGGCGTGGTGGAAGTTGTCCGCCAGAGCGGTAGCCCGCGGTCCCGCCTGTTCTCGGAGCGCTATGCGTGCCCGAAATGCGGATTGTCGCTCCCCGAGCTCGAGCCGCGGCAGTTCTCATTCAACTCGCCGTATGGTGCGTGTCCGGAGTGCTCGGGACTCGGCACGCGCCGCGAGGTGAACGCTGACCTCGTCCTGGGCGAGAAGAGTCTGTCGATTCTCGAAGGCGTCGTGCTGCCCTGGGGCGAGCCGAGTGGCTATTTAAGGAAGGTGGTGCTGCCGGCACTCGCGCGGACTTACAAGTTCGACCTGAATTCCCCCTGGAGCGACCTGGCGCCCGCGGTACAGAAGATTCTGCTCACAGGCGCTCCCGGGAAAACCATCACCTATCAGTACGCCAGCGAGCGCTGGCACGGCTCGTATGAGTCGGGTTGGAAAGGCGTCCTCGATCACGTCGAAAAGCGCTACCGGGAAACGGCGTCCGATGCCGTCCGCGAGCAGCTCGAGCAGTACATGGTCGAGCAACCGTGCCCGGCGTGCGGCGGTCGGCGGCTCAAGCCGGAGAGCCTCTCGGTCCTGGTGGCGGGGAAGAGCATCGGCGACGTCGTTGCGCTCGCGGTTCGTGAATCGCTCGAGTTCTTCTCGAAGGTCCCGTTGCGAGGTAACGGGCGCCCCGGCCTGGATCCGGAAATTTCCCGGCCCATTCTCAAGGAAGTCATCGATCGGCTTCGGTTCCTTGTCGATGTCGGCCTCGACTACCTGACGCTCGATCGCTCCGCCGCCACCCTGTCCGGCGGCGAAGCGCAGCGCATCCGGCTCGCGACGCAGATCGGCAGTCGCCTGGTGGGCGTGCTCTACATCCTGGACGAGCCGTCCATCGGCCTGCATCAACGCGACAACGCCCGCCTGCTCGCGACGCTGCGAGAGCTGCGCGATCTCGGCAATACGGTACTGGTCGTCGAGCACGACGAGGAAACGATCCGCGCGGCCGATTATGTCGTTGACCTGGGGCCGCGCGCCGGCCGGCACGGCGGCGAGGTCGTAGCCGCGGGTCCACTCAATGACGTGTTGCAGCACCCTGATTCGCTCACGGCGCGCTATCTCCGCGGCGAGCTTCGTATTCCCCTCCCACCGCGCCGGCGGGTCGCGCAGTTGGGCCGCTTCCTGCGCGTGGTGGGGGCGAAGCATCACAATCTCAAGGATCTCACCGTCGAATTCCCACTCGGCCTGTTCGTCGCGGTGACGGGGGTCTCGGGATCGGGAAAATCGACCCTGGTTACCGACATCCTGTATCAGTCACTCGCACGGCACTTCTATCGCGCGAAGGTCGTCCCCGGCGCTCACGACCGTTTGGAGGGTCTCGACCACGTCGATAAGGTCATCGACATCGATCAGAGCCCCATCGGCCGCACGCCACGCTCGAATCCGGCGACGTATACCGGCCTCTTCACGCCGATCCGGGAGCTCTTCACGTATCTCCCGGAGTCCAAGCTGCGCGGCTATGGACCCGGCCGGTTCTCGTTCAACGTCAAGGGCGGCCGCTGCGAAGCGTGCCAGGGCGACGGGCTCGTAAAAGTCGAGATGCATTTCCTTCCCGACGTCTACGTCCCGTGCGAAGTCTGTAAGGGCCGGCGTTACAATCGGGAAACGTTGGAGGTTCGTTATAAAGGAAAGTCGATCGCCGACGTGCTCGACCTGACCGTCGCCGACGCGCTCGACTTTTTCGAGCATCAACCTCGTATCAGGACGAAACTCGAGTTGCTCAACGACGTAGGTCTGGGATACATCCACCTCGGACAGTCGGCGACGACCCTCTCGGGTGGCGAGGCCCAGCGCGTGAAGCTCGCGACTGAGCTCGCCAAACGGGACACGGGGCGCACGTTGTATATCCTGGACGAGCCGACCACTGGATTGCATTTCGAGGATGTACGGTTGTTGCTGGAGGTGCTGCACCGGCTGGTGGACAAAGGGAACACCGTCGTCGTCATCGAGCACAATCTCGATGTCGTGAAGACCGCCGATTGGGTCATCGACCTCGGGCCCGAGGGCGGAGAACTGGGCGGCCGCGTGGTAGCCGAAGGACCGCCGGAAAAGATCGTGCAGTCCAAGGCGTCGCATACCGGGCAGTTCCTGCGCAAGGTGTTGCAAGCCGGAGACTGATGCGGCAGGTTGGACGAGGAGGAGTGATCCGATGAGAGAGCAGGTCTTGGCCGCCCTGGTAATGGGATTCATCACGCTGACGCTCGGCACGGCAATCGTCCTGCGCGGACCGATCGGCAAAGCGGTGGCACAGTGGATCGCGAGCTGGGGGAGCCCGGAGCACAAGGCCATGGAAGCGAAATGGGCCGAAGTCGCGGCGGGCCGTGACCCCGGGGAAGTATCTGAGCTCCGCGCCGAGGTCGAAGAGCTGCAGCGCCAGCTTGCGGACGTGCAGGAACGGTTGGACTTCGCTGAGCGCGTGCTCGCCCGCCGGGACGACCGCGCCGGCGCGTTGCAGAAGGGCGGCGCGGCGAGGTTGCCTGGTGAATCCTGACGATCTCGTTGGTCTCGTAGCCGTCGTGCTCCTGTTTGGAGGCGGAACGGTGTGCCTTCTCGCCATGTCGCCCGTGGGAAAAGCGCT
>DASWCE010000079.1:0-1650 GCA_036390255.1 Gemmatimonadales bacterium | reverse complement strand
GACTTGATGGTCTTTCTTGCTACGCCTGCGCGCATCTGCATCGTCTGGGTCTCCGGGACGAGCCTAGGTTACGGGAATGTCGAGAGCGAAAAAGTCCTGCGAGCCGTAGTACTTCCTCTTGCTTGTCATGATGACCTCCTTTTGTGCTGGTTCGCGATTCAATCCCTATCTCCAAAAGCATCGGGCCCGGGTTTGACCGTCCGCATTGCAGACAACCGAACCGGAGCCCGTATGGACGCGATTATAGGGATTGCGTTCTCGAAATCAAGCGGAATTTTTGGCATTCTGCACATTTCCCGCGCGCCGCGGCCGTGATCGCACCCCGGCTTTGTCCACAACCTATGGTAGACAGGACTTCCACAGAACGCAAGGGGGAGTGGGTAAGCCGTGAGATCCGACCCGAAGCCGGGGCCGGGAGGCTTTTGCACGCTTACAAACCCTTACGCGTCGGGGCCAGCACCGGACGGCACTGCCGCGGGCAAGCAAGGGGGTTCCCCGTCTTCCTCCTGGAAGGCCCAGAACACATCGATGCGCGGGGTCTTCGGCAGCCGCCGCCTCGATGGCGGCGGCCGGCGGGCGGGCCGCGCGACTGCGTTACGGTGCGCCATCTCTTGCGACCGCAAGTAAGGGCGAGCATAGTTCTCTTCTGGCGAAGCCGGAACAAGAGGGGACCCGCATGGCCGCACCGATTCCGCTGTTCCAAGGTCTGCCCCAGGAGAGCATCGACCAGCTACTGAGCGGCGGGGTGCAGCGCACGTATCCGAGGAATTCCGTGATCATCAACGAGGGGGACGAGGCCGCGTCGCTCTACATCGTGCTGTCGGGAAGGCTCAAAGTGTACCGCGCGGATGCCGACGGCAAGGAGTTCATCTTGGACACGTTGTCCGAGGGCGATCACTTCGGGGAGCTCGCGCTGGTGGACGACGAACCGCGCTCCGTCTCGGTGGCCACCCTTGAGCCGTGCAAGCTGCTGGTGCTGTCCAAGGCCTCCTTCCACGAAAGCCTGGCGCGCGACCCGGAGCTGGCGGCGCATCTCATCCAATGGCTCGCCGGCAAGGTCCGGCGCCTGACCGACAGCGCCTATCTGATCGCCACCTGCGACGTGTTCGGGCGGCTCAGGGCGTTCCTCACGGAACGCGCGAAACCCAAGGGAGACCTGATGGTCATCGAGGAGCACCTCACTCATCAGGAAATCGCCAGCCGCATCGGCTGTACGCGCGAGATGGTAAGCCGCATCATGCGCGACCTGGTGACCGGCGGCTACATCGAGATCGACACCGACCACCGCATCCTCGTCCGCAAGCAGCTGCCGCAGAGCTGGTAGCGCCCACCGCTGACGTGCTTCGCGGCTCCGGTCAGGTGTCCTTGGACACGACAATGTTCGGAAACTTCGAGGTCATGTCCTTGGCGGACTCCGCGATCTTGACGGCGAGCCGGCGCGCGATCGCCCGGTAGATCTCCGCCGTCCGGCCGTCGGGGTCGGCGACCACGGTCGGCTTGCCCGAGTCGGCGTGCTCGCGGATATTGATGTCGAGCGGCAGGGACCCGAGCAGCTCGGTGCCGTACTCCCTGCACATGCGCTCGGCGCCGCCCTGCCCGAAGATGTGCTCCTCGTGACCGCAGTTCGAGCAGATGTGCGTGCTCATGTTC
>DASWCE010000078.1:0-71103 GCA_036390255.1 Gemmatimonadales bacterium | reverse complement strand
GCTACGGCCTATCTCTTCCAACCGACGACGGCGTATCAGTACGGCCAACCGCCGCTCGGCGGCGGCAGCTCCGGCCAGAAGGCGTTCCGCGCGCCGAGCCCGCCGTATGGCGCGGAGATCGTGTATCGCCTCGCGATTGGGAGCGGCGATCGGCGCGCGCGCACGTCGATCGTGATTCGCGACGTCCGCGGCGACACGGTCCGCACGGTGCAGGGCCCCGCCGGCCCGGGCCTGCATCGCGTCTACTGGAACTTCCAGGGTCGCAATCCACCGCCGGTCGCGCTGTCGCCCTCGCAGAAGCGGGACAGCGCCTGGCTCGTGCAGCGGATCAACGTGGTGTTCGACTCGCTCGCCAAAAACGGCGGGAATGCGCAGCAGCTCGAGCCCATCAAGGCGCTGCTCCTCACGGGTGATGTGCAGGGTGTGGCGCAGCGCTTTGGGTTTGGTGGCGGCGGGGGCGGGGGTGGAGGAGGCGGCGGTGGCGGTGGCTCGCCGTTCATGAACGGACGGTTCGTCGAGCGGCCAGGTGAGACGACGCCGCGGGCCGCGACCGCGACCGCTGCCCTGCCCTCGGGCGGTGAGAGTGGTGGCGAGTCGAGCGACGCCGCACCGGACGCGAGCTTCCTCACGACGCTGGGCACCCTGCTGCGAAAGCCGGGTCAAGGCGGGGGCGGCGGGGGCGGTGGGGGCTTTGGCGCGCTGGGGTTTGTAGCCCAAGCATTCGGACGTGCGCCTGCTGGCGGTGGAGGTTTTGGAGGGTTTGGCGGTAGTGTTAACGCGGTCTCGACAGGCGACTATCTCGTCACTATTACAGTGGACGGGAAGACGTTGACCCGGGTCCTTCGCGTGGAGCGAGGCAGTCGCTAGAGACGTAGCGTTTCTCGATACGAAGCATCAGCGCGCCGCGTTCATCGTGCTTGCGTTGGGCGCGGCGCTGCTGTGGTCCGTGTGGGATTACGCCACAGGGATCATCGGCATTCCGGTTCTGGCCGTTCTCTTCTCGCCGGTGTACACGTGGCTGGTCAAGCGCCGCATACCGCCCGGCGCCGCCGCCCTGGGCGTCTCGCTGCTCGGCGTGGTACTCCTCGTCGTGCCGGGCATGCTGATCGCGGGACTCCTGATCGGTGAGGCGCAGCAGATCGCGCAGACTGTCTTGAAGAGTCCCATCCTCGAGCAGTTCTCCACCCTGCAGATCCGCGGCATTCCCATCGGCCCGCGCATCGCCGAAGCGGGCGGCCGCATTGTGGCCGCAATCGGCTCGAGTGCGTTCGGCCTCGTCGGCACTGCGACGCGGCTGACGCTGAACCTCACGATTTCGTTTTTTGGTCTCTACTATGTGTTGAAGCATCCGGGCGACGTGTGGCTTGATGCCCGCCCCTACATTCCTTTCTCAAAAGCGAACACTGAAAAGCTCGGCAAGCGCTTCAAGGACGTCACCGTCTCCACGGTGATCGGAACGGGCGCGGTGGCCGCGATCCAAGGTCTGTTGCTCGGCCTCGCGTTCGGCGTCGCCGGTCTCCCGAACGGTCTGTTTTGGGCCGTCGTCACGATGGCATTCGCGATTCTTCCCGTCGTGGGGTCCGGGATGATCTGGGGTCCGGCGGCGATCGTGCTCTATATGCAGGGGCGACCGGTCCCCGCCATCCTCCTCGTGATTTGGGGTGTGCTCGTGATCGGGAGCGTCGACAACTTCATTCGCCCCCTGATCTATCGCCGCTTCTCCGCGGTGCATCCACTCATCACGCTGATCGGCGCGATCGGTGGCGTAGCACAATTCGGGCTGCTCGGCCTGCTCATCGGCCCGCTCGCGCTCAGCTATTTCTTCGAGCTGATTCGGATGTATCGCGAGGAGTATCTCGAACCGGAGGCCGCGGGGTCGCGGTAGCGCACGTCCGTGCGCCGAGGTGGCCGTTCGCAGTGATATTGTGTTTAGGCAGACCGGCCTATTTCATTTTGCGGAGCATGGATCCTCAGATTAGGCTGCGAGACATGCATTGCGAAATGGTTTATACAGGTCCGTCCAATTCCCATTAGGCAACACCCAAGTGGATCCGATCTACAGGCGTCCCAGGAATTCTTTCACCCGCGCCCAGCCGGAGTTTCGAGCTGTTTCCGTGCCCTCTGCCGTGCCGCCAAAGTGCATCGTGAATCGTTCGTTGACCCGAAATTCGGTCTGCCCAGGACCGAAACCCATCAGCAAATGGCTTGCATTCTCGTACTGAACATTCTCGACCCTGTACGAAAAGCCATTCGCACGAAGACGGGCTTCGATGTCGTTCGCCATGCGCGCACTCGGCGACAATGCGTCGGCCCGGGAGGAAATCAACAGCACGGGTCCATGAATATGCTCGACTTGGATGGCCGCCGCGTTGCGAACGTCGACCGGCCCGTCGAGAATGTCCGTAAACTGGCTCATCGGCGTGGCGCGATTGTAAACTCCCTCGGCGTAGGGCAGCGGTACGCCGTTTAACGTCCATGCCGCATCGCCGCCACCCACCGCAGCCCATCGCAGCTCTTGTGGCGAGTAGGCGATCACGCCCGCCACGTCAGGCCTCAGAGAGCCGATCATCAGCGCCAATTCGGCCCCACGCGATTCGCCCATCAGGGCGACGCGGTCGGCACGGACTTCTGGACGAGCCTCCAGCCAATCGAGCGCCTTGAATATGTATTCCAGCGGCACATTGCGCAGCTGCTTCTGTTCGAGTTCTGGGGGATTACCTTCGCGGTCGCGGAAATAGGCAAGCGCCAACACCGGATAGCCGGCCCGGGCGAGATCGCGCGCGGCAGCGTCATCGGGATAGCTGCCCCCCGAACCGCCCAGCATCAGGACGCCGGTCCGCCGCGAAGCGCCGACTGCGGCATAGAAATGCCCGATCAGGCCCCCCTCGCGCACGTCCACGCGCTGGACTTCTTGCGTCCGCGCGGGGTGGCTAGCACCAAAAGCGAGAACTAAAAGAATCGATACGACGTACCGGCGGTCCATAGGCATCCTCCACTGAATCGGCTTGCTCTCAAATCCGGCGTTACTCGCGCGGAACAACTGCTTCGCGAGAGTTAGACCACGCAACCCGGCAGATGGTTGTAACCGTCGGCCCCTCTGCGCGCCGGCTCTTCTACGTCGCTCGCGATATGGCCGGTCATGACGCCGCTGCCAGCTTGGTTGTCGCGCTGGTCGCGGCTATACTGTTTGCGCGAGTGTGGCGGAGCGTCTAGTTCCGCACGCGTGTTGCCTAACGATCGTTGCAGCTGACAAGGGATCGGCGGATTGCGGCGGCTTCGCCGCCGCTCCTATTTGATTTCCTTGCGGCTGAACTTGGGCGTTAGGCCACCAGACATCGAGCAAGGGTAAACCACGGTGGATTCGTCTAGCTTTCTTCTCGGCGCGCTGCTCGTGTCGGCTAAGGCCCTCGGAATCGGTGCCCTCGGCTTCGGCATCGCTTGGTGGCGTGCCCGCAACCGGATCCGCCAACTCGAAGCTCAGCGCCAGCTTGATCCGCAGCCGCTTCTCGACCGCATGGATCGCCTCGAGGGCACCCTCGATTCCGTGGCCGCCGCGCTGGAGCGTCTGGCCGCAGGGCAAAGCGAGCTTCAGCGCCGACTCCCGCCGCCACCAGCGAACTCCGAGCTGACGCGCCAGCCGAACTCAGCTGGCCGCTAGGCCGACTCCGTGAAGTCTGCGGGCCTAACATGCGCTTGAAGCTGCCGGCGCCCGTCCCCGAGGGCTCCGGATAACGTCCTGAGATGCGGTGTGATAGAATTCGGTTTGTGACCATTCCAGCTCGGCGCCGCAGCTTAAGCGCACTCCGTGAGCCAGCCACATACTGCCTGCTGAGGTAGAGAGACCGCCGCAGGTGCGCATTTGGCGGCATGCCGAGATAGCTTGCGCTGCGCCAGCATCTTTGGAGACCTCATGCACCGTCGCGCCCTGATCGTCCTCACGCTTGTGCTTCCCGCGGTGCTGGCAGGCCAGTCGCCCCCCACTCCGGAGTTGCCCAATGCCGTCATGCTGCAATTCATCACGTTCGCCGACATCTTCGGAAGTCGGCTCGTCGCGGCCTTCGATTCCATCCCTGCAGCCCGATACGACTACCGGCCTACCCCGTCACAGCAGACCATCGGCTATATCGCCCAGCACCTCGAGGATGCGAACTACAGCCTGTGTGAGCGCCTCGGGGTCCTGAAGCACCCAAGGACTCCAAAGGATTCGTTGTCGGACACCGTCAAAGCGCAGTGGCCGAAAGACACCCTCGTCAAACGTCTCGAGGCCTCACTCCGCTTCTGCGACACGGCCATGGAGCGCGTGGGGAAACTCGAGTCGGCGGCGCGTGCGAGGACGTTGCTCGCGTTCGAGACCGATTTGGCCGAGCACTACAGTCAGATCTCGAGCTACATGCGGCTGCTCGGCTTGGTGCCTCCTTCGGCGCTGCCGCAGAGGGCGCGCGTGGCGATCGAGTTGCCGGCATCGGTGCTGGCACCATACGTCGGCGTCTACGAGCTCGCGCCAGGCCTGGAGCTCGACGTCACGCTACAGAACGGGGCGCTCCATATCAGGGCGAGCATAGGCGGCGCCGCGGTGCAACTTTGGCCCGAGAGCAACAACGACTTCTTCGCCAAGGACGTGGACGCACAAGTCACCTTTGTTCACGATGCGAATGGAGCGGTATCGGGCCTCGTCCTCCACCAGTATGGCCGCGACCGGCCGGCGAAGAAACGTCGATCGTGAGTTTGCCTTGCGACCTTGGGACGACGCCCAACAGACGTATCCCTGGTGTCCTCGACGCTTGTGGCGTGCATACGCAGAGCCGTCTGCAGTGAGGATTGCGAACGCTTCGCGTTCGCTCTTGTTTGACTCGCCCGCCGGTGAGCTCGGGCGTTAGGGCGGCAACATGGTACCATATGGCCATTACTACCTTGACAATCGCAGCGCTGTCGCAGTGCAGCGGCTCGGCTCAACAATCATCACCCCCACAGGACCGGCCATTTCGGTTGCACCCCAATGCCTGGCCCTGCCTTGATCGAGCCTGTTAGACCCTTCCGTGACCTCTCCGTCATGGCGCGCGCTGGCCGCGGCGCTGTGCAACCACGACGAGCCGGATGGGAAGCGGACCGAATTGGAGCAACACCTTCAGGTACAGCGCGTTCTCCAAGGGTTTGTCCCCAAGTTCCACCTGCACCTGGTTGGTACAAATGGGATCGCTGATGACCGGTGGCGGCCCCTGCACACGATCGTCCGCCACGATCGCCAGGTACTCATGCACGTGGCGCCCGCTTTCCTCACATAGCCGGGTACTCCCCGCCGGCGTGAGCGTCATGAGGAGCAGCGCCTGGCCGCTCATTAGGTCGCGCCGCACGACCGCCTGCGTCACGTCGCCGTTCGCGATGATGATTGTGTCGTTCAGTGCGTACAACGAGCGATACCGACCCGTGCCGCGCCTGCTTGTTTCCTCGCTCCAGCGGAGCACCAGGCCGCGGGGGATCGCGGCGGCCGCTTCGCGCCGCGCCAACAGGCTGTCGACGCGAGCTACCGAGGTGTCGGGGGACAGGAACTCGCCCGGCTGCTCGCCGTTGAGCAGCAGGCCAGAAAGAGGTCCTGGGACGGCCGTGGGACTCTCGAGCTGGGCGAGCACGCTCCCCCCCCCCGACGCCGCCGGACTTGGGACGCCGCTCCGTCGCAAGGCAGCGTCGATCGCAGGAAGGGCAGCGCGCAATCGGCCGGGCGCGTCGGCGAGGTGGAACTCGAGCCGGCCGACGCGCTGCGCCAAGGCCGCCAGCTCATCCGCGTGCGCGACATCGGACCTCACGTCCACGACTATGCTGTCCGCGTTCGCCTGGGTTATCGTGGCGCTGCCCACCGCGTCGAGCCGTCGTTGCAGCATCCTGACGGTGGAATCCCAGATCGCCGGCGACGGCGCCGGGTCGCCCCGGCGGCGGTCCGGCTTCATCACAAGCCGCACGTGACCGAGCTCGATCGGTTGTTGAGAGGCCAACCGAGCATTGAGGGACAGCACAGCCAGGATGAATATCACACACACGCGACCGAAGCTGACGGCGCGCGTCGCCTGTAGTAGAATCTCTCTTGTGAACATGAAAGCTGGGCGCCGCAGCGTAGGCGCACTCCGGTAGGCCGTTGGCGAGAGCATGAGTGTCAACCAACTCGTCCTAGTAATCGGCGGTACTAGAGGCACGGGCCTTCTCATTGTGCACTACCTGCAGCGTCAAGGTGTACCAGTCCGTGTCCTTGCCCGGAACCCTCAAAGCGCGCGGGCAAGGCTCGGACCTACCTTCGAGCTCATTACCGGCGATATCACGCAGCAAGACACGATTCCCCGCGCCCTCGAGGGTGCGACACATGTCGTGTTTACCGCAGGTTGCCGCAGTGGTCGTCCCACGACGGAGACGCACATTCGAGAAACCGAGTATCAAGGCGTCGTGAATACCCTGACCGCAGCTCAGCGCGTGGGATTCCGCAGTCGCTTTCTGTATATGACCGCCAGTGGTGTGACGAGTCATTCCTGGGCCACGGTGCTCCTCAACCTCTACAAGGGTAATACGTTGGTCTGGCGTGAGCGCGCGGAGCACGAGATTCGCGGCAGCGGACTCGAGTACAGCATCATCCGAGCCGGGATCCTGCTCGACCGCCCGGGGAATCAACATGCGCTGCTTGTAACACAACGCCCCCTCCCGCTGGCGATTCGCTATAGGATCGCTCGGGCGGATGTCGCCGCCGTCTTCGTCGCTGCGCTCGATCACCCGCGAGCGGTCCGGGCGACGTTTGAGGTTGTGTGGGGCAATGGCCCTCCGCCCGATTCGTTGCCCCGACTCCTTGACCAATTGAAGCCAGATGTGCCTGAGGCTGACGGCGCGCACTTCGGTTCCCCGAGCAAGGAGGTCCCTTGAGCCGACTCGGTGGCCTCTCGACTGCGGCGACCAGATCGCTCGGTACGCCGCAATGGGACGCCGTGCTGCGGGGCACGGGGATCGTGTCGCTGCTGGCGATCTATCCCGCGATGCAGTGGCCCGAGGTGGGTGCGCTCGCCGCGTACTTGTGCATCACGATCTTCGTGAACGGCCCCCTGGCGCCGCTCTTGCCAGCCGCGTACGAGCCGATCCAGATCATCATGGGGCGCGTCTATTCCCCACTCCTCGTCGCGCTGATCGGCGTCGGGGGTACGTGTTACATCGAGTTCATCAACTACTACCTGTATCGCTGGGCGATCTCCGCGCCGCGATTGGAGCGAGTTCGCAATTCACGCCTGGTACGGGTCACCGTCGCGGTGTTCCGGACGAGCCCGTTCCTGAGTGTCTTCCTGTGCGCTCTGACGCCGCTGCCGTACTGGGCGGTCCGCTTTCTCGGCCCTTTGACGGGGTATCACATCGGCCGATACATGCTGGCGACGCTTTTGGGAAGACTCCCCCGCTATTACCTCATCGCGCGGTTCGGAAGGTTGCTCCCGGTCTCCGATCGCATCCTCGCACTTGCGTCCGTCCTGATGATCGGGGCTGCGCTCGCGATCTTGATCGGGCGACGGTACACCAAGGAGACGAGGCGAGCAACTGAATGACTTTGACCGCATCATAGTATTTGTGATAGTGTTGGGTTCGTGAATCCACGAGCCGATCCGCGCGCAAGCCTGCTCGCTGTCTGGCGAACGAACAATCGGGTCACGATGCAATTCATTCAGAACCTACCCCCGAAGCTCTGGGTCCTCCCGATTCCCGGGGCCGCACCACGCACGATCCGCGCGGTCGCCGCTCACCTTCACAACGCCAGGTGCCGATGGGTCAAGACGCTCGGTCGCGAGCACGGCATCAGGGCTCCTGCGCGCGTCGATCACCGTCGGGTCACGCCGCGACAGCTCGTGGCGGCATTGAAGCGCAGTAGTGCCGGGATCGAGGCGCTCCTCAAGCTCGGCTTTGCGTCCCACGGCAGTGTCCCCCCGTCGAAGGGCTATGTCTGGCGTAACCTTTCCCTGGATGTCGCCTACGTGTGCACCTACTTCGTGGCGCACGAGGCGCACCACCGCGGTCAGATCGTCCTGGCGGCGCGCCAGATCGGCCAGCGGTTGCCAAACACGACCATGGCGGGCCTCTGGCAATGGAAGGCATCATGACGCAGGCGCGCGGCGTACGGGTCGCGGAAGTCCAGCGCATGCTGCGCAAGCTTCCCGACGTGGTCGAGGGCCGTTCCTATGGGATGCCGTCCTTCCTCTTGAATGGCCGCTTTCTCGCGCGGTTTCGGGATGGCGATACGGTGCTCGTCGTACAATTGGCCACGATCGGCGAACGCGACGTGCTCATGGAGCTCGACCCGCGCGCGTTCTTCTTCACCGAGCATTACCGCAACTATCCCGCCGTGCTCGTGCGCCTCGCCGAGGTGCCACTGGCGCTGCTCAGCGATGTGCTGCGGGAGTCCTGGAGCCACGTGGTCGAGCTCCCCGCGACGCGGCCGCGGAAGGCACGCAAGGCTCCGAAGGCGAAGCGTTGAACGGGAACTCCGGGACTTACGCCGTGTAGCCAGTTTTTGGAAGCCGTCCCCCCCTTCCACCTTGTTTAGCGAGGCCAGACGCATGCGATCCCAGCTCGCGCTCAGCGCCGCACTCGCGATCTGTCTGACGGCCGTCACCACCGCACGCACCAGTGCCCAGAGCGCACCAGAGTGGCGCGTCGGGACCGGCTTCTTGATCTCGCGCCCCAACGACGCGCGGCTGTGGGGCGTCAACGCTCAGCGGGAGCAAAGCCTCACACGACTGATCGTCTATCGGAGCGCTGCCTCAGTCGATTTCCTCGGGCTCGCCTTTGACCCCACCCTGATCACGCTGGGCGCCGACGTCGGTGTTCGGCTTCGACTTGCTCCGCTCAGTGCGATGGTCGCCGTGGGGCCCAGTGTCGCATTCTTCGCCGCGCAACGGCATGTGTACCAGACGTGTGTAGGAAGTTCCTGCTCCACGTACCAGCGGGGCTACGAACCGGGATTCGTGCTTGCCGCAACCGGTGCGCTCGCACTCGGCCTCCAGGTGAGCTCTGAGTTGCGCCTCTTCGGCGAATCGCGAGTGTATGTGCCGTCCGGAATTGGTCGATCAGGCTACGCGAGTGATCCCCACGCCGCGTTTGTAGAGCTCGCGTTCGGAGTGTCTCTCCTACCAACCAGATGAGATCAAGGTCGGCCCAAGCGTTCGTCGTCGCGACGGTGATGCTCACCGCGGGAAGCGCTGCTGTTGCACAAAGCGGATCGCGAACCCTCAAGGGAACGGTTGTAGACTCCACGAACCACAAGCCGATTTCCCAGGCGGTGATCTACGCCGGCCGGTGGACTGCTGGGCGCACGGGAAATGATGGCACGTTTCGCGTGACCGCGGATCAGGATCCGACCATGCTGATTGCCCGCCGGCCAGGCTACATCCCGACGCTCGTTCCCGTTCCCCG
This sequence comes from Gemmatimonadales bacterium, assembly GCA_036390255.1. Taxonomy (GTDB): domain Bacteria; phylum Gemmatimonadota; class Gemmatimonadetes; order Gemmatimonadales; family GWC2-71-9; genus 20CM-2-65-7. Next base: position 61,680 of record DASWCE010000078.1, on the reverse strand, counting down.
TGACTCCACGACGACAGAGAAAGATCTCGGCACGTTGAGCCTGCGGCCGGTGAAAACTGATGCGGACCGGGCCGCAGTGCAGGACGCCGACACGAAGATGTTCCCGGAGCTTGCCGAGTTTTACGCTCACAAGGCACAGTTTCGTCAGGGCGTGTTTCTCTCGCCGGATGACCTGCAGCGCGTCGGTGGAAACCTCTTCACCTGGATCCGCCAGAAACAGGGCTTCCACTTCATTTGTATCGTCACGCGCAGGGGCGACGTGGATTGTGGCCAGGAGGCCAGCCGCGGTCGCACGTCGATCACGAATCCCAATCCCACGAGCCGCGAACAGGAGCCGTGTCTCTTGGAGGTCTGGACCAACGCGCTCGGACCGCAACGAACGTTGGATGAGTTTCAGATGGACGACGTCCTGGCGGTCGAAGCCTTTCCCACGCCCGGCGTCACACCGACGGAATTTGCGGGAAGCCCGTGCGCCACGATCATGCTCTGGATGAAGCACGGCGGTCCGGTGACGGCGCACCCCTAATCGAGGCTATCCCTGATCCGCTCTGCCTGAAGTAAGTGCCGTCGCTCGTGCCTCGACAGGATCTCGAGTCCTGTCCCCACCGTGAAGCGCACGATCCCAATGAACGGGTTTTTGAATCGGATTCGATTGATGTCGTAGTGCCGGGCGCGCTGCATGAACTCACCGATCGCGCGGTTGCTCGCGTGGAACCGGTTGAGAACGCTCGGCGGGACCTCTGAGCCCGGCTTAATCTTTTGCGGAGCCCGCCAGCGCCGCATCTTGGGCGAGGGTTCGATGACGAGGCGAATGAACAGGCGGCCGAACCATCCCGGCGTGATCTCTGTGACGACAGCGTGACGCTGGCCCTCCATCGACCCCGACATCGCCCCCAGGTACACCTCGTTGGCGATCGCAAGGTGCTCCAGACACTGCCCCACACTCCACTCGGCGGGACTCCGCTTCCAGTTGAGCTGCTGCGGAGTGAGACCATGCACGACCGCGGTCGCTCGCAGATCCGCGGCATCGAGCTCGGAATTCAGACGGCGTGCCCAGGCGGGCGTCGTCTGGTCAAACAGATTGGTCACGTCGCAGAATAATAGTAGAATTCTGAGGCATGACCTCTGCGCGACCGTTGATCGTCCGGCTGCTGGGTGGCAGCGGTGCCGTCATCGTATTTCTCATCGCCCTCATCGCATCGCTCGGCGCGGCGCTCGGCGCGCCGCTGGGCTTGTTTCTCGTGCGGCGCAGGGCCCGGCGCCGGAATCGACACGCGAGTCGCATCGCGTCGTTTGTCGGTGCCGTGGCCTCAGCGACGGTGGTCGGCGTCGTGATCTGGGGCGTCTTCGGCTCGCTGATGCCGCGCCCCACCCCAGAGGAGCTCAATGGGTCGACGAAGTTGCCGGCGTGGTACACGAAGGCCTTTCCTCAGGCGGCGCGCACCGATTCGGCCAGCGAGCAACTGATGCGGTCACCCGGATTCCTCAGAGCGGCCTTGGTCATGGGGTCGGTTATCATCGGACTGATTCTGGGCGTGATCGGCGGGTCGCTGGGCTGGTGCGCGGACATCCTGCTGGGCTTTGCGAGGAGCTTTGACGGTAATTCTGAGCGTCCTGTAAGTTTGGGACCCGGATGACCCGACCTCCAGTCACGCGCCTGAAGAAGCCTGCGCCGCCGCTTCCGGGAGGTCCGGTGCTGCCCACGCTGTACAGTACCGAGACGGGGCGTTCCTATCGGCTGGATCGGCTGATCGGCAAAGGCGGCTTTGGCGAGATCTACCTCGCGACCCCACTGTCTGCGGGAGCGATTCCGCCCCGGGTGTGCCTAAAAATCAGCTACCGGCTCACCGGTTGGCTGCGCGAGGCGTACTTTGCGGAGCTCCTGGCGCGTCAGGCTCGCGCGCTGCGCGTGTTCGATCGCTTCGTCCAGATCGAGTCCACGACCACGCGCTACTGCCTGGTCATGGAATACGCCGAGCATGGCGACCTGAGCACGTGGCTCGCGGCGAAAGGCGGACAGCCCGAGAAATTCGTCCGCCAGGAGATCGCCGCGATCCTCGAGACCCTCGATGTGCTGCATCGTGGCCAGGCGCTGCATCGTGACCTGACCCCATTCAATGTCTTTGTCTGCGAAAACGAGCAGCTGAAGGTGGGTGACTTCGGCATCGCGACCCACCAGGCGAGCCGGCGCGGCGTCACAGCCGACGCGTTCAATCCGCTCGGCGCGCCGACCGAGATCGCGTGGGGGAAGGTGCGCAAGTGGCAACAACGCGACGACGTCTATCAGGTCGGCCAGCTCATCGCGATGCTGCTCCGCGGCGATGTGCACAGCCCGATGCGGAGCCGCGACGTCCGCCGGCTGCCCTGCAGCGACCACTTGAAAGAAGTAATTCATCGCTGCCTCGGCGCGCGCGGCAAGCGCTATGAGTCGGCCGGTGAGATGATCGACGCGCTCCAGAATCCTCCCAAGCAGATCCGCAAAGGCGCGGTCAAGAGTCTCAAGGGCCGGCGCGTGTCGTTTACGGGATTCCTGAAACGACCGCGCCGCGATGCCATCGCGGCCGCCAGACGATCAGGCGCCCACTTCCAGGCGAGTCCCGGGCCGTCGACCGACATTTTGGTGCGCGGGCGGCCCAATGCACTCCAAGTGGCCGGCAAGGACGGCGGGCTCAAGCTCATGGAGATCAAACGGCTGGCCGCCAAGGGACACCGCGTCACGGTGATCGGTGAGGCGCAGTTCTGGAAGCTGGTAGCGAGGAGACACTGATCGCCGCGAGTCTGGTGCAGCGACGGTCGAGCTGAAGGTGAGTAATTTGGAAGGACCACGATGAACGACGACTACAAAGCCAAGCTACAGGGGCTCCTGCAAGCCCATGCCGAGCGCGCGGCGAAGGCTCCGCCCGCGGCACCCCAGGATCTGGCAGACCGGCGAACGTGCGGCGAGCGACTGCGCTCCGTCGTCCGGCCGGTCCTCGATGCAACGATGGAGGAGCTCAAAAGTGCCGGCCAGGATGCCGCGGTCCGGGAGCACACCGAGCGCGAGGACGCCTACCCGAGCGTGGCCCTTTCGTTCACCCCGCGCGGCGGACTCGCCTCGGCCATCATCTTCCGGTACGATCCGCGGCGCGGCATCGTCGTCCAGCGGGAAGTCAAGCACGCGCCCTGGAAGGGGCAACATCCGACGCAAGGGGGAGACCGGACCGGCACGATCGGCATCGCGGCCGTCTCCGCGGCCTGGGTCGAAACCAAGACCCTGAGCTTTATCGAGGCTGTGCTGAAAGCGAACTAGTCGCCCGCGCGACTTCGGCGCGATCGCCGTCGCTGTGCTCCATCTGCTTCAAGAAACTGGCGTAGCTGACCCTTGCCGCTTCCTTGTCGCCGGCCAGCTCCGCCGCGCGGCCCGCCCCATAGAGACTCCGCGCCCGCCGCGGCTCGCGCGCCAGCGTCGCCGAATAGGCATTGCGCGCCTCGGCATACTTTCCGGCTGCGAGCAGCATGTCCGCTTCCAGCTCACGCGCCGGCAGCAGTTCGGCCGGCGTCACCGGCTGTTTCTCGGTGACGTCCTCGACGTCGGCGGCCGCCCTGGCGTCCCGCAGCGCGGCCGTGGTGTCTCCCGCCGCGAACTCCTGCCACGCCGTGACGACGCGCCGCTTGATGTCCACCACGGTAGCCCAATCGGTATCGCCGCGGCGGGTCATATCGGCCTGGATGGCGGCGAGCGCGCCGATCTCGACGCCGGCGCGCGCGGTATCGTCCAGGCGCGCCGCGCCGATGCCCCGCGCGAAGTGCGCCAGCGCCGCGCCGATCGTCAGCTCGGCGGCGCGCACCGGCAGCTGGGCCGCGGCCCCCCAATCACTACGCTCGAGCGGCAGGCGTGCCTCCATCGCAATCTGGTTGTAATTCGCGACCACTGCGTCTGAAGCGTTCGTCGCGGTCACGAGGTGCTGCGCCGTATCGACGGTGGCGCGCGCCTCGCGGTCGCGACCCTCCTGCAGATAGGCGTAGACCATGTAGTCGATTGCGTGCAGTCGTTCGGGCGCGACGGGCTGATGGTGCGCCCGCGCGTAGTCGAGGCCCGCCTCGAAGGCGCGCGTATTGGCTGCGATGGCTTCGTCCCACAGGCCCAGTCGGATGAAAATGTGGGACGGCATGTGCTGCGCGTGCGGCGCGGAGGGAGCGATTTGCGCATAGCGGCGGGCCGCGTCGAGGCCCAGCGTCGCGAGGCGCGGCGAGTCGTTGGCGTGAATGATGTAATGCGCGAGGCCGGGGTGCTGCGGGAAACGCTGGAACAACGGGTTGAGGATTGCGGCGGCGCGTTTCTGCCGCGCGAGAGTGGTATCGGTCTTCGGTGCAGTGGCGACTAGGGAGAGGGCGTAGTAGATCGCGACTTCGGGATCATTCGGAAAGTCACGATAGACCCGCGCCAGCGTATCGGAGTACGCCCGCAGCCGGCGGCTGTTAGGGATCGAATCGAAACCGCGATACAGCGCCGCCCCGGCCGCGAGGAATCCGCGTTCGCGCGCCGTGTGCGCACCCAGCAGGGCGGCGCGCTCGGCGAACGCCGCGCCGTGCCGCAACGGGTCGCCCTTCCCCGCGTTGCCGCCTGGGCCGCCGGCGAACGGATTCCCCCACGAGGTCAGAGCCATGCCCCAGTAAGCCATCGCGCACGTGGAGTCTGCATCCGCGACCGCTTGGAAGGCAGCCGGCGCCGGCTCCCACCAAAATGAGTGCAGGATCGCCATCGCACGACTGAACCGCTGCTGGGCCGCCGCGTTGCACGAGACCGGGAAATCCACGCGTCCCAGCTGCTCGACGGAGCGACCATGTTCGTGTTGCGCGGCCAGCCGAGGAGCGAGCAAGCATGCCGCGAGTGTGACGAGACGCGTAGTGCGTGTCATGGACGGCTCCGCCAATAAAGGAAAGCTGGAATGCCGAGAACGATAAGACCGGCACCGATCGCGGCGTTCTTGGGGTTCGAGGCAATAGCGCTGTACACGACGAACGCCGCTGCTAGCACGAATAGCGCCGGCGTGACTGGATAGCCGGGAACCCTGAACGGAGCAGGGAGCACGGAACCCGGAGCACTCTGCTCCCTGCTCCCTGCTCCGTGCTCCTTTGCCCGATAGACAAATAGTCCGGCGACGCATAGGCCAAAGAAGATCCAATCTCCAAACGTCACGTAATCGACAAGTTGTCCAAAGGTCCCGGTGAGCGTCAGTGCCACAGCAAAGACCGCGAGCGCGACGATCGCCGCGGTTGGTGTCTGATAAGCGGGATGCAACACGGCAAAACGACGGAAGAACACGCCGTCCGCCGCCATCGCCTGCAGCACGCGCGGGGTCACCAGGATCACCAGGTTCAGGAATCCAAACGTCGACAGGGCAATGCCCGCCGCGATGATCTTGCCGCCCGCAGGTCCCAGGAGCAAGCGCATCGTATCAGCGGCCGGAGCGGTGCTCGCGGCCAGCCCGTCCACGCCGAGCACTCGCAGGTACGCCACGTTCGTGAGCAGGTAGACCGTCACGACAATCGCGACGCCGTAGACGAGCGCCCGTGGCAGGTTGCGTTCCGGCTCGACGATTTCTTCGGCGATGAAGTTGGTCTGCTGCCAGCCGCCGTAGGTAAAAAGAATCGGGACGAGGGCGGCGCCGATTGCTCCGACGGGAGAAGCGACGGTAAGGGACGGTAGCGCACGGTAAGGGACGGTAGGGGTAACGGCAAAAACTCCAACGACGATCAGGATCGCGAGCGCGACCAGCTTGAGCATCGTAAATATGTTTTGCGTGATCGCCGCAGGACGAACGCCGATGTAGTTGATCGCGGTATGGAACAAGATCGCTGCGACCGCAAGCGGCACTGAATAGGTGGATGGTAGTCCCACCAACGCCAAGGTGTAATCGGCGAATGTCACCGCGACGGCGGCGATCGCTCCCGTGGCGATCACCAGCACGAGCGTCCAGCCGTACAGAAACGCGGGCAGCGGACCGAATGTCTCACGCAGGTAGACGTAGCCGCCGCCCGCGCGCGGCCGCCGCTGGCCGAGCTCACCGAAGCAGAACGCGCCGATCAGCGCCACGATTCCGCCGATCACCCACGCCAAGAGCACGAGGCTCGGCGAATGGAGACGCTCGGCGACCGTGGCGGGCGTGCGGAAGATCCCGCCCCCGATGATTCCGCCAACGACGGCCATCGTTCCGGAGAAGAGGCCGAGACGACGCGCATAGTTCGTCATGGAACACCCTAACTAGCGGCTTCTCGGTTTCTCCGCCACGTTTGTCTGACCTCTCCTATCGAGGCCTGCCTATGCCCTCCTACTCCCTCCTGGTGAATGGCCGGCGCCGGACAGTCGAAGCGGCGGCGAACACACCATTGCTCTGGGTGTTGCGCGACAACCTGGGACTCACCGGCACCAAGTTCGGCTGCGGCATCGCGCAGTGTGGCGCGTGCACAGTGCATCTGGATGGCGATGCGGTACGCTCCTGCGTGTTACCGGTTTCCGCGGTCGGCACGCGACCGATCACGACGATCGAAGGACTGAGCGCAACCTCCACGCACCGCGTGCAGCAAGCGTGGATCGCCGAGGATGTGCCGCAATGCGGGTACTGCCAGTCGGGCCAAATCATGGCCGCGGCGGCGCTGCTGCAACGCATGAGCGATCCCACGGATGCCCAGATCGATGCCGCGATGACGAACATTTGCAGATGCGGAACGTACCAGCGCATCCGGGCCGCGGTGCATCGCGCGGCCAAGGAGGCCTGATGGATCGCCGGCACTTCCTACACGTAACAGGGGCTGCGGGACTCCTGATTGCTTTCCGCATTCCCGACAGGCGTGGCGTCGTCCCGTTCGCACCCAATGCCTGGCTGCAGGTGGGCACCGACGGCAACGTGACGCTAACGATTGACAAGTCCGAAATGGGTGAAGGCAATCACACCGCCCTCGCGATGCTGATCGCGGAAGAGCTCGATGCGGATTGGACGAAGGTGAAGATTGGTCCCGTGCCGGACAATCCAGCGCGGTGGTCACGCCGCATGTCGACGGGAGGAAGCACCAGTGTCCGCACGTCCTGGGACATCCTCCGCAAGGCGGGGGCGACGGCGCGCACGATGCTCGTCGCGGCCGCCGCACAGACCTGGGGCGCCGAGCCCGCGGCCTGCAGCACCGACAACGGTGTCGTGAGCCATGCCGGAACCACTCACCGGTTGACATACGGCGAGCTCGCGACAAAAGCCGCCTCGATTCCGGTCCCGGAGAACCCGCCCCTCAAAGATCCGAAGGATTTTCGGCTGCTCGGCAAACGCACGCACCGTCTCGATACGCCGTCGAAGGTGAACGGCACGGCGCAATTCGGCATCGACGTCCGCGTACCGCGAATGCTCATCGCCAGCGTCGAGCGCTCACCTGTGTTCGGCGGCAGGGTAAAGAGCTTCGACGCGACGCGCACCAAGGCGATGCCGGGCGTGCGGCACGTGGTGCAGCTCGAGAGCACGCCGTGGACGGGGACCGGGGCCTGGGGAGTCGGCACCGAGAGCGGCGTCGCGGTCGTCGCCGATACGTACTGGCAAGCGGTGGAAGGCCGGCGCGCCCTGCAGATCACCTGGGACGAAGGCGCCAACGCCACGCTCGGCGATATCCCAGGGAAGCTCGCGTCACTCGCAAACCAGGCGGGGGTCAGCGCGCGCAAGGACGGTGACGCCGCCGCGGCGCTGGCTGGCGCGGCGAAGCAGATCGACGCAGTCTACACCGTTCCTTTCCTCCATCACGCGACGATGGAGCCGATGAACTGCACGGCCCACGTGCGCGCCGATGGCTGTGATGTGTGGGCGCCGACGCAGAACCAGACGCGGGCGCAGCAGGTCGCCGCGGAGGCGGCGGGCTTGCCCATCGACAAAGTCCGCATCCACACGACCCTGCTGGGCGGCGGATTCGGCCGGCGGCTCGAGTCCGACTTCGTGGCCGAAGCGGTGCGGATCTCACGAGCGGTGAAAGCACCGACAAAAGTCATTTGGTCGCGCGAAGACGACACGAAACACGGCTTCTATCGGCCGGCGACCTACAACCGACTCGTCGCCGGGCTCGACGCGCAGAACAAGCCGCTCGCGTGGACGCATCACATCGTCGCGCCACCCATTCTCCTCAAGTACGGGCCGCTCCAGAACGGCATCGATCGCACTCTGATCGATGGGGCCGCGGACATGCCGTACGGTATTTCGAACGTATTCGTGGATCAGGTCGCGGCCGACTTGCCGGTGCCGCTCGGATTCTGGCGCTCGGTCGGTGCATCACAGAACGCGTTTGTCGTCGAGTGCTTCATGGACGAAGTCGCCGCTGCCGCTGGCCGCGATCCTTACGAGTTTCGGCGCGAGCTGCTCCAGGCCAAGCCGCGCCATCTCCGCACGCTCGAGCTGGCCGCGACCAAGGCCGGCTGGGGCACGCCATTGCCACCGGGTCGCGGCCGCGGGATTGCGATTGCCGAATGGGAGCCCACGACTTGCGCCGAGGTCGCCGAAGTTTCGGTGGCGTCGGACGGGACGGTACGCGTGCATCGCGTAGTGTGTGCCGTGGACTGCGGCCAGGTCGTGAACCCCGATACGCTCGAAGCGCAGATGCAGGGCGGCGTCGTGTTCGGGTTGTCTGCGGCGTTGTATGGCGAGATCACGATCGCAAACGGCCGTGTGAAGCAAGGCAACTTCACCGACTATCCCGTGCTTCGGATCCCCGAGATGCCGGTGGTCGAGGTCTACACGGTGCCGAGCACGGACGCGCTCGGGGGGATCGGCGAGCCTTCAGTCCCGCCCACCGCCCCAGCGGTGTGCAACGCGATCTTTGCGGCGACGGGCAGGCGGATTCGGAGTTTGCCGATTGGAAAGGTGAGCGCGTAAGGACGCGCAGGGGCGCAGCATGCTGCGCCCCTACCTTCTCGCGCCCGAAGCTCAGCTAGCTACCGCAGCGACGCGAGCAATCCGGCGTGATCGGACGGCCAGATCGGGTACGCGGGACCCACCACTCGATCCGCTGGCACGTTTCCAAAACGATCGACGCTGCCCTGGACGTTGTCGCCGAACCCCCGCGTCCAGATGTAATCGATGCGTTGATCGAACTGCGCCACCGGATCCGACAGGTCCGCCACGTGGCAGCACGTCAGGCCCTCCGCACCGGGTCGCAGCGAGACCCAGGAGTCGGTGAACCCCGATCCCGCCAGGATCTGATACATCGGCGAGCCCGGTGTGTCATTCAGATCGCCCATCAGCACGAGGGGTGTGCTCGATCCCAGCGTCGCGACCATCTCGCCGACCTGAGCGGCGCGAAGCTGCTTCAGCAGCGGGTCGGACGTCCCCGCTTCGGTGTGGGCGCTGGCAAATGTGTAAGGCTGGCCGTCGATCGTGGTGCGAGCCCACACCCAACCGCGAATCAATGAGATCGGCGTGCCGGGGACTGGGCCGATGTTCGCGGCAAAGTTTTGTCCACTGGCGGCATCGACCGTGACGCGATCGCCGTCGACGAGCAGGGCGTCATGATCCACCAAATTCACCAAGCCTCCAAGGAGGCTGGCGTTGACGTCGGTGACGATCGCGGCGACCTGATAGTGCAACCCACGACGCGCGAGCGCATCCTGCAGGATCTCGAGAAAATGCTGGTGCACGGCGAGCGGCACGCCGAGTGGCTGCAAGTCGATGTCAATGTCCGAAACCTCCTGCAGGCCTACGGCGTGCGGCCGCGCGCGCGCGATCTCATCCGCAATGGCCTCCGCGCGCGCCGGATACGCAGTCTTGCCGACCGTCTCGATCGCGGCCATCAGCGCCGCGAAGTCGTCGTTGGGATCCGGCGTTATGAGGGCCTGAATCACCAGATCCACATTCGCGCCGATGTAGAGGTTCTGCGTCATCACCGTGATGGTGCGGGCACTCGGCGGCGGTGACGTGATGTTGAACGCGGGCGAGGGGGGAGGCGCGAGAGGGTTGCGATCACTGCAGGCGACCGCGAGTGCGATGGCGGGCAGCACGAGCAGGAAACGACGCATAATAGACTCCGGGTTGAGGGCCGGTACGTTCGGACGTACCAGCATTGCCGCAGCTCGTCAAGCGTGCGTCAAGACTCCCCGCGCGTGCTCACGGATTGGCCCAATCCGGCCGAGAGCCAGCCGCGTATTCAAACGTGACGCGAGAGTGAGTGTACTGACGGTTGCCGATCTCCTGGCGCGCGGCCAACTTCGCAGCAATGCCCGCTCTGCTCCCGCGGGACAACAATGGCGGATCGCGATGACGCCTGATCACGCACTTGTGCGGCGGATGGCCGCGGGCGACGAACACGCCCTGGGCGAGCTGTACGAACGCCACGGACGGGCGGCGTACGCGCTGGCGTGCGCTATCGTGGGAGAGCGCGCCGACGCCGACGAAGTGCTGGTGGACGTGTTCCAGCAGGCGTGGCGCTCCGCGGCGCAGTTCGAGCCGGCCCGCGGCAGCGTGGGAAGCTGGCTGATCACCATTGCCCGAACGCGAGCCCTCGATCTGGTCCGCGCCCGCGGGCGCCGGTCGCGGGCACTCACGAAGGCCGCGCTACTATCGGAGAGCGGCGTCGCGAGCCCCGTCGCGTCCGACAACGCGCCGGACCGCGGCGCCGAACAAGCCGAGGCGCGTCGCCTTGTCATGCGCGCCCTGACTGACTTGCCTACACCGCAGCGGCGCGCCATCGAGCTGGCATACTTCGGCGGCTTGTCGCAAAGCGAAATTGCTGCAGAGCTCAGCGAGCCGCTCGGCACCGTGAAGACACGCATCCGCGACGGCATGGCGAAGCTGCGTACGCTGTTGGCCGGAGAGGGCACATGACCGAGCACGAGTGGCTGGCGCTCGCGGCTCCGTACGCGTTGGATGCGTTGGACGGAGAGGAGCGGGCTGCCTTCGAGGCTCATGTGGTGGGATGCGTCCTCTGTCAGGCCGAGGTTGCGTCGTTCCGCGACGTAGCGGCGCGGCTTGCCGCCGCCGCACCCGATGCGTCGCCTGCTCCCTCGCTGCGACGCCGTGTGCTCGCCGTCGCGCGACGCCCACGGCAACTGGCTTGGCTCGCGGCGGCCGCGTGCCTGGTGCTGGCCCTAGGCGCCGCGTACGGCTATTGGCGCGAGCGCGCCGATCGACGGGCCTTGGAGCAGACCGTGGCGCTGACGCGGGACTCGCTCGCCGCGCGTGATTCGCTGCTCGCCGCTGTGCTCGCTCCGAATGTGGGGACGGCGAACCTCGCCGCGACGGGTAAGCCGCCGACGGCACGCCTGTTCTGGAATTCCGCCCATCGCCGCGTCGTCCTCGCAGTGTTCGATCTGCCGCCCGCGCCCGCCGGACGCACCTACCAACTCTGGGCCATTGCCACGGGCAAGGCGCCCGTCAGCCTCGGCGTGTTCAACCCCGGGCCTACTGGGCGCCTCACGACGGCGATGTCCGTACCCGCTGACTTCATCTTCCAGGTAACCGCCGTGACCGAAGAACCGGCAGGCGGCTCGCCGCAGCCTACGCAGACGCCCTTCCTGATCGGCGAGGTGCGGCGATCCGAATAACGCGCTTCCAATCCGACCGAGCACGACGGGCGTAGAGACGATGTCACTCTACGCCCGTTCCCGTTTTCAGGAGGAATACTCCATGTTCCGTCTCAGTCCCCGTCGCGTGACGCTCCTGCTCGCCAGCGTCATCACGCTCGGCGTCGCGGGCTGGCTCGCCGCGTCGGACCACCGCGACAGCGCGTTGCTCACCGCCGACCGGGCCGCCGACATCGCTGATTTGTATACGTTCCGCAGCCCCACCAACCCCGACAACGTCGTTCTTGTAATGACCGTCTCCGGTCTGATTCCCCCGCCGGAAGCCGGCACCACGTTTTTCGACCCCGGCGTCCTGTACCAATGGAAGATCGATAACAATGGGGACGCGGTGGAGGATCTGGTCATTCAGGCGTTCGTCACCGGGTCGGGTGCCAACCAGGTCATGCATTTCCGCGGCCCGGCCGCCCCGATCGTGAAGGGTGCGGAGGCACGCGTGCTGCCGGGTCCCGAAACCGCCACCGTCCGCGTCAGCCACGACGCGACGCCCATCGTCGTGTCGCGAGGCGGGATGACGGTGTTCGCAGGTGTGCGCGACGATCCCTTCTTCTTCGACCTGACGCGCTTCAAGGAAATTATCGTCGGTCACGAGACGAGCTTCCGCAATCCCGGCGTGGATGCGTTCGCGGGCACCGGTGTGCTGGCACTCGTCGTCGAGCTGCCGAGCGCCATGCTTGGCGGCTCGCAAATCGGCATCTGGGGCACGACCAGCCGGCCGATGTAAATCGGCTTGGCCAACCAAGGAGAGCAAACAATGCGCTTCAACGGAACGAATCTGCGGCGGCTGTCGTGCCTCGCGTTTGCGGCACTGCTCGCCGCGTCCTGTCAGAACCCGACGGAACTCGGATCAGGGGAAGCCAGCGTGCTGCTGAACGCGACGCTGATGCAAGAGGATCGCTTCGGCCTCCCGGCGATTGCGACGGTGTTCATTCCGACCGCAGAGAGAGACGCGTACAACCAAGGGACGCCGGCGACTGATCGCGCCAACTATACAGACGAAGTTGTCGCGAGGCTCACGGCGTTCGGACATCCAGACCCCGCCGCTCTCGCTGCGGCGTTGTTGCCGGACGTGCAGCCAATCAACACGTCACTGCCGACCGCGTTCCTGAACGGCCGGCGGCTCCAGGACGACGTGATCACTGCGGAGCTCGGTCTGATCTTCGGGTCGAATGCCGCGTTGAACGACGATCACGTGGATGCCAACGATCAGCCGTTCCTGGCGACGTTCCCTTACCTCGCACCGCTCACGCCATGAAGCGCGTTTACTACGTAGGCGTCGCCGCCGCGCTGGCGCTCGGGGTCGCAGTCGCGATCTCCAGTGTCGCGCGCGGTGGCGATCCCGTGGGCACCGCTGCTGACACGGCGATCGTGTCGCGCAGCATCGACTTCTTCGAGGGTCGGCTCGCCTATGATCCCGGGAATCCGATGATCGGCGGGCAGCTCGTCGCCCGATATCTGATGCGCTTTCAGGTGGGGGCGAATCTGGCCGACGTGCGGCGGGCGGAGACCGTGGCTCGCGAGATCCTGCCGCTGACGTCGGATACGGCGGGCGGGCTCACGCGACTCGGGATGATCTATTTGACCCAGCATCAGTTTGGTGCCGCCTACGATGCGGCGCGCCGGGCGCTGCGGTGGAATCCCAGCAACCAGGCGGCGCTCGGACTCTGGTTCGACGCGGCCATGGCGATGGGCCGTTACGGGGAAGCGGACTCCGCACTGGGACTACTCAAACCCGGCCGCCTACCCCACCAGCTTCGCACGGCCCACTACCTCACGGCAGTCGGCCGGATCGACGCGGCGTACTACGCGATGGACCGCGCCTGTCGCGAGCTCGAGCGTGCGTCGGCACCACCCCAGGTCGCCGCGTGGTGCGGCACGGAGCTGGCCAAGCTGGTGCGTCAACGGGAGGGACCGGCTGCAGCGCGAGCGCTGCTCGAACGCGCTCTCAGTCTGCAACCCGGCTACCGCGGGGCGATCGAAGGACTCGCGGACCTCGCGTACGCGCGCGGTGATTGGCAGGAGGCAATAAAGGACTACTCCCGTATCGTAGCGGATGCGCACCCCGATCTCTACCTGCGTATCGCCGAGGTGTCGCGAGAGCTAGGAGATGCGCCGCGTGCGACGCTGGCAGAGCAGGAGTTCCTGCGCGTGGCGCTGGCGCCGGGGGCCGAGCCGCTATACGCGCACCCACTCGCGCTTTTCTACGCGGAGCAGCTCGTCACGCGCGACTCGGCCGTCGCGGTCGCGCGCCGCGACGTGGCGCGGCGGCCGGCTGTGGACAGCTGGGATGTGCTCAGTTGGGCGCTGTTCCGGCGAGGCTGGCTGGACGCTGCACTCGCGGCGTCTGATCACGCCGTTGAGTGGGGCGCCCCGAGTCCATCGATGGAGTATCATCGCGCGCGCATTCTCGAGGCGTTGCGCCGCGACGCGGAGGCCGGACCGCTCTTGCAGCGGGCGTTGGCACGTCCGGATCTGCTCGACTTTCAGATACAGAGCGAGCTGCGCCGCGCCAAGAATTCACAGGCGGGGAACGAACTAGCGAGCGAGTCCAGTCCGGGGATTGATGGCGCGCACGCCCCGCAGGATCATGCGCCGGAAGTGAATGCTGTGGATCTTCGTCCAGTAGCCTTCCAAATCCCGGGAGCGGAGCGCGATTGCCCCGCGACGCGTGACGCCGGGCGGCGGGGGCACGAACGCCGCGAGCCGGTCATAGACCACGCCGCGCAGCGCCGGCATGACACGCTGCAGCAGATGCCACAGCGAGAGCGCGTCCTGCGGGCGTGCGAGCGCTAGGATGTTGCGCATCGCGCGCGCGCGACCCTTCTCGAAATCGAACGCGATGAGGGCTCGGACGAGCGGGGGCGGCGCGTCCTCGACATAGGGAATGCCCGGCCCCAGCGAGGGCCGCATTTGCATCAGCGCGCCGAGCGGCACGCGCGACGACCGCAGCGCGGTGTGAAACTCCACTTCTCCAGCGGTGACGTGCAGCACACCCTTGCCCAGTGAATCCGTCGCCAACGTGTAGGCGCAACCGAGATCGATTGCGGTCCCGGCGGGGGTCTCGACGAAGAAGAGGCGTGGCACGGCATCGACCTTTGCAGCGATGGCTCCGCGGGCCAGGCCGAGGCGATGCTCGTCGGCCTTGGCAACAACGAGCTGTATGCGCGTGTCGGGCTGGACCTCGACCTGGCCGATCCGGCCGACGGCCACGAGCGCGCGCGACGAGTCATCCGTCTGCAGCCAGTCGCCCACCCGGAGCCGGCCGGACGCGGCGAGCCGCTTCGTCCCGATGAGCGGGCGCCCCGCCAGCGCGGTGACGTCCCAGGCCGTTGGCTTGATCGTGCGTCCGACCATCAGGAGCACAAACGCCGCCGCGGCCGCCAGCGGAACCCAGTACCAGCGTCGCCACGAGCGCGCGTTGATCTGCGTCGAGATCTCGGGCCACAGATCGCGCGGCGGTTCGATGCTCTTCGGCAGCTTATTAACGGCGTCCAGCAACTCCCGTTCGTTCATCGCTCCAACTTCTCCCGTAGCAGGCGGCGCGCCCGAAACAGCTGCGCCTTCGATGTCCCCGCCGCAATCCCGACGAGCTCGGCGATCTCGCCATGCCCGTAGCCCTCAATGTCATACAGCACGAACACCTCTCGTGCTCCATCGGGCAGCTCGGCGATCGCGCGCTCGAGGTCGATACTCAAGCCCTCGGTCGAGTTCTGTAGGGGCGCGGCATGCTGCGCCCCTACAACATTGTCCGGATCGTCGGCCGGCATCACGCGACGCTCGCGCCGCCCCGTCGTGCGCCGCTCATTCAGGACCACGTTGACGGCAAGTCGATGCAGCCAGGAGCTGAACGCGCTCTCGCCCCGAAACGAGCGCAGCTTGTCCCACAGCCGCACGAAGACATCCTGTGTGCGCTCCTCGGCATCTCTGGGCTCACCGGTGAGGCGGAGACAGAGCGCGTAGACACGGCCGGCGTGTTGGCGATAAAGGTCTCGGAACGCCGCCTGGTCGCCAGCCTGCGCACGGACGATGAGATCGTCCGGGAGCGGGGGCGGCGGGGGCGGCACAGAACTAAGACGCCGTCGGGGGCCGCGGCGTTTGGAGCGCGATCATGGCAGGCGGATCCGCGTGAGGTCGCGCAGCCGCTGCTCGAGCTGCTTCTGCAGCTCGTCCAGGCGCGCGCGCTGCTGGGCGACCTGTGCCTGCGCCTGATTCTGGACTTGTGTGACACGCGCCCGCACGGGGCCGACCTTGGCGTTGACGAGCGCATCCACGCGATCGCGCATCTGCTTCTCAGCGGCCGCCACCTGCTCGCCGAGGACCGCGCGCAGCCGCGCCGCGATCGCCTGATCGAGATTCGAGCGCACCGCGAGATCGGGATGGTGCAAGGCGCCGGACAGCCGGGCCTCCACGTCGAGGTTCGGAATGCCCGAGACAGCGCGCCAAATCAGATCACCGATCGTGCTGTTCGCGAATCCGGAATCCCGCGTCCACCGCACGTTGCTCGAGCGAATTGCGAAGCGGGCGTGAATCGTGTCGCCGTTGAGATTGAAGCCGAGCTGGGTCGTGGCGGCGCCCGGATCGAGCCGCAGCGGCACGCCCGGAACCTGGAATGCCGGGAACCGGACACCGCCGACCGTCGCCCCCGCCGTATCGACGGGGACGCTACGCAGATGATTGAGCATCAGGCCGGCACCCACCTGTGGACCCGTCGCCGTGGCGACCGTGGGCCGGCCATAGAGCGCGGGGTCGCTCGTCAGACCTGACAGGCGCCCCGCGTAGCGCTGCGGTTGCTCCGCCGACGGGTGCAGCAGGAACGACAACTCGGCGCTGCGCACCAGGAAGGCGGGGAGATCGCGCTCTTTGGGAAAGCGCACGTCTTCGCCAGCGCGCCGCACGCGCTGGGGACCGGTGGTCGCGCGTGGCAGCAGGCCCGGGGGCATGTATCGCCGCGCCAGCTGCATGTAGTAAAGCACGCTCTCGAACGGTCTGATGGCGCCCGGCGCGAACAGCGCCGCCCCGACTGCCGGCGCATCGAGGCTCGGCAGCTTGAGCAAGCTGCGCGCGAACCCGTAGTCACGCTGCCGCGCACTGTCGAGACCCGCGAGCCCTGATTTGAGGCTGGCCACGCCCTTGGTGACGTTGCGATCGAGTGTCGTCACGCGATCGCGCGCGCGCTTGAGCCGATCGATCGCCTGGCGCCCCTCGTTGAGTGTGGACAGATCGGTGGCGCGCGCACGCCGCAGCTTCTCGAGTGTGGCCTGAGCAGAATCGAGCGTCGGGCCGAGGCGCAGGGTGTCGAACGCCGCTTTCCAGGCACGCTGGCTCGAATCGGCACGCGCGCCCAGCGCGTCCGCCGCGGGGATCGTCGAGAGCCGGCGTGGATCGAGCGAATCCATGCTGATCTTGCCGGTGGCGAGCTGCAGCGCCGGCACCTGAAATTGACTCGCCCACTCGTGCGTTTCGGCAAGGACGCGGCCCGCAATTCCAACACCCGACTTAGCCGCTACCCGACCGTCCGTCTCGCGCGGTGTGCCAAACCGCAGGCCGTTCGCGGCGATGCGGTTGATGATGAGTTTCTTTTCAGTGAGCGGCACCACGTCGACGTCCGCGACCAGCTCGTCCGCCTGCAGCAGGTTGCGGAGCGCCTCGTGCGGGCTCGCGACGGTGAGCCCGCGGATCAGGACTTTGCCGTGGGCCAGATCGAGATGCAGGTCCTGAATTTCGACCTTGGCGCCGATCACCTGAGTTCCGACTTTCTGGGTCTCGCGCCGCGCGATCGTGTCGGCGAACAGCCACCAAAGCACCGCCGCGATCACGAACAGAATGAGCAGCGGTCCGAGTGCACGCCAGCGGAAAACCTTGAAACGGGGACTGGGGGCTGGGGCCTGGGGCCTGGAGGCGGTCATGGGCGGAACAGCTTGTAGACGTTGTAGACCTTGGACGCCGTGACCGCGCGATACCACTGCGACTGCCGCACGCGCGCTCCGATCGTGGCGCGATAGCGCGTCACGCCCAGGCGGGCCGCCAAGTACAGCGGCAGCGCGAACAGCACGGCAAACACGAAGCTGCCAAGCACGACCGTGTTGTTGAAATTGGTGAGCGGGATGACAGGCATGTTATACAACGACGTAAAGACAGGCGTTAAAGACGGCGTGAATAACAACGTATGGCCGATCCAGTCGAACAGCGGATCGAGCAGGAAGCCGAACGGGATGGAGAGCGCCCATCCGAGCATCCCGCCGGCGAACGAGACGTTGAGCAAGACGAGCGCCGCGAAGATCACGGCGTTGTGAATGTTCACGAGCGGTGTCAGGCCGAGGAAGGAGCCCAGCACGATCCCGGCGGCGAGCTGGCCGGGGGTGCCTTCGGAATGCAGCGCCCCGACCAACGACTGAATCAGCTTGATGAGCGAGAACATCGCTCAGCCTATTGCGGCGGGGGGCCGGCGCGTGTGCCAGTCGGTGCGCGACTGATACAGCCTCGCGAGCGTCACGAGCTTACCTTCGTCGAAGGCACGCGCCGTGAAGCTGAGGCCGGTCGGCAGATTCTGAACGCCGAAACCATTCGGAACTGATATCGCCGGAACGCCGACGACGTTCGTCGGGCCGATGACATTGGCTCCGCCCGTCACGCCGGGCCACCCTTCGCGGAACGACTTGTCGATCGGCGTTGACACGGCGGTGCGGGTGGGCACCGCCAGCGCGTCGAATTTCTTCAGGAAATCATCGAGGGCGCGCTGCATCGGGCGGCGGACACGGAGGGCGCGCAGATAGTCCGGCGCGCTCACCGCGAGGGCCGGGTAACCGCCCGTGCGGTCTTCCGGCGCCGTCAGCTGGGACAGCCGCCCGTCCTTAAGCAAATCATCGAACGCACTCGCGCCTTCGGCGGCGATGATCATTCCCGCGACAGCACCGTACGGGAGATCGGGGAGCTCGACGTCCTCCACGATCTCCAACCGATCTTCCAGCACCTTCAACGCCGCCCGGAAATTCGCGGCCACCTCGGCTTGGATGTCCTTGTCAGCACCTTTGGGAATCCCGATGCGGTATCGCTTAGTGGGTGCGTCGGCCATTCCTTTCAAGTCACGATCGACGCTCGACGGATCCTTCGGGTCTTTCCCGGCGATGTGAAACAGCACAATCCCGCAATCCTCGGCACTGCGCCCCAACGGTCCGAGCTTGTCCATCGTCCACGCCAGGGCCATCGCGCCGTGCCGACTCACGAGCCCGTAGGTCGGCCTGAGGCCCGTCACGCCGCAGTAGGCGGCAGGTGTCAGAATCGAGCCCGACGTTTCCGACCCGATCGCGAATGGCACGAGACCGGCCGCGACCGCGGCACCCGGCCCGCTCGACGACCCGCCGCTCCAGTAGTCGGGATTCCACGGGGTCTTGCCCGGCCCGGTGAAGGACGCGTTCGCCTGGTTGTAGCCCATCCCACCAGCGAGCTCGACCATGGCGAGCTTCCCGACCAATACAGCGCCCGCCGCACCGAGGCGCCCGATGACCGTCGCATCGCTGTCGAACTTCTGCTGTCGATACGGCTCGGCGCCCCACGTCGTCGGATATTCTTTGGTCGCGAGCAGATCCTTCACGCCGTACGGAATCCCGTGCAGCGGACCGCGCCATTTCCCCGCCCGGATCTCGCGATCGGCCGCCGCCGCTTCCACGACCGCGCGCTCGCGCGTGATCGTCACGACGGCATTGAACTTCGGCCCGAGGCGCTCCAGGCGATCGAGGAAATACGTCGCCAGCTCGGTGGCCGACGTTTTCTTTTGTCGCAGGAGACGGCCTAACTCGACGACCGATAGGAAGGCGAAGTCCATCAGTCGGCCCCGCGGTAGACAGCGTAGACGAAATCGGGCTCGTCGGCGTTGGTGAGCGATGTCTGGTAGAGCCGCTCGATGGCGCGGAGGCGGCCCTCGATGCTGCGCGTGATCGCGGCGAGATCGTCGGCAGTGAAACGATCAGGATAGCGGAGTCGCACGCCTTCGGCGAGAGCCTTGGCGAGCGCGGACGGCTCTTGTGGTTGCTGGGCCTGGGGCTTTGAGCCTGGGGGCTGGGGCGTTTGAGCGCGCACCTCCTCCAGGAACCACGGCGCGGCCGCCGCGAGGGCCAACTGCTCGGCGAAAGCCCGACGTGAAATCGCGTCCATTACGCTTCCTCCTGTTTCAAGCGGTCCTCGGCGATCGCGAGAATTTCGTGCAGCGCGATGCGGCACTCGTCATCGCGTGAGCCGCGCAGCCGTGCCTCCAGGATCGGCACGATGGCCTCTTGAGATCGCCGGTTGACGAACACGACAAAGCGAAAGCCGAATTTCTGTTCGTACTCCTCGTTGAGCGTGGCGAGACGGCGCAGCACCTCCGGAGGCGTGGTGTCGCGGTCGCAGCCCTGCTCCTTGAACGACAGCGCCGACAGCTTGTCCGGGCGCTCGCCGATCCGGGGATGCGCGTTGATCACGGCGATCTGGTCCGTCTCGGACAAGTCGTTGAGGATTTCGCGGGCACGCGCGAGCATCGCCGCACCACTCACAAACGGCTCGGCCGCGCGCAGCCGCTCCAGTAACGGGCCAGCATGCTCGAAAAGGTTCAGCTGCCGCGATAGCTCGCGCACGAGAACGGCGACATGAGCAGCGGAATGTGGTAGCGGCGTTTCGGATCGGTGATCTCGAAATCGAGCGTGGCGCGCTGCAAGAAGGCGGCGGTCCCTTTCCTTTTATAGTAGGCGCCCACCTCGAAGGACAGGCGGTACGTGCCCGCCGTGACCTGGCCGTCACCGAGCTGCGCGATGCGCCCGTCGGCGTCGGTTTCGCTGGTACCCTGGGAGACGTGCTGGTTGCCCTCGAGCCGCCACAACGTCACCGCGACGCCCGCGGCGGCCTCGCCGCGCGTGGTATCGAGGACGTGCGTCGAAATCGTCGGACGGTTAGTGTTGGACATGCTCAAGATCCGCGTGGGACCCCTGACGTTCGCGGCGCGACTCGAAGAGCAGGCCGCGCCCAAAACCGTCGCCATGATTCGCAAAATGCTGCCGCTCAAGTCCAAGATAGTCCACTGCCGCTGGAGCGGCGAGTCAACCTGGATTCCGATGGGCGAGCGAAAGCTCGGGCTCGAATTCGAGAATCACACCAGCCATCCCGCGCCGGGGATGCTGCTGCTCTACCCTGGTGGTATCAGTGAGACCGAGCTGCTTTTTCCTTATGGCGCGACCATGTTCGCGAGCAAAGTGGGACAGCTGGCTGGGAATCACTTCGCAACGGTCACGGAAGGGCGAGAGAACCTGCCGGAGATTGGTCGACTCACGCTCTGGGAGGGAGCGCAGGACATCGTTATAGAAGAGGAGCGGTGAGCCGCAAGACCTCGCTTGTGTCTGGGGATTCCGTCGTGATTCGTGGGGCCACCGTAGTCCTCCCGACTGGCCAGAAACCTGCCGACATAGCCGTCACGGATGGAATCATTACAGCTATTGGCAGTGAGGTTTCGAGTGGCGAAGACGTCATAGATGCACGTGGACTGGTTGTGCTTCCTGGCGTCGTAGACGCACACGTCCATTTCAATGAGCCGGGCCGAGCCGAATGGGAAGGGTGGGAGGTCGGAACGCGCGGCGCGGCCGCCGGCGGAGTGACGACCGTGCTCGAGATGCCGCTCAATGCCCACCCGCCCACCACCACGACCGCCGCGTTCGACGAGAAAGTTGGATGTGCAGCTAAGCAGGCGCTGGTGGACTTCGGGCTATGGGGTGGCATGGTGCCCGACAACCTCCCGCAGCTGCAGGCGCTGCATCAGCGCGGCGTCGTCGGCTTCAAGGCCTTCATGAGCCACAGCGGCATCGACGACTTTCCTCGCGTGCCCGATGGTGTGCTCGCGATCGGTCTCAAGGCCACGGCGCGCTTCGGCGCGATCGTGGGGGTGCACGCCGAGAGTCAGGAACTGCTCGACCGCTGGAGCGCAGAGCAAAGCGTCGAGCGGCTGTCGTGGTGTCGCGCGCGCCCACCGGCCGCTGAGGTCGAGGCAATCGAGCGTTTGCTCGTCTGTATGCGCGGCGCGGGGAACGGCGTGCGGGCGCACGTGGTGCACGTGAGCTGCGCCGAGGGCTTGGCGGTGGTGGATGCCGCGCGCCGCAAGGGTGTGGCCATGACCGCCGAGACGTGTCCCCATTATCTGGCGTTCACCGAGGACGACTTCGAGCGCATCGGCCCGCCGCTCAAGTGCGCACCGCCGATCCGCGATGCCGCGACCCGCGAGGCGCTCTGGGCCGAGGTGCTCGCGGGACGCGTCGACCTGATTGGCTCCGACCACTCACCCTGCCCCGCCGCTGACAAACACAAAGGCGACGATGACATCTGGCAGGCGTGGGGCGGCATCGCGGGCATCCAGGCCACGCTGCCCGTGCTGCTCACCGACGGTCTCCATGCGCGCGGCCTCTCACTCGAGCGAATCGCGCACCTGACCGCGACCGCGCCAGCGCAGCTGTTCGGGTTATATCCGCGCAAAGGCGCGCTCGCGGTCGGCGCCGATGCGGACGTCGTGCTCGTCGATCCGGAACGCACGTGGACGTTCGCGCCGGAGCACCTCCAAACGCGGAGTGGCGTCAGCGCCTACCTCGGCCGCGAGTTCCGCGGCGCCGTCGTCAGGACGATCGTCCGCGGGAAGACGGTGTTTGCCGATGGCAACGTCGTCGGCGAGACCGGCTGGGGCCGGCTCGTGAGACCGAATCATGCGAATTGACGGCGCGCCAATCCACCAGCGGTTAGACGAGCTCTACAAGATTGGTGCGGAGCCCACTGGCGGTGCCTACCGTCCGCTCTATGGCGATGCGTGGGCCACCGCGGTCGAGCGTGTCGAACGCTGGATGAAAGATGCCGGCCTCACGACGCATCGCGATGCGGTCGGGAACCTATGGGGCCGCGCGGAAGGCCATGATAAAGGAAAGGCAGTCGTCACCGGCTCGCACATCGACACCGTGCGACGCGGCGGCAGACTCGACGGCGCGCTTGGCATCGTCGCTGGTCTGACCGCGGTCGAGACGCTCCTCACAACGAAGGGCAAGCCCAGGCACGCGCTCGAAGTGGTCGCGATCTGTGAGGAAGAGGGCTCGCGCTTCAACACCAACTTCTGGGGATCGCGCGCCATCACGGGAGCCATCGACACTGTCGATCCCGAGATCGCGGCGGCGATGCGCGAGCGCGGCCTCGACCCGGCCACGGTCGCCACGGCTGCGCGCGACGACATCGACACCTTCGTCGAGCTGCACATCGAGCAGGGTGCCGTGCTCGATGCATCGCGACAGCCGCTGGCCGTCGTCAGCGCGATTGTGGGGACGGCGCATCTCGAGGTCACCGTGACCGGCCGAGCGGACCATGCCGGCACGACGCCGATGGAATTGCGGCACGACGCACTCGCGGGCGGGGCGGCTATGATTCAGGCCGTCGAGTCGATCGCGCGCTCGCTGGGAAGCCCTGCGGTCGCCACCGTGGGCAAGGTCCGAACCGAGCCCGACCAGATCAACGTGGTTCCAGGACGGGTGGTCTTCACGATCGATGTGCGCCATGCCGATCTCGGCGCGCGCCGGGCGCTGGAAGAGCGGATCCGATCCCTGTCCGCCACGATCGCCTCGGAGCGCGGCCTCGAGCTCGATATGCGCCTGCTTCAGGAACGGGCACCGGTGCCGATGGACACCGGGTTGAGAGCATTGTTTGCGCGAGCCGCCAAAGAGGCCGGCGTGAGGACGACGGAGTTGGCGAGCGGTGCCGGCCACGACGCTCAGGTACTCGCCGTGAAGTGTAAGGTCGGAATGTTGTTTGTGCCGAGTATCGGTGGCCGATCGCATTGTCCCGAAGAGAACACGAGCCCCGAACATCTCGAGCTCGGTACGAAGGTCCTGACGAAGGCGTTGGAGCTGCTGGCGTTTTAGATGAACCTGGCGAGATCCGCCCTCGCGTGCGCGATCTTCGCCGCGACGTCCGGCCAATCCACCACCAACGAAAAATCCGCAAACTCGAATCCAGGCCCGACCGTGCACCCGCTGAGCGTATACGCACCGGTGGTTCGGGCCGCTTGCCACGTCCCTCCCGGCACCACGACCGTTGGGCGAGCCTCGCCCGCGACCGGACCGAGCTGCACCCGACGCAACCCGCGATCGTCGAAGAGCAACAACTCGATCGTGTCGCCCTCGTGATAATGCCAGATCTCGTCGGACACAACGCGATGCCAGCGGCTGAATTCCCCCGCGGCCAGCAGAAAATAGATCGCGGTGAGCGCGCTGCGCTCGACTTTCCGATCGAGCACCTGGATCCGCTGGGAGGATCGAAACAGCTCGACGTAGTGCCCACCCTCGGGATGCGGCCGCATACCGAGCGTGTTGAGCAGCTCACGGGCGCGGGGGTGCATGCAGGAGCTCGCGGAGCACGTTTTGTGTCACGGCACGCCGATAGGCCGCCGTCGACCGGACGTCGTCGATGGGGCGGACGTCCTCCGCCACGACGCTGACCGCTCGCGCATCATCGTTGCGGGCGAGTGCCGCTTCCGCCCGCGCAGCGCGCAACGGCACCTCGGCGACGGACCCGATCGCCACGCGCGCGGGTGAGCGGCTGACGGCCATCACCACTTTCGAAATCGCTTGCGCGGCCCGCGTCCCGACCTTGCGGAAGGCGACGTGCCGGCCGAGCGGGATGCGCACCGCCACGATAAGCTCGTCGGGTTGCAGCGCGGTCCTGCGATAGCCGGTGAAGAACTGATCGATCGCAATCGCGCGCCGATCCGTAACCACGACGGCATCGTAGGCGAGTAGCACGGGCAGCGTGTCGCCGGCCGGCGAGGCATTCGCGAGGTTGCCGCCCAGCGTGCCGCGATTCTGGATCTGCGCGGCGCCGATGGTCCGCGCCGCCGCCACGAGCGCCGGCACATGCTCCTGCGCATCACGCGACCGGATGATCCCGGTGTAGGACTCGGCAGCGCCGATTTCCAGCATCCCTTGCGTCCGCCGCACGCCCTTGAGCTCGGGGATCGACCACACGTCGAGCATGGCCCGCGGGGCGGGTCGAAACGTTCCCGCGTGGAGCATCACCATGAGATCCGTGCCGCCGGCGAGCGGGCGGCATTCAGGGGTTGATCGATATAACTCCACCGCGTCCTTCAAGCTCGTGGGACGGAGATATGTCACGTCGTGCATGACAGCACCGCCTCGATGATTTTCGTGTAGCCGGTGCACCGGCACAGGTTGCCGGCGAGGGCCTCCCGAACTTGATCTTCGGTCGGCTGTGTCGTGCGGTGCAGCAAGACGTGGGCCGCGAGCAACATGCCCGGCGTGCAGATCCCGCATTGGGCCGCGCCGTGCTCGATGAAGGCTTGCTGCAGGCGCGATAACTCCCCGTTCGGTTGCGCAAGTCCTTCTACGGTGACGACGTTCCGCCCCTCAACCTGACCGACCGCAACCAGACAGCTGTCGACGACCTCGCCGTCAATGAGCACCGAGCAGGCCCCGCACTCCCCTTCACCGCAGCCCTCTTTCGTGCCGGTCTTGGCCAGGTCTTCGCGCAACACATCGAGGAGTCGTCGTGATCCGGCCCCCTCGACGCTGACGGGCGCACCGTTAAGCGTGAACCGGACCGTCACGACCTCACCTCGTTGAGCGCCGCCAGCACCTTCTCCGAAGTCGCGGGAATCTCGTCCAGCCACACGCCCGTTGCATCGTGAATTGCCGCGATGATGGCGGGCGCCGGGCCGTCCATCGGCAGCTCGCCGATTCCCTTCGCGCCGAACGGGCCTCGAGAGTACGGGTTCTCGACCAGAATCGTCCGAATGCGCGGCGCATCGAGCGCAGTCGGAATGAGGTAGGTCGCGAGACGGTCGTTCTGATAGCTGCCGTCTTTCATCTTAATTTCCTCGATCGTGGCCCAGCCGACCGCCTGCAGGCTGCCGCCCTCGATCTGGCCTTCCGCCATCACCGGGTGCAGTGCCTTCCCGCAGTCGACGGCGGTGACCAAATCCGTGACTCGTACTTCGCCCGTGGTCGTGTCCACGTCCACATCGACGATCGTGCACGCCCACGCATACACGGGATACGCGTCGCCGCGGTAGGTGGTCTCGTCCCAATGAATCGAATCGGGCTGGATGTAGGTTTTTGCGACGCGCAGGGGAGGCCGCTCGCGTTTCAACAGTTCCCTTATCTCACTCGCCGCCTCCTGGACCAAGCGACCGACAATCATCGCGGTGCGCGAGGCAACGGTGGGGCCGGAATCGGGAACGAGCGACGTGTCCTGCGGGGCAATGACCACCTTGTCCAACCCTACTCCCAATGCATCCGCGGCGAGCTGACAAAAGATGGTCTTCGTCCCCTGGCCGATCTCTGTGGAGGCGGTGAGGATGCGGAACGTGTCGTCGGGCAGGGCTTCGAGCCCGATTGTCCCCTGGAGTTTCTTCTCTCCGCTGCCCGTGAACCCTGAGCCATGGAAGACGAGTGAAAGACCACGACCGTGGCGGACGTGCCGACGTGCCGACGTGCCGACGTGTGGCGCAGCCTTGAGAGCCGCATCGAGAACGAGCTCCGACCCCACGCTTTCGCCGAGCACCTGCCCCGTCGCCGTCGTGTCGCCCAGGCGCAGCATCCACTGGCGACGCAAATCCGCACTCGACATCCCCAGCCGCTCAGCGACGTGCTCGACCATCAGCTCGGCGGCAAACAGGGACTGCGGCGCGCCAAAGCCGCGAAAGGCCCCATTGGGGGGCGTGTTCGTCGCGACTGCGCGCGCCCGAATGCGGACGTTGGGGCAGGAATACGCTCCGGCAGCATGGATCGCGGCGCGGGACAACACGACAGGCGTCAGGGTGCAGTAGGCCCCGCCGTCCAGGACGATTTCGATGTCCTGAAGCAGCAGTGTTCCATCCTGTTTGACGCCGGTGCGGTGTCTGATGACCCCGGGATGACGCTTGGTGGTCGCCGCAAGATCCTCGTGGCGCTCGTAGATCAGGCGAACCGGTCGCCCCGCCTTGCGGGCGAGTAGCGCGGCATGGAGGGCTACGATCGACGGATACTCTTCCTTGCCGCCGAATCCCCCGCCGGTCTCGGCTTGAACTACGATCGCCTGTTCATCGGTCAGGTTCAGGGCTCGTTTCAAGGCACGGTGGACGTAGTACGGGCATTGGAGCGAGCCAATGACCTTGATGGCTCCATCAGGTTCCGGAATAGCGATGGCTCCTTGTGGCTCGATATACAGCTGCTCCTGAAGACCGACCCGGAAAACCCGCTCCACCACCTGCAGATCCTCCAGACCCTTCAGATCGTCCAAAACCTTGCCTTTCCGGATTTCGACTGTGCTGAAGACTTCGGTTGCCTGGTCGAGCAGGTAGACGGGCTCGGCGGTCTCATAGTCGATCTGGATGTGGCGGGCAGCCTCATCCAGCATGGCCCGATCGGGAGCCGCCAGCAGCAGGATCGGTTCCTCACGGTGCCTGATCTCGCCGCCCTTGGGGGCGAGAACCGGCTGGTCATCCCGAATCAGATGGACAACGTTCTCGCCGGGGATGTCGTCCGCGGTGACGACCACGACTCCTGACCAATCGAAGGCAGGGTCCAACGTGATGGACTGGATCGTGCCGCGGGGAATTGTGGACCGGACGGTTTTGCCGTACCAGGCGCCTGCGATGGCGATGTCGTCGGTGTAGCGGGCGCGCCCCGCCACCTTATCGGCCCCTTCGCGACGGGGGACCGAGCGGCCGACGACAGGTTGCGGAGGAGCCGAAGACATGTGCGGTAATATTGCCACAGAAAACGCCGCACCGGGCGCACAGGCCGGCCTTCGTCCAACCGAGTTCCGCGGTCTAGCGCGTGGCATGAGGGTTGCAATGTCGTGCGCGTGGAAGCAGTACGCGGATCTCGGGGGGAAAACAGCCGGCAAAGGCAGAGCCAGGTAGATGCTGGCCCTGCGCCGGTTGCCGCAGCGGGCGTGCACGCTCGCTGCGGACCCCCTCCACCACTTTGAAGGGAAGGGGCGGCTGGGTAGCGCGACGCGTGATCGCGCGGCATCCCGGCTCGCCCCGCTTCTTTCCCCGGGATTCCGTCTGTGGCAGGAGCGCTACATTGACTCTCATGACGACCAGCGGCCTCGAAATCCACGCGCCGCTCGATTCCGAATTCGCCGACATCCTCACCGACGAGGCGTGTCAGTTCCTCACGGAGTTGGCGCGCGCCTTCGAGCCGCGCCGCCAGGAGCTGCTCGCGCGACGCGTCGAACGGCAGCAGCGGCTCGACGCCGGCGAGCGGCCCGACTTCCTGCCGGAGACGCGCGGCGTCCGCGAGGCGGCCTGGACCGTCGCGCCGATTCCGGCGGACCTGGTGGACCGCCGGGTCGAGATCACGGGCCCAGTCGACCGCAAGATGATCATCAACGCGCTGAACTCGGGCGCGCGGGTCTACATGGCGGACTTCGAGGATTCGAACGCCCCCACCTGGCGCAACAACCTCGAGGGGCAGATCAACCTGCGAGACGCCCTGGCCGGCACGATCTCGTTCACGAGCCCCGAGGGGAAGCGCTACGCCCTCGCGCTGCGCACGGCGACGCTGATGGTGCGGCCGCGCGGCTGGCACCTCGACGAAAAGCACGTCACGGTGGACGGGCATCCCATCTCCGGCGCCCTCTTCGATTTCGGACTCTTCTTCTTTCACAATGCCAAGCAGTTGATTGCGAAGGGGACAGGTCCGTACTTCTACCTGCCCAAGCTCGAGAGTCATCTCGAGGCACGCCTCTGGAATGACGTGTTCAACCTGGCGCAGGACGAGCTGGGGATTCCGCGCGGCACGATCCGCGCGACGGTCCTGATCGAGACGATCCTCGCCGCCTTCGAGATGGACGAGATTCTCTTCGAGCTCAAGGACCATTCGGCTGGCCTGAATTGCGGCCGTTGGGACTACATCTTCAGCTTCATCAAGAAGTTCAGACGCCGCACGGGCTACGTCCTGCCCGACCGCGTCCGGGTCACGATGGACCGGCACTTCCTCAAGTCGTACGTCGATCTCCTCATCCAGACCTGCCACCGCCGCCGCGCCCACGCGATGGGCGGGATGGCGGCGCAGATCCCCATCAAGAACGACCCCGCGGCGAACGAGGCGGCGCTCGAGAAGGTCCGGCAGGACAAGCTCCGCGAAGTGCGCGCCGGTCACGACGGCACGTGGGTCGCGCACCCGGGGTTGGTGCCGGTCGCGATGCAGGTGTTCGACGCCGGGATGCAAGGGGGCGGCCCGAATCAGCTCGACGTCGCGCGCGAGGACGTGCGCGTCACGGCTTCGGATCTGCTCGCCGTCCCCGACGGCGAGATCACCGAAGGTGGGCTGCGAACCAACGTAGACGTCGGGATCCAGTACCTCGAGAGCTGGCTCCGCGGCTCAGGCTGCGTCCCGATCTACAACCTGATGGAAGACGCCGCGACGGCCGAGATCTCGCGGTCGCAGGTGTGGCAATGGGTGCGCCACGGCGCGCATCTCTCCGACGGGCGCGCGGTGACGCAAGACCTGGTCGAGTCGATCATCACCGAAGAGATGGAGCGCAAGAACCTCACCGGCGGCAAATTCGAACTCGCCGCCAGGTTGTTTCATCAGCTGATGACCGGCTCCGATTTCCCCGAATTCCTCACCTTGGTGGGTTATGAACATCTCGAATGACGGCAACGGCAAAGGCTCCGGTAGCAAGTGGGAATTTGTGTCGGAGCTCGATCTGCGGTGGCGGAACGACCGGCGCTGGCAGGGAATCACTCGCACCTACACGCCCGAAGACGTGTACCGGCTGCGCGGCACGCTGCCCGTCCAGTACACATTGGCGAGTCACGGCGCCGCGCGACTCTGGAAGTTGATGCGCGAGGAACCCTATGTCGCGGTGCTCTCCGCGGTCACGGGGAACCAAGCAGTGCAGGAAGTCCGCGCCGGCCTCAAGGCCATCTACATCAGCGGCTGGCAGGTGGCAGCCGACGCAAACTGCGCGCTGACGATGTATCCCGACCAGAGTCTCTATCCATCCGATAGCGTTCCAAACCTCATCTGCCGGATTCAGAATGCGCTGCGTCGCGCCGACGAGATCCATCACATGAACGGCGACCACTCGATCGACTGGTACGTGCCGCTCGTCGCGGACGCCGAAGCGGGCTTCGGCGGCGTGCTCAATGCGTACGAGCTGATGAAATTGATGATCGCGGCCGGCGCGGCAGGCGTGCACTTCGAGGATCAGCTGTCCTCGGTCAAAAAATGCGGCCACCTCGGCGGCAAGGTGCTCGTGCCCACGAGCGAATTCATCACGAAATTGATCGCGGCACGACTCGCCGCCGATGTCTGTGGCGTAGACACGATTCTCATCGCCCGGACCGACGCCAACAGCGCCGGCCTGCTGACCAGCGACACCGACGAGTACGACCGGCGCTGGTGCACGGGCGAGCGCTCGCCCGAAGGTTTCTTCGTCATCCGTGACGGCGTCGAGGCCGCGATCGCGCGCGCCCGCGCCTATGCGCCGTATGCCGACATGCTCTGGTTCGAGACGGCGAAGCCGGATCTGGCCGAAGCGCGTCAGTTCGCCGAAGCCATCCACAAGGAGTATCCGGACAAGCTGCTCGCCTACAACTGCTCGCCGTCATTCAACTGGAACCGCCATCTCAATGAACCGCAGCTCGCCGGCTTCCAGCGCGAGCTTGGCGCGATGGGCTACAAGTTCCAGTTCGTCACCCTCTCCGGGTTCCACGCGCTGAACCACGGCATGTTCACGCTGGCGCAGGACTACCGCGATCGCGGCATGGCGGCCTACGCCGACCTGCAATCGCGGGAATTCGCGGCCGAGCACGAGGGCTACGAGGCGGTGAAGCACCAGGAATTCGTGGGTGTGGGATACTTCGACGAGATCACCCAGATCGTGCACGGCGGCCGCAGCTCGACGGTCGCGCTCGAAGGCTCGACGGAGAAGGCTCAGTTCGTGAGTTGACAACCCCTTAGCCGTGCCTAGGCTAAGGGGATGAAAACCCTGCGCAATTACATCGGCGGCGAGTGGGTAGGTCCGGCCGCCGCCGACTACCTCGACATCACGAATCCGGCCACCGGCGAGCCGCTCGGCCGGGTGCCGCTCTCCGGCGCGCGCGAGGTCGATCAGGCGGTCGCGGCAGCGCAGACCGCGTTCCTGAAGTGGCGCGAAGTCCCACCCGTCGTGCGGGCCCGGTATCTGTTCAAGCTGAAGGCCCTGATGGAAGAGCAGTTCGACGACATCGCGGCCACGGTCACGCGCGAGAACGGCAAGACGCTGGACGAGGCGAAGGGATCGGTGCGCCGCGGCATTGAGAACGTCGAGCATGCCTGCGGGATCCCCACGTTGATGATGGGCAAGGCGCTCGAGGACGTCGCGGCAGGGATCGACTGCGCATACGTCCGCCAGCCGCTGGGCGTCTTCGCGGCGATCACGCCGTTCAATTTTCCGGCGATGGTGCCGTGCTGGTTCTGGCCCTACGCGATCGCGACGGGCAACACGTTCATCCTGAAGCCCAGCGAGCAAGTCCCGTTTTCCCCGACGCGTATCGTCGAGTTGGCGCATGAGGCCGGCATCCCGCCCGGCGTGCTCAACCTGGTCCATGGCGCAAAGGACGCGGTCAATGCCCTGCTCGCGCATCCCGGCATCGCCGGCATCTCGTTTGTCGGGTCGTCTCCCGTCGCACAGTACGTGTATCAGGAAGCCGCCAAGTACGGCAAGCGCGTGCAGGCGCTGGGTGGCGCGAAGAATCACATCATCGTCATGCCCGACGCTGACCTGGACCGCGCGGTCGCCAACGTCACGGAATCGATGTTCGGTTGCGCCGGCCAGCGGTGCCTGGCGGGGAGCGTGGTGGTCGCCGCCGGCAAGGCGTACGAGCCCTTCCGCGAAAAGCTCCTCGACTCGGCGAAGAGCCTCCGGCTGGGCTACGGTCTGGAGCCCGGCGTGAACATGGGCCCCGTCGTCTCCGCTCGGCACAAGGAGAAAGTCCTGTCATACGTCGAGGCCGGTCGCAAAGACGGCGCGACCCTGTTGCTCGACGGCCGCGGGACGAAAGTCGCCAAGCATCCGCGCGGTCACTTCGTCGGGCCCACCGTGTTCGACGACGTCCAGCCCGATATGACCATCGGCACGGAAGAGATCTTCGGCCCCGTGGCGTCCGTCACCCACGTCAGCAACCTCGATGAGGGGATCGAGCGGGTGCAGCGCTCGGGCTTCGCCAATGCGACGTCGATTTTCACACAGAGCGGCAAGGCCGCGCGAGAGTTTCGCTACCGCGTCGGCGTCAGCATGATCGGCGTGAATATTGGCGTCGCGGCGCCGATGGCCTTCTTCCCATTCGGAGGGACGAAGGGGTCCTTCTTTGGCGACCTCAAAGCGCACGGGCAGGATTCGGTGGAGTTCTATACCGACAAAAAAGTCGTGATCTCGAGGTGGTGATGAGAAAAGTCGTCGGCGGTCTCATCCAGATGTCGAATCCTATCAACGACGCCAACGCGCCGGTCACCAAGATCACCGAGGCCATGGTGGAGAAGCACCTTCCTTATATAGAGGAAGCAGGCAAGAAGGGCGTCCAGATCCTCTGCCTGCAGGAAGTCTTCAACGGCCCCTACTTCTGTCCGAGCCAGGACGCCAAGTGGTGCGACATCGCCGAGCCGATTCCGGGTCCGACGATCGAGCGCATGCAGAAGCTTGCCAAGAAGCACGACATGGCGATGATCGTGCCGATCTACGAGCGCGAGATGGCGGGCGTCTACTACAACACGGCCGCGGTGATCGACGCCGACGGCAGCTACCTCGGCAAATACCGCAAGAGCCACATCCCCCACACCGCCGGATTCTGGGAGAAGTTTTTCTTCAAGCCGGGCAATCTGGGCTATCCCGTCTTCAAGACGCGCTTCGCCACGATCGGCGTGTACATCTGTTACGATCGCCACTTCCCGGAGGGGGCCAGACTACTCGGACTCCACGGCGCAGAGATCGTGTTCAATCCCTCCGCGACGGTGAAAGGACTGTCGCAGTATCTCTGGAAACTCGAGCAGCCGGCGCACGCGGTCGCGAACGGCTACTTCATGGGCTGCAGCAATCGCGTCGGCGTCGAGGCGCCGTGGAATGTCGGCGAGTTCTACGGCTCGAGCTACTTCGTGGACCCACGCGGCAATTTCCTGGCGCAAGGGAGCGAGGATAGGGACGAGCTCGTCATCGCGGAGATGAACCTCGACATGATCGAGGAAGTCCGGCGCACCTGGCAATTCTTCCGCGACCGCCGGCCGGAGACGTACGACGACATGGTGCGGCAGCTGCCCTAGATGATCGTCCTGTTTCGGGCGCTGACGTACGCCACGCTGTTCATCGGGCTGCTGCTGGTATTCGTGCCCGATCGTATCCTCGCTCCCGCCGGCATCGTGCGGCCGGCGACGATGGGACTCCTGCAGATTCTCGCGATGCTGATCATCGTCGCGGGCGCGGCGCTCGCGATCGCGTCGGTCCTCACGTTCGCGTTCATCGGCAAGGGCACACCCGCGCCGTTCGATCCACCGCGCAAACTCGTGATCGCCGGGCCGTATCGCTGGGTGCGCAACCCCATGTACATCGGCGCCGGCCTGGTGTTGCTGGGCGCCGCGATGTTCTACGGCTCGATCGGCCTGGTGCTGTACACGATCGTGTTCTGGTCGATGGCGCATCTGTTCGTGCTCTTCTACGAAGAGCCCGTGCTGCGTGGCAAGTTTGGCGCCGACTACGACTCCTACACCGCCACGCGGCGGCGCTGGATCCCCAGATGGCGCTCCTGATTCGCAGCGGCCGGATCATCACGGCCACAGAAGACTTCACCGGCGACATCTACGCCGAGCACGAGACGATTACGCGCATCGAGCCGCGCATCGACGACAAGCTGCTGGCTCCCGGAACGGACATTGTGGATGCGCGCGGCAAGTACGTCTTTCCGGGATTCATCGATCCACATGTTCACATCTACCTGCCCTTCATGGGCACGTACGCCGCGGACGATTACGAGTCGGCCAGCAAGGCGGCGCTCGCGGGCGGCACGACCACGCTGATCGAGATGATCTGTCCGGGCGCTTCGGACGAGCCCTTCGCCGCGTTCGAGCTGTGGAAATCCAAGGCTGAGAAGCTCGCGGCCGTGGACTACACGTTTCACATGTCCATCGTGCGATTCGAGGAGCACATCCGCGCGCAGTTCCGCGACATCGTCAAGGCCGGCGTCGCCTCGTTCAAAGTCTTTCTGGCCTACAAGGGCGCGCTGAATCTCTCCGACGAGCACCTGTTTGCCGCCATGAAGTTCGCCAAAGACCTCGGCGTAATCGTCACGGCGCATTGCGAGAACGCCGATGCGATCGACGCGCTGCAACAGTCCCTGCTCGCCGCCGGCAAGACCGGACCGGAGTGGCACGGCCCATCGCGTCCACCGGTCGTCGAAGCGGACGGCGTGCATCACCTGTGCACGTTCGCGGAGCTGCTCGGGACGCACGTCTACATCGTGCACACGTCCTGCGAGCCGGCGGTGCGCGCCGCCCTCGATGCGCGCAAGCGTGGCGTGAACGTCTGGATCGAATCGGTGATTCCACATTTCGTGCTGGACGAGACGTACGCTGAACGAGCGGCGTTCGAAGGGGCCAAGTACGTGATGTCGCCGCCGTTGCGCGCGAAGGCAAATCAGGGGGTCCTCTGGAATGGCGTGAAGTCGCGGGAGATCAGCACGATCGCCACCGACCATGCGCCGTTCCGGTTCGAGGATCAGAAGAAGATGGGACGCGACGCATTCACGAAGATCCCGAACGGTATCCCATCGGTGCAGGAGCGGGTCGATCTGGTCCACACCTGGGGCGTGGCCGGAGGCCGTATGAGCGTGCAGGCCATGGTAGACGCCTGCTCGACCCAAGCCGCGAAGCTCTTCGGGCTCTATCCCAAGAAAGGTACGATTCAGCTCGGCAGCGATGCCGATCTGGTCGTCTACGACCCGAGTTATCGGGGCACGTTCTCGAAGGAGTGCAGTTACTCGAACGTGGACTACAACGCGTACGAGGGCTGGGAACAGAAGGGACGAGCATCCGTGGTGACGGTCCGCGGCCAGGTCCAGGCCCGGGATGGAGAGTTCGTCGGCACGATCGGCCGCGGCCAATTCTTGAAACGGGAGCCCACACACTGATGGATTCGCAGACCGTACGCCAAAAACACAAAGAGTTCCTCTTTCCCTGCGTCGCCAACTACTACGCCGAGCCGGTCGTCATTACGGAAGCCCAGGGCACGTGCGTGAAAGACCTGGACGGGCGCGAGTACCTCGACTTCTTCGGCGGGATTCTGACCGCGGGCATCGGCCATTCGCATCCCGACTTCGTGAAGCGGATCCAGGACCAAGTCGCCCGGCTCGTACACACCTCGAGCGTCTACCCCACCGTCGAGCAAGTCCGCGTGGCCGAGCGCCTCACGCAGATCACGCCCGGCAAGCTCAAGAAGAGCTTCTTCACGACGAGCGGCACGGAAGCCGATGAGACGGCGATCATGCTGGCGAAGATCTACACGGGCCAGCAGGAGATCATCGCGTTGCGGCACAGCTACGCGGGGCGCAGCCAGGGTGCGATCGCGATCACGGGGCAGCAGCCCTGGCGCGTCCTGCCGACGCAAATCGCCGGCATCAAGCACGCGCTCTCGCCCTACTGCTATCGCTGCCCGCTCGGGCTCGAGTATCCCGACTGCGGCATCCGGTGCGCGCAGGACATCGAGGATCTGATCAAGACGACGACGACGGGCCGACCCGCCGCGTTCATGGCCGAGCCGATTCAGGGCGCCGGCGGATTCATCACGCCGCCCCAGGAGTATTTCGAGATCGCGGTGGGGATCGTACGAAAGTACGGCGCCGTCTTCATCTGCGACGAAGTGCAGACCGGCTGGGGCCGCACCGGGGACACGTGGTGCGGGATCGAGCACTGGGGCGTCGAGCCCGAGATCATGACGTTCGCCAAGTCCATCGCCAACGGTTTCCCGGTCGGCGCGACGATCGCGACGGAAGAAGTCGCGAACGCGTTTACCGGCCTTTCGCTCTCCACGTTCGGCGGCAACCCGATCTCGATGGCCGCGGTGGACGTGACGCTGGAGGTGATGCAGCGCGAGAATACGCCCAAGCGCTCGGCGGAACGTGGGCGCCAGCTGCGTGACGCGCTCGAGGAGTTCAAGCGGCGGTTTGCGTTCATTGGCGATGTGCGCGGCATGGGGCTCATGCAGGGGATCGAGTTCGTCGAGGATCGCAAGACCAAAGAGCCATCGCCGAAAAAGACCACCGCGTTCCTCGAAGCCGCCAAGAAACACGGCCTGCTGATCGGCAAAGGCGGACTGTACGGGAATGTCATCCGGATTGCGCCGTCGATGCTGATCAGCAAATCCGAAATCGACGACGGCTGCCAACGGATGGAGCGCGCACTCGCCGAGGTGAAATGACGCTGCCGGCGCGGACGCAACTCGCGAACGCGGACCTGCTCCCGGTCGCGCCCGACCGGCGCACCTGGAACTGGTGGCACATCGCCTCGCTCTGGATCGGCATGGCAATCTGCATCCCGACCTACACGCTGGCGTCGGGCCTGATCGATCAGGGCTGGACCTGGCAGTCGGCCGTGGGCGCCGTGATCCTCGGCAACTTCGTCGTGCTCGTGCCGATCGCGCTCAACTCGCACGCGGGCACGCGCTACGGCATCCCCTTCCCCGTCCTCGCTCGCGCGTCCTTCGGCGTCCTCGGCGCAAACATCCCGGCGCTGCTACGCGGGCTGGTGGCGTGCGGCTGGTTCGGCATCCAGACGTGGATCGGCGGCTGGGCGATCTACAAACTGATCGAAGCGATGTGGCCGGGGATCGCGACGCTGCCCCAGCTCCTGCCGGCATTCGTCGGTCTCAACACGGGCGAGTTTCTCTGCTTCATGCTGTTCTGGGCGATGAACGTCTGGATCGTGCTGCGCGGGATGGACTCGATCAAGTTTCTGGAGACGTGGGGATCACCGTTCTTGCTCGCCGTCGGCGCGGCGCTGTTCATCTGGGCATGGGTTCGCGCCGGTGGCATCGGTCCAATGCTCCAAAACCCCGCCGCCGGGCCGTCCGGCCGTCAGGCGGCCGGGAGCCTCTTCGGCGCTGGCCTCACCTCCGCCGTCGCGTTTTGGGGCACGATGGCGCTCTCGATCCCCGACTTCTCCCGCTATGCGCGATCCCAGCGCGATCAGATCGTGGGCCAGGCGGTGGGCTTGCCGGGGACCATGGCGCTGTTCGCATTCATCGGGGCCGCCGTTACGAACGCGACCGTCCTCATCTTCGGCCAACGGATCGCTGACCCGATTCTGCTGCTCTCACGCATCGGCGGCCCGCTGATGATCATCCTGTCGATGGCTGGACTGACCATCGCCACGCTCACCACGAACATCGCGGCCAACATCGTGGCGCCGGCGAACGGGTTTTCGAACCTCGCCCCGGACAAGATCACGTTCAAGCAGGGTGCCATGATCACCGCCGTCATCGGCATCCTCATGATGCCGTGGCGACTCTACAACGATGCCGCCGCCTACATCTTCACCTGGTTGATCGGCTACGGCGCGCTGCTCGGGCCGGTCGCCGGGATCATGATCGCCGACTATTTCGTGGTGCGGCGGGGCCAGCTGATCGTGAACGATCTGTACAAGCGCAACGGAACCTACGAATACACGGCCGGATTCAACCGCGTGGCCATCGCGGCGCTGGCGCTCGGTGTTGCGCCCAGTCTCCCCGGATTCGTGGCGGCGCTGCGTGGCATTCCACTCACGACCGTCTTCGGCACGATCTACAACTGGGCCTGGTTCGTCGGGTTCCTGGTTGCTGGACTGTTGTACTGCGTGGGCATGCGTTTGAACGGCGTGCAAGTGCGTCGGACCGTCGGGGCTGGAGCAGGTTCCGGTGGCTGATCCCACAGGCGTACTCAGCGACGAGCAGCTGGCGGCCAACTTCGCCGACATCGCGCCGCCGCTCACGAACGACGCCGCGCTGCTCGAAGCCGACAAGTGCCTGTTCTGCCACGACGCACCCTGCACCATCGCCTGCCCCACGCATATCGACGTCCCAGCCTTCATCAAGAAGATCGCGAGTGGCAACCTCCGCGGCTCGGCGCGCGTGATCCTCGACGCGAATCCCTTCGGACACTCGTGCGCGCGCGCCTGTCCCGTCGAAGTCTTGTGCGAGGGTGCCTGCGTGCTCAATGACCGGGACGAGCAGCCGATCAAGATTGCGCTGCTGCAACGCCACGCCACCGACTACGTGCTGGACCGCAAGCTCAAGCTGTTCGAGCCGGGGACGCGCACCCGCAAGCGGGTCGCGATCGTCGGCGCCGGTCCAGCGGGACTCGCGTGCGCGCGCGACCTGCGGCGCCGCGGCCATGACGTGACCGTGTTCGAGGCAAAGGCGCAGCCGGGCGGGCTCAACACCTACGGCATCGCGGAATACAAGCTCAAGGCCGATGTCGCGTTGGCCGAGGTCCAGGACATCCTCGACCTGGGAGTCGAGCTGAAGACCGGCGTCAGCGTGGACTCGATCGAAACGCTGCTCACCAAGTACGACGCCGTTTTCGTCGGCATTGGTCTGGGGAGCACGAAGCGACTCGGCATTCCGGGTGAGGATCTCCCCGGCGTGGTGGATGCACTCACGTTCATCGAGCATCTGAAGACCCACCCCTATCGCGAAACAGCCGTGGGACGGCACGTGGTCGTGATCGGCGCCGGCAATACCGCCATCGATGCGGTCACCCAGGCCAAGCGCCTCGGCGCCACGACAGCGACCATCGTGTATCGGCGTGGCGAACACGATATGCCGTGCTACCACTACGAGTACGAGCTCGCGAAGCGCGATGGCTGCGGCTTCCGGTTCAACGCGGCGCCGCAGCGCGTGCTGGGCAACGGCGCCGTGGCGGGGCTGGAGGTGCGAACGACGGGCGGCACCGAGACGATTCCGTGCGATATGGTGATCGTCGCGATCGGGCAAGGCGCGCGCACCGAGCTGACCTTGCCCAAGGACCACCCCAACGTGTTTACGGGCGGCGATTGTGCAAATGGCGGCGCCGAGATCGTCAATGCGGCGGCCGAGGGGGTTGCCGCCGCGAAACGGATTCATGAAAGGCTGAGCCATGGCTGATCTCAGAACGAACTTCGCGGGCATCAAGAGCCCGAACCCCTTCTGGCTCGCATCCGGCCCACCGACGAACACCTACGGGCAGGTCGCGAAAGCGTTCGACCAAGGCTGGGGGGGCGCGGTCTGGAAGACGATCGGCGAGCCGATCATCAACGTCTTCTCCCGTTACGGCTCCGTAGACCTCGGCCAGAATCGCATGATGGGGTTCAACAACATCGAGCTCATCACCGACCGGCCGATCGCGGAGAACCTGAAGGAGATCGCGGAGGTCAAGCGCAACTATCCCAAGCACGCCGTCATCGCGTCCCTCATGGTCGAGTCGAAGCGCGAGGCGTGGCATACGATGGTGAAGCAGACGGAGGACACCGGGGCCGACGGCATCGAGCTGAACTTCGGCTGCCCCCACGGCATGAGCGAGCGTGGGATGGGCAGCGCGGTCGGTCAGGTGCCCGATTACACCTGCCAGATCGTGGAATGGGTGAAGGAAGTCGCCACGATTCCGGTGATCGTGAAGCTGACGCCCAACGTCACCGATATCACGTACATCGCGCGCGCCGCGGTCAAAGGCGGCGCCGACGCGCTCTCGCTGATCAACACCATCAATTCGATCGTCGGCATCGATCTGACGACCTTCGAGCCGCAGCCGTCGGTCGCCGGTAAATCGAGCCACGGCGGCTACTGCGGACCAGCGGTAAAGCCGATCGCGCTGCATCTGGTGTCGGCGGTGGCGGGAGACCCGAGCGTAAAGATCCCCATCTCGGGAATCGGCGGTATCGCGACCTGGCGCGACGCCGCCGAATTCATCGCCCTCGGCGCCGGCACCCTGCAGGTGTGCACGGCGGTGATGCACTACGGATTCCGGATCGTCGAGGATCTGATCGACGGGCTATCGAATTGGATGGATGAGCGCGGCCACCGCTCGCTCGCCGACATTCGCGGCCGCGCGTTGCCGCGGGTGACGAAATGGGAAGAGCTCGACCTCAACTACCACCTGCTCGCACACATCGATCAGGACAAATGCATCAAGTGTGAGCTGTGTTGGACGGCATGCGAGGATGGGGCGCATCAAGCGATCCGGAGGTTGCCGCGTGACAACGGCGGGCCGGTCGTGGAGATCATCGAGGAAGCGTGCGTCGGGTGTAACCTTTGCGCCGCGGTGTGCCCCGTGAAGGAGTGCATCACGATGCGCCCGGTGAAGAACGACTACGCCCCGGTCAGTTGGAAGAACTATGCTGCGGGTAAAGGCAAACTTGCGCCCCGCTCCGAGGCCTTTCATACCGCGACCTGGAGCTCCAGCT
Source organism: Gemmatimonadales bacterium (assembly GCA_036390255.1). Lineage (GTDB taxonomy): Bacteria > Gemmatimonadota > Gemmatimonadetes > Gemmatimonadales > GWC2-71-9 > 20CM-2-65-7. The sequence continues at coordinate 21,663 of DASWCE010000078.1, read as the reverse complement.
CGAAGAAATAAGCCTCAAGAGCAGTTGCGAAGTTGCCAGCTTTCAGAATGCGACGTGCGTGTACATCGTGTCTAAATCGCGTCTGCTTCTGGTCACCGCCGAGTTAGGGATGAGTGATTCGTAGCCATTGTTGATTGCCGCCTCCGTGCTGGTCGGGAAAGCTCTACCCGTTCACCGCTTGTCCCTTCCACACGGAGGTCTCATGAAGACCGCACAATTGGTTCTTCCCGCCATCGTCCTCCTCGCTGTCGCCTGTAATGAACCCACCACGCCTGCTCTCGGGTCGATACGCGCCGACGCGCAGGGTACCAACGCCGTCATCCATCGGGTGTCGGTCGGCGGCAGCGATCAAGACGCCACACTGAACACCGACGCGAACTTCTCGCTCGTGGCGATTCAGAAAGCCGACGGCTCAGTATCCGGCGAGTGGTCGGATCAGTTCGGGCAGGGACAGGGCGGCGTCCACGTCGACGTGAACTGTCTCGTGGTCGTTGGCAATCAGGCCTGGATCGGTGGCATCATCCGGTCCGGCAGCACGGGAGTCGGTGGCGTGGACTTGAGCGGCTTGCCGGCGCTGACGCGCGTCGCCGACAACGGTGCATCCGCGAACGATCCACCGGATGCGATCAGCTTCACGTTCATCGGGCGCGCCGTACTGTGCACCGCTCAGCCGAATCTGCCGCTGCTGGCGATGACGGGCGGGCAGGTGACGGTAAACTAGCTGGCTGCCTAGAGGCGGCTGGGGGGCGTTACCGGAGGCATGGCCACGTCCTCCTCCGCCGGCTCCGGCGTGAAATCCTCGCCGGGATTGATGAAGCGATCGCGTTCAAAGTTGTACTGCTTATCGTACAGCTGCTTGTACCTGCCGTTGGCAATCAACAACTCCTCGTGCGTGCCGCGCTCGACGATCTCGCCGCCCTCGAGCACGAGGATCTGATCGGCGCTACGAATCGTCGACAGCCGGTGCGCGATCACGAACGTCGTCCGGCCACGCCGGAGCGCGCGCAACCCGTCCTGAATCTTCGCTTCGCTCTCCGAGTCCAGGCTCGAGGTCGCCTCATCCAGCACCAGGATCCGCGGATCGGCGAGGATGGCGCGCGCGATGGAAATGCGCTGCCGCTGGCCGCCCGACAACTTGACGCCGCGCTCGCCCACGACCGTGTCGTACTTCTCGTCGAACTGGTCCACGAACTCATCGCAGTGCGCGATGCGCGCGACCGCCTGGATCTCTGCCCGCGTCGCGTGCGGCCGCGCGAACGCGATGTTCTCGGCGATTGTGCCGTCGAACAGGAAGTTGTCCTGGAGCACGACGCCGAGCTGCGTCCGGTAATCGGCCAGTCGCACGGTATTGAGGTCGCGCGCGTCCACCAGCACACGCCCTCGCTCGGGGCGACTGAACGCCAGCACGAGGCTGACCAGTGTGCTCTTGCCGGACCCCGATGAGCCCACGAGCGCGGTGGTCGAGCCGGCGGGGGCGCGGAATGAGACATCCTTCAGCACCGGGACGCCGGGCTTGTACGCGAACGTCACGTGCTCGAACACCACGTCGCCGCGTACCATGTCCAGCGGCTTGCGGCTCGCGTCCTCGGCGTCTTCCGTCGTCATACGCCGGAGCTCGTAGATCCGATCGAGCCCCGCGAATGCCTCGGTGATCTGCGTGCCGATCGAGGCGATGTTGATCAGCGGCAGCGCCACGAGTCCGACGAAAAACACATATTGGACGAGCTGCCCGAGTGTCATCGACTGCGACAACACCGCACGGCCACCGATGAGAATCATGACGATGGAAATCGCGCCAATGATGAATTGCGCGAACGCGCCCACACCCGAGATGCCCGTCATCGTGGTCGCGACGTTGCGGAACAGACTGTGCGCGCCGCGGGCGAACACGAGGCGCTCGCTGCGTTCCGAGCGATACGCCTTCACAATGCGGATCCCCCCGAGCGTTTCCGCCAGACGGCCGGTCACCTCGGCGTTGAGCTTGCCGCGCTCCCGAAAGAGCGGGCGCAGCCTGGCGAAGGCGTACGCCATCCCGCCGCCGAACAAGGCGAGGACGAGAATCGAAAGCGATGTCAGCTTCCAGTTCAGCCAAAAGAGCACGCCCAACGCGATGGCCGCGGTAACCAGCCCGCCGAGCAGCTGCACCAACCCGGTGCCGACGAGATTTCGGATTCCTTCGGCATCGGTCATGATGCGCGAGATCAGGATCCCGGTCTTTGTGGAATCGAAATATGCGATCGGCAGGCGTAACACGAATGCTTGGATAGATTTCCGCATGTCCGTGATGGCCCGCTGCGCCGCCACGCCGAGGATTTGCGACAGACCGAACGAGCTCAGCGATTGCACGATCGTCGCGGCGCCGACCGCGAACGCAATCACGCCTAGCAGATCGGCCTGTCGTTGTCCGACCACCCGGTCGATGAGATAGCGGGACGACCACGGCAAGACGAGTCCCGCGAGGCGGTTGACCAGCATGAGCGCGAGTCCGACCGCGAGCCGATTGCGATGCTGCCAGACGAGCTCCCGCGCTTCGCGCCAGGCGTTCGAGTAATTCGGTTTGGGTTTTTTGTCTGCCACGGCGAGAAGGTTACCCAATCCCAATGCCTCGCACCACGTCTGTCATTTAGTCGCTGGGCGGCGGCTTTGTGGGCGCGCGGGGAGTGACGACCCTCACTCCCGTGGGTTTGACGGGCGCCTTAGGTTCACGTAGCATCGTTGCCTGCGAGAGGCCACTCTGACACCATCCCGCCCGCGGCGCAAGCGGGCCGCCCCCGACCCGGCACCCCCGGCCTCCGGCTCTCCCCATATCCCCGTCGTGGGCCTCGGGGCCTCCGCCGGCGGCTTGGACGCGTTTCAAAAGTTCTTCTCGCGGATGCCCTCCGACAGCGGTATGGCGTTCGTGCTCGTCCAGCACTTGGACCCTCACCACCCGAGCATCCTCCCGGAGCTGTTGCGTAAGGCGACACGCATGAGCGTCGCCCAGGCGACCGACGCGACGCCCGTACAGCCGGATCATGTTTACGTGATTCCACCCAACGCCAGCCTGACGATCGAGGAAGGCGCGCTGCGGGTGCAGCCGGCGGACGGCGACGGCGGTCCCCGCCTGACGATCGACCGCCTGTTCGACTCGCTCGCCCAGGACCAAGGGCACAATGCGGTGTGCGTGCTCTTTTCCGGGTCGGGATCCGACGGAACGATCGGCCTGCGCGCCGTGAAGGAGCACGGCGGCATGGTCATGGCGCAGTCCCCGGAGACGGCGCAGCACGATCCCATCCTCCGGAGCGCGATCTCCACCGGCCTCGTGGATCACGTGCTTCCCCCGGCGGAGCTGGCCGACAAGTTGATGGAGTATGCCACCTACCTGCGCCGCCTGCGGGACCAACAGGGGCCCGAAGCGCTGGTCCTGGCGACCAGCGACGAGCTGACCCGCATCTGCACGGTCCTAGTGCACAAGACGGGGCATGACTTCAGGCGCTATAAGACGCCGACGTTGGTGCGGCGGATCCAGCGGCGCATGCAAGTCCTCCAGGCGCCATCGGTCGCGGCATACATCGAGCGCCTGCGCGATGGCCCGAGTGAAGCGGACCAGTTGTTCCGGGATCTGCTCATCGGCGTGACGCACTTCTTCCGGGACCCCGAGGCATTCGCCGTACTGGCCAGCGATGTGATCCCGCGCCTCGTGGACGTCGCAACGCTGGACGGGACCCTCCGGGTGTGGACGCCCGGCTGCTCGACCGGCGAGGAAGCGTACTCGGTGGCGATCCTGCTCCGAGAGCAGATTCTGCGGCAGGACTCGCGCTCGCGGGTGCAGATCTTCGCCGGGGACATCGACGACGAGGCGCTGGAGTTCGCGCGCAACGGCCGCTACGCCGAAGGCATCGCCGAGCACGTCACGCCGGAGCGCCTGGAGCGATTCTTCATCCGGCACGATCACGTGTACCAGGTCGCGAAGGAAATCCGCGAGATGTGTCTCTTTTCCGTCCACAACCTGATCAAGGACCCGCCGTTCTCCCGTCTCGACCTCGTCGTGTGCCGCAACCTGCTGATCTACCTCGAGGCCGATGTCCAGAAATACGTGAATAGTCTGTTCCACTACGCCTTGCACCCCGGCGGCTACCTGTTTCTCGGACCCTCCGAAAACCTCGTCGGGCCACCGGAGTTGTTCCGCACCATCGACCGCAAGCACCGGATCTTCCAGCGCGGCGCCACCGTCACCCGCGTCATCGAGACTCTGCCCGCGGTGGTGTCCACACGACCTCCACCCGGGCGCGCCACCGTCGCCGCGCGCACGGTCTCGGGACAGCATGAGTTGGTGACGGCGCTCGAGCGCGTGCTGCTCGACCGGTACGCGCCCGCCTGGGTGGTGATCAACGCGCGGGCCGAGGCGCTGCATTTCTCTGCGCGTACGGGCAAGTACCTCGAGCCGGCAACAGGCGCACCGAGCGCCGACGTCATCGAAATGGCCCGCCCGGGGCTGCGCCTCGACCTGCGGACGGCGATCCACAAGGCCGTCCGAACGGGCGAGACCGTCGTGCACCAGAACGTCCTCGTGGAGACGAACGGCGACGCCCAACGGATCAACCTGCTGGTGCGTCCTGTCACCGAGCTGGGGGCGGATGCCGGACTGTTCCTCGTTGTGTTCCAGGAGGTCGGCCCACCACAGAGTCGTGCCGAGGCCGCCGCGGGAGATGCGGCGGCCCCGTCGCCTGTCGACAGCGTGATCCAACAGCTCGAGAGCGAGCTCCGCACGACCAAGGATCACCTGCAGGCGACGGTCGAGGAGGTCGAGACCTCCAACGAGGAGCTGAAATCGGCCAACGAAGAGCTGCTTGCGACCAACGAGGAGCTGCAGTCGTCTAACGAAGAGCTGCAGACCTCCAAAGAGGAGCTCCAGTCGATCAACGAGGAGCTAGAGACGATCAACGCCGAGCTGAACGGCAAGGTGAGAGAGCTCGACCAGGCGAACAGCGACCTGCTGAATGTGTTTCAGTCGACCCAGATCCCAACCCTGTTCCTGGACGGCGCTCTCGGCATCAAGCGGTTTACGTCGGCGGCGACGAATGTGTTCCGCCTGATCGACAGCGACACCGGGCGCCCGATCACTGATATCGCCCCGCGATTCACGGAAGACCTGCTGCCCGACATGAAGGAGGTGCTCCGCACCGCCACGCTGCGGGAACGTCAGGTGCATGTCGCCGACGGATCCGCCATGTACCTCGTCCGCATGCTGCCCTATCGGCGCGTGGACAACACGCTCGACGGTCTGGTCGTCACCTTCCTCGACGTGACGCTGCTCGAGGCCGCCCAGGAGCAGCGCGCTCGGTTGGCCGCGATCGTCGCGTCCTCGCACGATGCCATCGTGAGTCGCGCGTTCGACGGCACGATCACGAGCTGGAACGACGCGGCGACGCGCCTGTTCGGCTACGCGGAGCGGGAGGCCGTGGGAGAGTCCTACGTCGACCTCATCATCCCGCCGGACCGCCGGATGGAGATCGAGCAAACGGACGAAGTGCTGCGGCGGGGAGGGCGCGTAGCGCCGTTCGAGTCCACATGCCTCACAAAGGCTGGCGAGCGCATCGCCGTTCTCGTCGCCATCTCGCCCGTCAAGGATGCCGCGGGGCAGCTGACCGGTTCATCTGCGGTGTTTCGCGACTTGACCGAGATCAACCGCGTCCGGGGCCTCCAGGACGAGGCCCGCCACAAGGACCAGTTCCTCGCCACCCTCAGCCACGAGCTGCGGGGGCCTCTCGCCTCGCTGCAGATCTGCTTCGAAGTGCTCCAGAGCCAGGGAACCGACGTCAAGCGAGGCAAAGACGCGCTGGCGATCGCGGCCCGGCAGCTCGAGCACCTCTCGGCCCTCGTGAACGAGCTGCTTGATGCGTCCCGGATCGCAAGTGGGGTGATGTCGCTGCAGCGATCGGACCAGGACCTGGTCGACGTCGTGCGGACGAGCGTCGAAGACCAACGCTCATTGCTGAGCGCCGCCGGCGTCCGCCTGGACCTCAGCCTGCCTTCCACCGCGCTGTGGGTACACTGCGACCCGCGACGCGTGGGGCAAATCGTCGTCAATCTGCTCGGGAACGCCGTCAAGTTCACGGACCGCCGCGGGCTCGTCACGCTGTCCCTGCGGCGTGACGACGCGACGCATACGGCGGTGCTCCGCGTGCTGGACGACGGCCTGGGCATCGAACCCGAGATGCTCCCACGGTTGTTCGAACCCTTCAGCCAAGGGGACGCGGGCGACCCTCGCACGCGAGGCGGCCTGGGGCTCGGCTTGGCTCTGGTGCGCGGGCTAGTCACCGCCCACGGTGGGACTGTAGAAGCGCGCAGTGAGGGTCGCGGTCGCGGCGCCGAGTTCATCGTTCGCCTCCCGCTGCTCGATCGATCACCGGAGTCGGTGCCGCCACCACCAAGCCCCACCCTGGACACGGGCGCCCGGCATCATCGGATTCTGGTTGTCGAAGACCATTGGGACTTTGCCGAAAGTCTTCGCAGCATCCTGGAGGTCGCCGGCCACGAGATCCAGGTTGCCCCAGACGGTGAGCGGGCGCTGACGATGGCGCTGACCTTCCGCCCAGACATCGTGCTGTGCGACGTTGGTCTGCCGGGCAAATTGGACGGGAATGCTGTTGCCGCCGCCATTCGTCGCGACTCGACGTACGGCGCGCCGTACCTGATCGCATTGAGCGGATTCGGCCAGCCGTCCGACAAGGCGCGGGCGCTGGGCGCAGGGTTCGACCGCCACGTGACTAAGGCCGAGCACCCTCGAATGCTGTTGGGCATCATCGCCGATGTGCCGTCGCGGCGCTGACGGTGGCCTTTCTTAGCGCATCGCGACCGGCCGGACCAGGAGTCCGGTGGTCGAGACGCGCACCTCGTAAGTCGCCGCGCGGGCCGGCGTCCCCGTTGAGCTGACGAACGTCGCCGAGCCGTACTCTGCATCCACGAACGGCCGCAGTATCCAGTAGCGGCGCGCCAGCTCGAACGCATCGAAGGGCTTGTTGGCGGCGAGCGAAAACACCGTGCGCTCTTGCGTCTGTTCGTCGGTGAGCGCCTGGTAGCGCCCAGCAATCCGGTCGAGCTCGTAGACCGTCTCGAGGCCGAGCAGCGTCCCGATCGGGCGCCACTTGAGTACGTGCGCGTCGATATAGACGGCGTCGCCCGCGAGGTCGAACATGTGCAGGCTGTTGTCGGCAAGCGTGACCGTGGCGCGGAAATGATGTGGGCCGAGCGGTTCCGTCTTGACCGTGGCCGCCAGCGCTTCCTGCGTGAAGGCCCGATACCCGCGAATCCCGACCGTGATGGCGGCGAGCAGCACGCCGATCGTGAGGCAGAGCACAGCGGCGAGAAACCCAACGCTGGAGCTTAAGCGGCGCCGGTTCCGCCAGGCTGACGCGGCGATGAAGAGCAGCACGAGCGCGAGGAGGTCGAAGCCGACCATGACGAGCCTGAGGATGCCAGTCATTCCCTACACGTTACGCGTCACCTGCCTCTGGCGCGAATTCTCCGCTCTTGCCACCTTCGGGCCATGAAGCGCTCGACGGGAATCACCCTGGTCGTCATCGCGGCGATCATCGCCCTCTTCTTCTATATGTCCACGGCGCGCGCCACGCAGGAGTGTAGCGTGTGCGTCGAGTTCAACGGCCGCTCCAATTGCGCCACGGCCGCCGGACGCACGGCCGCCGAGGCGACGGAAACTGCCCACAGCACGGCGTGTGGTCCCGTCGTCAGCGGCATGAACGAAACCATTGCGTGCGGGAACCGGGCGCCGGTGTCGGTCCAGTGCAGGAGTCGAAGGAGCTAGGGTGGCTGGAGGATTTTCGATCCCGCGAGTGGCGATATCCGCCGCTCTCCTGCAAACCGCCGGTGGCAAGCGCGACGGCGAGATCTACGTCATGGAGCGCGTTCCCCAGCACGCGGGCGCCGAAACCCCGCTCGACATGCTCAATCGCGCCGAAGGGTTCTTCCCGTTTCGCCCGAAGGGGAATGGCGCAGGGGTGCTCCTCGTCGCGAAGGCACGCACGGTATCACTCACTGTCCCGCTGACTGAACCCGAGGACCGCGCGCGGCTATCCGCCGCGAAACAGGCACGGCTCGAGGTCACACTGGCCGACGGGTCGCAGCTGCGAGGGTGGGCCACGCTCGAGCTGCCGCAGCATCATTCCCGCGTGCTCGACTATCTTAACGCTGCGGCCGAGCCGTTTTTCGCGATCGCGACCGACGACGGCGTTCATCTCGTAAACCGCGCGCATGTCTTATATGCGCGTCCTGAGGACTGATTCATGCCCGCACGGCTCGATCCGTTCGTCGACGTGATGCTGCGCGAGCACGCCGATCAGCTGTATTTGTTGCCGGACGAGCCCGTCACCTTAGTGAAGGATGGGAAGCCGCGCAAAGTCTCCAAGCAGCCGCTCACGGATCAGCACATCTACGCGCTGATGGTCGAGGTCGCCCCGCCGGAGGCGGCGGACAAGATCGACCACCACTCCGAGACCGAGTTCGATTACGCGGCGGGCAACGGGCTGGTTCGTGTGCGTATCGTGCCGGAGGCGGGCCGGCTGACGGCCGTGATCTCGGCGATTCGGCGGGCATCCCAAGAGCAAGCAGCGCCGGCAATTGCGGAGGCGGCGCTGGCTCCGGCCGTGGCCGAGGCGACCGCAAGGCGTGCGACATTGCCACGCGCTGCTGCGACACCCAAGCCCTCTGCCCCCGCACCACCCCCACCGCCACGGGCGCCACGCGCATCAGTCATTGCCGCCGCGCCGATGGTCGAGAATCCCCCTCCCGAAATGTCGGCGGCGGCGCCGACCGCGTTACCCGGCGAGTTTGCCTCCTCGCAGTACGAGGCCGCCGAGCAAAAGCTAGGCAAGCTGCTGCGCGCACTGGTCAGCTCGGCGAGCTCGGACTTGCACCTGCGCGTGGGCGAGCCGCCGCTGTTCCGCACCCACGGAGAGATCAAGCGTCAGGCCGGACCCGCGCTGAGTGTGAACGACCTCGAAATGCTGGTGCTGTCGATCATGCCGGAGCGCAATCGGGGCGAATGGAAGGAGACCGGCGACTGCGACTTCGCGTACGAGATCGCCGGTGTGGCGCGCTTCCGCGTCAACGCCGCCCGCGATCGCAAGGGACCGGTCGCCGTCTTCCGGGTGATTCCGGCCAAGGTCGTCACGATCAGGGACATGGGGCTGTCCGAAGAGGTACAGAAGCTCTGTTACCTGACGAAGGGGCTGGTGCTGGTGACCGGTCCGACCGGCTCGGGAAAATCCACGACCCTGTGTGCCCTGATCGACCACGTGAACAGCACGCGCAGCGATCACATCATCACGATCGAAGACCCGATCGAGTTCGTGCACGAAAGCAAGAAGTGCCTGATCACGCAGCGCCAGGTCCACGCCCACACCCAGAGCTTCAAATCGGCGTTGCGGGCAGCGCTCCGCGAAGACCCCGACATTGTGCTCGTCGGCGAGATGCGCGACCTCGAGACGATCGCCGTCGCGATCGAGACGGCGGAGACCGGGCATCTCGTCTTCGGCACGCTGCACACGACGACCGCCTCCTCGACCGTCGACCGCATCATCGACCAATTCCCCGCCGACCGGCAGGCACAGATCCGCGTCATGCTGTCCGAATCCCTGAAAGGCGTGATTTCGCAGACCCTGTGCAAGAAGATTGGCGGCGGGCGGGTGGCGGCGCGCGAGATACTGCTCACGACCCCCGCCATTGCGAACTTGATCCGCGAGGGTAAAACGTTCCAGATCCCATCGATCATCCAGACCAGCAAGAAGCTGGGTATGCTGACGCTGAACGACGCGCTGCTGGAGCTGGTAGAAAAAAAAGTGATCGATCCGGATGAAGCCTATGTGAGATCCGTGGAAAAAGCTGGCCTGCTGGCCAGCCTGAAGGCGAAGGGATTCAAGGTGACCTTATCGGGAGGTGCTGACTCATGATTGCGCGCAGCATAGCCGTCCGCCTCGTAGGACTCGCAAGTGTAGCCGCCGCCGCCGCGTGCCGCGACAGCGGCCCCACGACTGGACCAGCGCCCGTGTCTCTGGTACAAACCAGGCAGGCCCCCGCCCCAGATATCGCAACGCTGACGCGACAGATTCCGGGATTCGGCGGTGTCTTCATCGATCACGGAGTCCCGACGGTCTACCTGACCGACCTCACGCAACGCGACCGCGCCGTCGGGTTACTGCGTGCGTTCGGGCGCTCGCGCGGCCTCGGCGACGTCCGTGTGTTGCAGGCGCGCTTTGCCTATGGCGACCTCGACCGCTGGTTCCAGGACATCTCGTATAACGCCTTCGAGCAAGGGCACGTGGTGTTCGTGGATCTCGACGAGGCGGCGAATCGCGTGCTGGTTGGCGTGGAGCGCGGTTCATCCCATGCGAACATTCGCGGTCTGGCAGCGCGGCTTGGCGTGCCCGCCGAGGCGCTGACGGTCCGCGATGCCGATCCGATTCACTACGCCGCTGGCCTGCAAGATCAGGCCCGGCCCGTGGTGGCCGGTCTGCAGATCAACTTCCCCGGTTTTCTCTGCACGCTCGGCTTCAACGCGGTCAGTAACGGGCAGAACTCGTTCGTGACGGCGTCCCACTGCACCACCACACAGGGCGGCGTCGAGGGGACGCAATACTGGCAGTCCCTGTCCAGCCAGCCGAACAGCTTCATCGGGACCGAGGTTGCCGACCCGCAATACTTCCGCGGTAAGGGCAAGAACAGTCCCTGCCCTAAAGTACGGCGTTGTCGCTACAGCGACTCCGCACGAGCCGCATACGCGGCCGGCGTGCTGTTCACCCTCGGTGGGATCGCGCAGACGAGCGGCCCGAATAACGGCTCGCTGGATATCACGGGAAACTTCTCCATCGGGGGTGCAGGCGGTGAGGTCGCGGGCGACGTCGCCAACAAGGTCGGCCGCACGACCGGCTGGACCCAGGGCGTCATCACCAACACCTGCGTCGATGTCGGTGTGTCGGGCACGAACATCGTCCAGCTCTGTCAAAACCTCGTGACCGCCGGCGTCGGCGCCGGCGACTCCGGCTCGGATGTGTTCTTCGATACCGGCTCAGGCGTGAATCTGCTCGGCATTCTCTGGGGCGGGAATGGAGCGGGCACGCTGTTCGTGTACAGCCCCATCGCGAACATCGAGCAGGAGCTCGGACCGCTCACGACGTTCTGAACGCGCTCGAGTTCACGCTTTCCATTGCGCCACGGGCGCGCGTCGGTCGACGCGCGCCCGTCACGCTCCAGCTCCGCAACACCTCCAACCGGCCGGTCGAAGCGCACTTCCTGGGCCGCACCATCGTGTTCGACATCATCATCGCGCGCCTCGACGGAGCGATCGTATGGCGACGCCTGGCCCACGGCGTCGGCCCCAGCATTCTGCAGCTCCGCACGCTCGCCCCAGGCGAACGACTCGAGTGGCGCGACGTCTGGGTGCCGGATGCGCCGGGTCGTTACCGGGCGCAGGGTCTCCTGCCGTCCGATGACCCCGAGCCGCGGCGCACGCCATGGGTCGCCTTCGAGGTCAGCCCTTAATCGTCTTCGTCGCGTCGTCCCAGCTGACCGTCGTGCGCCGGAAATACGCTTCGTTCGCCATGTGACAGGCGAGCGCGGCGTTGTGCCCGAACACGACGTCCTCGACCACGGGTTTACGCGTGCGCACCGCCTCGAAGTAGTTCCACAGGTGCGGCCGCGTGTCGTCGAAGTCCGGAGTGCTGAAGGACACGGTTTCGGACAACGGCGGAGCCTGACCCGCTTGCAGGTCGTGGTCTTTATGCCACTGGGTCTGGTAGGCATCGCGCAGCGCGTGCGGGTAGCTGCCGGTGTAATAGCTGGGCCACCGATCCGTGCCGGTCTGCGGTGAGAACGTCAGGGTGTTGCCCGACACCTCGAGAACGCCCTTCGACCCCTGGATGCGGTACTGCTCCGGCATTTCCGTTCCCAGATTCAGCCGCATGTAGACCGGTAGGTCGCCATAGTAGTAAATCGTCGCGTGCACATCGGGCATGTTCCGCCCGTCCTTCCACCGCCGGATGCCGCCGACCGCCGCTGCCTGTTTCGGCGGCTCGTTGATGCCGAGCATGAACTGCATGCCGCTGATCAAATGGACGAGCAGGTCGCCTGCCACACCCGTGCCGTATTCTTTCCAGCAGCGCCAGCGCGCGAAGATGTTCGGATCGAGCGGCCGCTTCGGGACATCGTTTTGCCAGGTATCCCAGTCGAGGGTTTGGAGTGAGAGGTCCGGCGGCGGCGGGTACTCCCACGCGCCCGTCGGATCGTTGCGACCGAGCCAGCCTTCGACCAGCGTCAGGTCACCCAGCATGCCCTGTACGAGCATCTCTTTCGCCTTCGCGCAGATCTGCGAGCTGACGCGTTGTGAGCCGACCTGCAAGATCCGACCGCTCTTCTTGACCGCATCCACCATCGCAACGCCATCGGCCGCGGTGTGCGACATCGGCTTCTCGATGTAGATGTCCTTCCCCGCGCTGACCGCCTCCACGACCATGCGTCTGTGCCAGTGATCGGGGACCGCCGCGACGATGCAATCGATCGTCTTGTCGTCGAGCAGGCGGCGGTACTCACGCGTGGTGGGCAGATCGGGCCGCACGATTTCCTTGGCCAGCGTGTGCCGGCCATCGTAGAGATCGGCGGCGGCGGCGCACGTTACGCCTGGCAGCTGAATGGATGTGCCAAGGAGCCCCGAGCCCTGCATGCCGACGCCGATCATGCCAAAGCGCACGGTGTCGCTGGGCGCGACCCTCCGCATCCGGAACGGCTTGGCGGCGAACGAGACCCCGGCCGCTGCGGCGCTCAATTCGATGAATTCGCGACGGGACCAGCTGGACCTCTTCATGGGGGTGCTCCCTGAGTGGTTTTGGAGAGAAGATGTGCTCTGCATCACGCCGACGCGACCTCCCCCGGCGTTACAATTCGCCCCGCTCCGCATCTTCATACGCGGTCACTTTTTCCACCGGCGCCCTTCGCCGCGGGTTACGCGCCCCCCGCGAGGATGGACGCCGCCCATGTGTTTGCAGACGGGACAGGCATGGATCACGGCGTTTCCGTCGCTGCCACGCGGCGCGCAACGTGGCGACTTTCTCTCCTGGCGCTGCTCCTGTCCGGTGCAGCGTTCGCGTGCGCCCTATCCGACGCCCTCAGCGGTCCCGCAACTCCCACCATCACGCTCCGCTATAGCGGCGACAGCAGTGTCGTCGTCGGCGACACCGTAGCCTTCGCCGTCACGGCGGAGATCGACGGCACCAACCTCAGCGCACCCTCCCTGCGCTATGCGATCGAAGACACGGCGGTGGTCTCCCTCACGCCGGCGGGCCATGCCCTCGTCGGCCGCCGTCGTGGTCGCACACAGCTTATCGCGTCGTTGGTAAGTCCTCTGGTGGCCAAGCCGCCGACGCTGTCCGTGACGCTGGATGTCGTGGTCGGCGCCGTGACCATTGTGCCGGCGAGCGATACGCTGACGAGCATCGACGATACGCTCTCGCTCGTCGCGCCGGTATTCGATGCTCATGGCGCTCCCCTGGATGGGGTGGCGCCCGTGTGGACATCGTCGGATACGACCATTGCCACGTTTGTCGCGCCGGGACGCTTGGTCGCGCGCCGCAACGGCCAGGTGATGGTGCGCGCACTCGTCGACCGTGACACCGGCGTCGGGAGCGTCATGATCGCGCAGCGCCTCGCTCGGCTCCAGACTTCGCCGAGTACGCTTGCCTTGAGCGCCTTGACTGCGGAATCGACGGTTGTCGCGGTGGGTCTCGACGCCCGCGGCCACACGCTCGGCCTGGTCCCGGTGAGCTGGACGAGCGAGGCGCCGACGATTGCGACGGTGACCTCCGGCGGTCGGGTCCGTGCCGTCGACAACGGCGCGACACGCATTCTGGCACAGAGCGGGGCCGTGCAGGATACCGTGACCGTCACGGTCGAGCAGCGAGCCCAGCGCGTCGTGATTCTACCCAATCCGGTACCTGCGATCGTTTCGCTCGGCGACCAAGTATCGCTGGCCGCGAGCGCGACCGACAGCCTCGGCTTTCTCGTGGCTGTCCCGAACAAGAGCCCGGGGTGGGCCTCGCTCGATCCCACCATCGCGACCGTGGACCGCAACGGCCTGGTGACCGGAGTCGGGGTGGGGAGCGGCCGCGTCGTGGCGGTGATCGACGCCGCGCGCGATACCGTGACGGTCCCCGTCGGTGATCTGCCGGCGACGGTGGTCATCCAACCTGCCACCGCGACGCTCGCCAGTATAAAGGATACGCTGCTGCTGTCGGCCACCGTCCGGAACAGCCGCGGCAATCTCATTCAGAATCCGGCGATCACGTGGCGCGCGACGAACCCCGCGATCACGCGCGTGGATACCGTGCCGCGCCCCCTGGCGGTGGCGGTCGGCGTCGGTACCGTGCGCATCATCGCGGTCGCGGGCGGCGTAGCGGACACGAGCGTCGTGACGGTGACGAACGCGCCGACGTTCCTCGATATCACCCGGGCGGCGGACACGCTCACGAGCATCTGGGACTCGCTGCCGATCCCAACCGTAATCCTGAACGCGCGGGGCGACACGCTCGCCGCGACATCCGTGCAGTGGTCGAGCGACGCGCCACTGGTCGGCAGCGTGAACGGCGCGGGACTCGTGGTAGCACGAGACACCGGCCAGACCGTCGTCCGCGCCAAGTACGTGAGCGCCCTCGGCGACACGCTGCGGGACACGATCGCGGTTCGCGTGTTCAATCGGCCGGCGTCCGTCACATTGAGCGACGACCTCGATACGCTCACGGCCGTCGGGCAATCACTCGGCTATACAGGCACCGTGCGTAACGCCCGCGGCATTCCTATCGCGGGATACACCATCGCATGGTCGTCCTCCAACCCCGCGGCGGTCACGGTCTCGCCGGGCGGCCTCGCGACCGCCGCAGGACTCGGGTCGGCATTCGTAACCGGCCAAGCCGCCGGCTTCGCCGACACCGTGACGGACATCGTCGTGAACCCCACGCGCATCATCGTCGATAACGGGATCGCGATTGCCCCGCGGTTGGGAACCCGCAAGCGGCCCTTTGCCAAGATCGCCGACGGCGTGAACGTGGCGGAGACGGACGACACGGTCCTCGTTCGGAAAGGCGCCGCGCCGTACGCCGAGACCGTGGCTCTCACGCGGCGCGTCACGCTGCTCGGCGACGATTCGGCGTTCGTCGCCAGCGGACAGACCAATCCACTGCTACTACCGCTCATCTCGCACGATACGGGGAGCGCGGGGATTACGGCGTACACAGCGGCCACGGTCGTAATCAAGAATCTGGCCCTGCGTCACACGATCTCCGGGCCGGCCATCGATGCGCGTCAGGCGGACCTGCGCGTCGCGCGCTTCTACGTCAATCCGCCGGGTACGGTGGCGGCTCGGATCGGCCGTGGGATCGCCCTCGACAGCTCCACATCCTCGGCTGCTACCATCACGAACAGCGACATTCGTTCCGTCCGCGGCTACGGCATTCGCGTGCGCGACGGCACCGGTGTCGTCATCGATACTGTTTATGTCGAGTCCGTGGACTCGCTGGCCGGGGTTGACGTCGGGGCCGGGATCCGTCTGCTCCGCGGCAGCGGCAATGCCGTCCGCCATGCGACGATTCGCGGCACTCAGGGCCCGGCCCTGCTCGTCGACTCGAGCGCCGGCGCGACGATCGCGGCGAATGACCTCGCCGGACGCCAGCGTCTCGCCCTCATCCGCTGGAGCACAGGCGCGACGGTTCAGGGCAATCTGCTCGACACGAGGCCGCTGGGCCTCAACGGCGAGGTCTCCTCCGGCGGGACGCTCTTCGAGTGGGCCGCACTCGAAATGCAGTCGTCGTGGCAGGCGGTCGTGACGGGCAACAGCTTCCGCGACCTCGGTGGGGCCAACCAGGATCCCTACAACGCCATGCGCTTTGTCCTCGTGCGCAACCCATCGTTCCCCCTCCAGACCGGCGCGCAGGTGACGGGCAACTTTGCGATCGGCAGCCGGACCGGCATTCGTTCCGAAAATTCGAACCTCATCGTGCAGGGCTCGCGCTTCGACAGCACGCTGTCGGGCGTCATCGGCACCGGCAGCGATGTGTGGACGCTACAAAACGACACCATCGACGCCACGCAGCAGGGCCCCTGCGTTCAGGCGACGAGCGCAAGCTCCATCACGCTGACGAGCAGCTGGTTCCAGGGTTGCACGGCAGGCGGGGGCGCGGCGTATGCAGTCTCCGTCGCGGGCGGGTTCTTCCGCGTGCAGCAATCGACGTTCCTGGACAACCGCGCTGCGGTCTCGTTCTCAGGGTTGAGCTTCACGGCTACGGGGAACACGGTATCCGGCACCGGATTCAATCCGGCGCCCGGAGACACCCTCGTCGCGCGGGCGGCGCTCGACGGCACCGCGCCCCTGATCACGATCGTGCAGAACACCGTGACCGGACATCGGTTCAACGCGGGATTCCGGGTCGAGGGCGGGTCGTTCAGCATGCGGCTCGATTCCAACTTGGTCTCCACCAACAACGTCGGCGTCTCCCTCGGCTCATTGTCGAACTTCAGCGCGCGTGACGACGATATCTTCGACAATTCAACGGCCGGGGTACGGAACGAAGTGGGGACCGGCGTGAGTCTGCCGCAGATCTGGTGGGGCGATGCGCGCGGGCCGCGGCGCCTCGCCGATCCCACGGCCACCGGGGACAGCGTCGCCGGCAACGTGACGGTCTCTAGCTGGAATAGCCTGCCGCTGACGAGCGGGTCGATCGCAGCCGCCCTGCACAGCGTGCGTGGCGACGGGCAAAGCGGACTTCGCGGCACGCCGTTGGGCCGGGCGTACACGGTGCGCGTGGTCGACGCGGCTGGAAAGCCCGTCGCGGGCGTGCAAGTAACCTTCAAGGTCACGGGCGGCGGCGGCACCTTCGGCGGCTCCGGCCAGGTGAAGATCACGACGAACGCGAGCGGTTTGGCTGAGGCCACCTTGACTCTCGGGTCTTCGCCGGGGACGAACACGGCCACCGCCACCGCGTCCGGTCTGAATACGCTCACCTTCACCGCGACCGGGACATGACGCGCTGCCCGCGTTGTGCCGCGCAGGTCCCGATCGGGCTGCGGTTCTGCGGTTTCTGCGGAGCGGAAACTGCCGACCCCACCACGGAGACCGTCGCCTTCATGGCGCAAAGCGCAGATCCGCTGCTGGCGCAGATTCGTGTCGTCCTGGGGGGCGAATATGAGATCGAGCGCGAGTGCGGCCGCGGCGGCATGGCCGCGGTCTTCAAGGCGCTGGATGTTTCGCTGCGGCGGCCGGTGGCACTCAAGGTGATGCTGCCCGGTGCCGCCACCGGCGGCGCGGTCGGGGACCGGCTGCGGCGCGAAGCGCGCCGCGCCGCCGCGCTCGATCACCCGAACATCGTCCCGATCTATCAAGTCGGCGAAGCGGGCGGCGTTCACTACATCGTGATGAAGTTCATCGAAGGCCGCCCGCTCGCTGATGTCATCGAAGACCAGGGCGCCTTGCCCATCGCGGTGGTGGTCGCCGTTCTCCGTGCCATCGCGAGCGCACTGGCGTACGCGCACGAGCGTGGCACGGTGCACCGCGACATCAAGAGCTCGAACATCCTGGTCGACCAGGAAGGACGGGTCTACGTATCCGACTTCGGACTGGCTCGGGCCGCCGAAGACTCCAAGGTGACGCCGAGTGGCGCCGTCGTCGGGACGCCGCAGTTCATGAGCCCGGAGCAGTGCGCCGGCGCGGTCGTCGGCCCGCAAGGAGATCAGTACTCGCTGGGCATCGTCGGATTTCAGATGCTGGCCGGGGAAGCACCCTTCGAGGCCAGCTCGGTCCTGGCGGTCGTCCAACACCAGTACTTCACGCCGCCGCCGGACCTCCGCGGCGTGCGCGCCGATGCCCCTGAGCCGCTCCTCGCCATCATCAATCGCCTGGTCGCAAAGGACCCCGCGCACCGCTACACCAACACGTCCGACCTCGTGACGGCACTCGAGACCCTGCCGTTCCATACGGAGGATCAGCGCGTCGCGAAGGATATCCTGCGGCGGCTGGCGCGCGGGTATCACGTTCCGATCGTCGAGACCGGGCAGCTCCCGCCGCTGCCGGACGCCCGCGATTCCCGCGCGGCGGCAAGCGTTTCAAACCCGTGGATGCGGCTACGGCCCCCCTCCCGCCTCATCGTCACGCTCGGGCTCGGAGCCGTCTTGCTGCTGTCGGGAGGATGGTTCGCACTCCAGGCGACGCGATCGCGGACTCCGACGGCCAGCCCAGCCGCGCCTACGAGCGCCGCACCGCCTCCCGTGGCGGCGGTGCCTTCCCCTCCGCTGTCCCGGGTTGCCGCCAATCGGCCGCGCCCCGCCGCATCAGGTCCACCGGGCCGCGTGCGGCTGCGCACCGAGCCGGCCGACGCCGTCATCTATATCGATGACCGCCAGGTGGGGGTCGGGACCGTGTTCGATCTCGAAGTACCGTCCGGAAGACGGCGGCTGCGCATCAAAGCCGCTGGGTCGGCGACATTCGACACGACGTTTCAGGTCGTCGCGGGCAACACCACGCGGCTAGGACTCATCACGCTCCGGGATCTGCCGTGAGGCGCATCAGCCTGGCCGTGCTGCTGCTCGTGATGGCCCGAACCGCGGCCGCACAGGGGAACACGGATGAGCAGCTGCAACAGGCGGCGCGCTATCACGCGGCGCTGGACGTCGAGCGCGAGCTCGTCATTCTTCGCCGCGTCATCTCACCCAATTCACCCTTCGTGGTGACCCACGACCAGCGCGTCCTCGCGTACAAGTACCTGGGTGCCGCGCTCGTCGTGCTCGGACAACGCGATTCCGGGATCGTGTACTTTCGGGCCGCGCTGGAACGGGACCCGTTCGTCGACCTGGAGCCGCAAAAATTCACCCCGGCCGAGCTCGCGGCGTTCAACGAGGCGAGGCGGTTGACCTTCGGGGTGGGGATCCGGCCGATCGCGTTCGACACGATCGATCCGCGCACCGAGCGGCTGAGCGTCATGGTGCTGACCACACACGGCGCGGACGTGCGCGTCGAGCTCCGGAGCGCCGGCGCTCTGGCGGGGGTGGTACTCTACCAGGGCATCACGGACGGGCCCAGAGAGCTCCAATGGAACGGTTTGCTCGCCGATGGCCACCTGGCGGCTGAGGGACGCTACGAGCTGTTCCTGACTGGCATCAGTCAGTTGACGCATCGTCCCGACTCTGTACGGCTGTACTTCAGCGTGCAACAGGACCATCCGCCACTCGAGGACACCGTGGCCGCGCTCCGTGCGGAAGACCTGCTGCCGGAGCAACGTCCCGCTGCGATGGCGCGGTCGGAGCTGTTCAAGGGCGTCGGCGTCGCGGCCGCGGCGCTACTCATACCCAGAACGGTGGCCAACGGCGAGCTGCACGGTGGGGGGCGCTCGCTGGCGCTCGGCATCGCGGCGACGGCCTCTGTCGCAGGCGTTGCAGGTTTCATCTTTCGCCAGCGTCATCGTGAAATTCCCGCCAACATCGCCGCCAATGCGGAGCGCCGCGCCCGGCGAGCCGCCACGAATGCCGCGATCCGCGATCGCAATCAGGCCCGGCTTGCGCAAACGCGCCTGATTGTCGCTCCGGCCGCAGGGATCGGCCCATGACGCGCAGGCGATGCGCCCCCGTCTTGACCCTGCTGATGGCCATCCCGGCGGTTGCGGCCAGCCAGGTCTCCGTGCAAGCCGGCGTCCTCGTCGGGCGCGGCGAGCATCGTGTGGTCGACGACAGCGTGCTCGTGGCATCGTCGGGAACGCTGGTGGGAGGTGCAGTGACGCTGACGCTGCGAGAACGCTATCAGATTCGCGGCGAGGCGTTGAGCGGCCGGCTTACAACCGCGGCTGGGGGCCTGGAAGACCACGATATCGCCGAAGCGCGGGTCCTCGGTGGGATGAAGGTGCGACCCTGGCTCGTGCTGGAGACTGGCTTCAGCGTGCGCAATTATTCCAGTCCCCTCGCCCGACAACACTGGAGCGCCTGGCGGGTGGGCGCCGAAGCACGCGTGCCGCTCGGATTTGAGACCGTGACAGCCGTCCTGCGCGGCTACTGGATGCCGCTCGTCTCGGTCGCTGGGCTTGCCCGACCGAATGTGGCGCTCGCCACCGACGTCGGCGTTGATTGGCGCGGACGCCGCCTCGGAATCGGCGCGCTGTATAGCTTCGAGCGGTACGACTTCCCAGCCACCAATGCCGCGCAGCGCCTGGAAGAGCTATCCACCATCCGCGTCCGCGCCGAATTGTGGTGGAGCCTAGCGCGCCGCGTAGGTGCCCAGGATACGCACCCCGGACGCGACCGTCCGTAACTCGTCGATCGCTTCGGCGAGCCCATGTGCTCCGCTCTCGTCAGTTACGTCGAGGTAGAACAGATACTCCCACGGGTGGCCTGGGATGGGGCGAGACTCGATCTTGGTAAGATTCAGGCCGCGCGCCGCGAAGACGCCCAGCGCCCGGTGCAGCGTCCCCGGTCCGTTTCCCAACGCGAACAGCAATGATGTCTTGGTCGTCTCGCCTCGTTCCGTCGCCGCAGGTTCGCGCGTGACGATGAGAAACCGCGTGTAATTCTCGACGTGGTCCTCGAGCCCCTCTTCGAGCACGGCGGCACCGTACAGGTCAGCGGCCAGACTCGATGCGATCGCGGCATCCGCCTCCACCTTCCCCGCCATCAGGTCGCGAACACTGCCGGCGGTATCGTAAGCCGGCACGGCGACGAGATCGGGGTGGCGACTGAAAAAGCGCCGGCATTGGGCGAGGGCGACGGGGTGTGAAGCCACGCGACGGACCTCGCGCAGCGTCGTGCGTGGCGGAGCGATGAGGCAATGCTTGATCCGCAGCTCGGTTTCTCCGGCCACGTGGAGCGCGTGCGCGCTGAGCAGATCGTAATTCTCGTGCACCGACCCCGCGAGCGTATTCTCGATCGGCACGACCCCACTCCGCGCCGCTCCCGTTTCGACCGTGCGAAACAGGTCCACGAACGTCGCGCAAGGCAGCAAGCGGATGGTTGGCCCGTGTGTCTCGAGCGCTGCCGCATGACTGAACGAGCCGGCCTCCCCCTGGATGGCGACCGCGTCAGGCATCCGTCACCGCGCCCTCGCTGCTGCTGGACACCAACCGCGCGTACTTCGCCAGCACGCCCGACGTATAGCGCGGCACCGGTGCTTTCCAGGCTGCGCGGCGTGCCGCGAGCTCGCGCTCGGACAGGTCGATGCGCAGCTCGCGCCGGCCCACGTCGATCGTGATCGAATCGCCTTCGCGCACCAGCGCCAGCGGCCCGCCAAGCGCCGCTTCGGGCGCCACATGTCCCACCACGAGGCCGTGCGTTCCGCCGGAGAACCGGCCGTCGGTGATGAGTCCGACGCTGTCGCCCAGGCCCGCGCCGACCAGCGCTGCCGTCGGCGCCAACATCTCGCGCATGCCCGGCCCGCCCTTCGGTCCCTCGTAGCGGATCACCACGACGTCGCCGGGGTGAACGGCACCGGCCAGAATCGCCGCGAGACAGGCCTCCTCCGAGTCGAACACGCGCGCGGGACCCGTGATTTCGTGCGGGCCGTGGCCGCTGACCTTCGCGACCGCCCCCTCGGGTGCGAGGTTGCCGCGCAGAATCACGATGTGCCCCTGCGAGGCGAGCGGGCGATCCCAGGGG
>DASWCE010000077.1:0-2190 GCA_036390255.1 Gemmatimonadales bacterium | reverse complement strand
CTCGACCTCGACCTACGTCAAGCGGCTGACAAAAGCCGAGCGCACGCGATTGAGACCCACCGTCGACGCTCAGGCACTCGAACGCTTCTTTGATGCGACCCCACCCGGCTTCCATCGGTTCTTTTTTCTGGCCTGCTTGGTGATCTTACCCCCGACGAGGTCACCGCTCTCGGGGAGCAAATCGCCGCCATGGTTCCAGCTCGACGGCACAGAGCGTTGGGTGGATTGCTTAGCAGCGAACTCGAGGCGTTGTGGCTCCCGGTGGACCCTTCCGCCAATGGCGCCTAACAAGCGCTTGAAGCTGGCGGCGCGCGTAGATTAGGGAATGAATCTTTCTTCAGCGCGCCGCAGCTTAAGTGCGATCCGTTAGGCAGCGCCGTGTGACTTCGTCCTGAACCAGGGGGGTATTCTTGGTTGGAGGATGGTATGAATAAGCTCTCGGTTCTCTTTCTGGCTGCCTTTGCTGTGATCGCGGGCTGTAGTGGCACGACCGGTCCCAGTGTGCAAGGGCGCTGGGCGGCGCACGGCATCGAGCTCACGGCACGCCCCACGGACGCGGACGTTCGGCTCCCATGCGGCGCGGCAGGCCACGTCTCTGGTTTCCAATACTTGAATGCTGATGGAACGATCAGGTTCTCAACGCGGGTGAGTGGTCCGGGCGCGTCCTACAGGATCGATTTTCAGGGCTCTTTAAAAAGCGACACACTCCACGCGACGATGACGAGCACGTTTGCAATGGGACAGCCGCTGGTGCACACGTACACCATGCTCCCGGATGGCAACCCGGATTTCCTTTCCTTCTACTGTCTTGCGTGAGTCGGCGCTGCCTAACACGCGCCTGAAGCTGGCGGCGCCCTTCCTTTATAATCGTGGTTTACGGCCGAGTGCGGTGTAGTAGAATTGTGTTCGTGCATGTTCTAGTTCGGCGCCGCAGCTTAGGCGCACCCCGTTAGGCAGCCAGATACACTCTACCACTCTTGAGATGAGCGCCAGGCGATCTTCCGAGTACTCACTGTGCGCCGCGGCATGCAGCGCTCTCTTGGTGGCCTGCCATCCCGGCCCGTCCGCACGCGCAGATTTCCCGGGCGAGTTGCAGTGGACGACCCCTGCGCCTTGCGACACCTCGACCGCCACCTCTCAGAGACTCGGCGCTATCAAGGCCGCTCGTGACTCGCTCCTGCGTGATGTACAGGTCCGCCGGGCGGCCTGGCGGGCGCGTGGCATCTCGGACTACCGGGTTCGCATCGCTATGCGCTGCTTCTGCCCATTCTCGCCACCTGCCATCCTCGAGGTGCGGGGCGGGATCCCCGTGGCCCTACGTGATTCGATGGGGCGCTCGGCCGGGCGGCCGCGCGAGCCGTATGCCTTCACGATCGAGGGGTTGTTCGACCTGATCGAGCGCGCCGAGCGAAACGACGAATTGGTTGGTGTGAGCTACAGCTGCCTCGGCTATCCCGCATCGGTCGGAGTCGACCCAAAGGGACTCGACAACTGGTATTGGGTCACCGCCGACCACCTGACGACACCCCGTTGACACTCGCGGCCGAGACTGTACCGCGGCTGCCTAACAAGCGCTTGAAGCTGGCGGCGCGCGTAGAATATTGAATGACTACTTTTTCTTCAGCGCGCCGCAGCTTAAGCGCGATCCGTTAGGCAGCCGCTCGGGGCATCCGATGACGCACCGTCGTCTAAAAGTTTCTGCTCTCGCCATCGCTTGGCTTGCCCTGATGGCCGCCGCCTATTGGGCGCGCCGGCGCAGTTCCTTTGATCCGCTCTCCCGAGCCTTCGGGCATAATTGGCCCGGCGACCTCCAGAACGTTGCCCTTTATGGGGGTCTCGAAATCCTGATCCTCACCATAATCGTGCGGCCGTGGTCCTATGATCGCTCGTGGGGCAGGGCGCTGATCGCGACAGGTCTGTTAATCCCCTACACGGCGTTTGCGCTTGTTGCGACGATGCACGCAGGTACCATCATCTTCATCCACGCCTTATGGTTGGTAGCGCTCTTGGTCGCGATGCTCATGCTAACCCTCGTCTCCTTGATCAGGTCGCCCATCCGAGCGGCTGCCTAACAAGCGCTTGAAGCTGACGGGCGCCCGCAAGTAGGGTAGAATTCCATTTGTGAGCCTGAAGAGAGTCGTTAATTGTGGAAGATGGTGGTGCGCCTGCGGACTTTGCGCCCGGAGCTTA
>DASWCE010000076.1:0-8280 GCA_036390255.1 Gemmatimonadales bacterium | reverse complement strand
CGCGCCGGCGCGTTGCAGAAGGGCGGCGCGGCGAGGTTGCCTGGTGAATCCTGACGATCTCGTTGGTCTCGTAGCCGTCGTGCTCCTGTTTGGAGGCGGAACGGTGTGCCTTCTCGCCATGTCGCCCGTGGGAAAAGCGCTTGCCGCACGGATCACCGGAAAGAAGGGCGTTGCGGAAGACGATGAGACCGCGGAAGAAGTGAAAGAGCTGCGGCGCGAGGTCGATGAAATGCGGCACCTGACGGAGCAGATGAGTGAGCTGGGCGAGCGCGTGGATTTTCTCGAACGGCTGGTCGCGCGACAGCGGGAAGCTGAGCGCCTCCCGCCGGCGAGGTAGCCGATGCCCCCCGAGGGGGTGGCCTTTCTCTTTACGTTGACCATCATCGGGTCGACTGTACTGCTGTTCCCGCTCGTGCGTGCCCTCGCAGAGCGCATCCGCTCCAAGAACGTCGATGCTGGCGTGAAGGAGGTGCAGGTGCTTCGTGAAGACCTCTTGGGCGAGATCCAGCAGGCGCGCCGCGAGCTCGGGGAGCGTGTGGACTTCACGGAGCGATTGCTGGCGAAGAAGTCGCAGACATGAACGGGCCGGAAGCCGTCGCGGCCTTCATGTTTTTCGGGGGGACATTTTGGGTGCTGCGGCCGGTCGCAGCAGCGGTCGCGAAGCGCATCGCCGGCGAGCACCGCAAGCCCGGCATCGATCCGGCTGAGCGCGACGAGATCTTGAGCGAGCTCCAGCAGATGAGGCAGGAAGTCGCCGAGC
Source organism: Gemmatimonadales bacterium (assembly GCA_036390255.1). Taxonomy (GTDB): domain Bacteria; phylum Gemmatimonadota; class Gemmatimonadetes; order Gemmatimonadales; family GWC2-71-9; genus 20CM-2-65-7. The sequence goes on along the minus strand of DASWCE010000076.1, from coordinate 7,520 downwards.
TGGCGGAGCGGATGGACTTCGCCGAACGCCTCCTCGCGCGGCCAAAGGACGGGTGATGGAAGACATCATCGCCGTTTTCATCCCGATCATCGCCATCGGCGGCTTTTTCGCGTGGATGATTTCGCTCTCGCCGGTGGGGAAGGCGTTCGCGGAGCGCCTCAAGCATGGTCCTGTGCCTCGCGATGGCGCCGGAACCGCCGAAGAGCACGCAGAGTTGGTCGAAACCGTGGAGCAGTTGCGCCGAGAGGTGGCGGAACTGGCGGAGCGAGTAGATTTTACGGAACGGCTCCTCGGCCAGCAGAAGGCTGCGGAGCAGCTGCAACGGCCGCGGACGTGACGTTGCCTGCTGAAACGGGCATCGCCGGTGCGGCGTAGGAGACTAAGTGCCTTTGCAAACGCCGCCCCCGACACCGACGATTCCGTTCGACCCGAATCAACTGATTCCGCTGATCGGGATGATCGGTGGGATGATCGTGGCTGGCGTCGTTTTGTACGCGTTCTTTAAGTCGGACTTGGCGGCGGCAATCGCCGAGCGGATTCGCGCCGGCATCCACCGCAAGAAGCGCTGGAAGGGTTTTGGGGGCGAGTGGATCGACACGCCAATCGGCGGGGACACCGACCCCGGCCACGTCGCGGAGTTGGAGCAGCGCGTGATCGACATGCAGGGCCAGATAGCCGAGATGGCCGAGCGGCTGGATTTTGCGGAGCGGCTGCTCGCGCAGAAGCGCGAGCGCTCATTGCCAGGAGCATAGGGAGCCATGGGGATCATTGATCGTCTGTCTACGCTGATCCGGTCGAACATCAACGATCTGATCTCGCGTGCCGAGAACCCGCAAAAGGTCCTCGAGCAGCTCATCGTCGACATGCGTAATCAGCTGGCGAAGGCGAAGCAGCAGGTCGCCGCCGCCATTGCCGATGAGAAGCGTCTCTCCGCGCAGGCCGAGCAGGAAAAGAAGCTCTCTGAGGATTGGGAGAAGCGGGCGGTCCTCGCCGTCCAGGAAGGCCGCGACGATCTCGCCAAGCAAGCGCTGCTGCGCTACAACGAACACGTGCAGAATGCGGTGCAGCTCCACGACACGTGGGTGAAACACCGTGAGGAGACCGAGAAGCTCAAGGCCTCGCTGCGCTCACTGAACGACAAGATCGAGGAAGCGAAACGGAAGAAGAACATCCTGATCGCGCGCCAGAAGCGGGCCGAGGCGCACAAGCGGATTCAGGAAACGATGGGCGCGATCTCCGACAAGAGCGCGTTCGAGACGTTTGAGCGGATGGCCGAGCAAATCGAGCACGAGGAGCGCAAGCTGATCGCGGCGGCCGAGGTGAATGAAGATCTTTCAGGCGATTCCCTCATCAAGCAGTTTCAGGGAATCGAGGTGAAGGCCACCGCGGACGAGCAGCTGCTCGCGCTGAAGCGCAAGATGGGATTGCTGCCCGGAGGCACCCAGGAGCAGGCCAAGGCACTCGGCAAAGGCGCGAAAGAGGCTGAGCTGCTCGAGGACGACGACGCGGAGCAGAGAAGCTGAACGGTCCCGCGGCTCCTTCCCCGCCCCCGCCCCGGTTGTCGAGCGCCACGTTCGTGGCGCTCTTTGTTGCGGCCCTCGCCGTCCTGTTCATTCTCAAGGTCATCGACGTCCTGCTGCTCCTCTTTCTCGCCATCCTCCTGGCGGTCTATCTCTCGGCGATCACCGATTGGCTCGAGTATCGCTTCGGCATGCGACGCTGGATCGGGCTCACACTGACCGTCGTTGCCACCGTCGCGGGTGTCGCCAGTGTGGCGGCGCTGCTCGCCCCGCCGGTGATCGAGCAGACGCATGCCCTCGTCAGTGGATTGCCGCAGACGCTCACGAACATTCAGAACGTGCTCGCGCGCTGGGCGAGTCAATATCCCGTGCTCGACCAGACCGAGCTGGCGAATCCGTCGTCGGGAGTGGTGTCGGGACTCGTGAGCGATGCAGTTGGATTTCTGAGCGGCTCGATCCTCGGTTATGTCCGCGGCGGCGGCATGCTCTTCATCGAAGGCGCGAGCGTAGTCGTGATGGCGCTTTACCTGGCGAGGCAGCCCGCGATGTACCGCGACGGCCTGATCTCTTTGTTTGCGCCGCGCCACCGGCCCATTGCGGTTGCGGTGTTCGATGACGCGTCGGCGACGCTGCGCGCCTGGGTTGTGGGCCAGCTGATTGCGATGGCGGTGTTGGCCGCCCTGACCGCGATCGGCCTGTGGATCCTCGGCGTGCCATACTGGCTGGCGTTTGGAATCTTCACCGGGCTGGTCGCCATCGTGCCGTTCTTCGGCACCCTGATCTCCACCATTCTGCCCGCGCTGTTCATGGTGGCATCGGGGGATTGGCTGAAAGTGCTCCTCGTCCTCTTGCTCGGCGTGCTGGTGCACATGTTCGAGGCGAACGTCGTCGTGCCGCGCATCATGCAGCGCAAGGTTGAGCTTCCCCCCGTGCTCACGATCGCCAGCGTGCTGGTGATGGGGAGTCTGCTCGGCGCGATCGGATTGATCGTCGCGGTTCCGGTGCTGTGCGTAACAATGGTGTTGATTCGGCATATTCTGCACGGCGAGATCTACGGTGAAGCGGGGCGCTTCAGGCCCGCCGTGCTGCGTCCCACCGAGCCATGGAGCGGCGTCGAGCGGCGCCAGGTCGCGGTCTCCGCCAAGAAATGACGATTCCCAAGCATCGCTTCCTCATCATCGCCGACGGCGACTTCGGGCCACTGACGTCCAAGACCGCCAACTCCTGCATTCGCTACTTCCCCGAGCGCATCGTTGCAGTGCTGGATCGCCAGCAGGCTGGGAAGACCGCGCAGCACGTCCTCGGCTTCGGCGGCAACATACCGGTGGTCGGGGACTTCGAGCGGGGGGTCGCGCAGGGAAGAGGAGCGACGGCGGTGATGGTCGGGATCGCTCCCGCCGGCGGCCGGCTTCCCGAGGAGTGGAGGGCCTGGCTCCGGAGCGCGATCGACAAGAAACTCGAGATCTGGAGTGGCCTGCATACGTTCATCGGCGACGATCCCGAGCTGGGGCCGCTCGCGAAGGCGCGCGGCGTGCGGATTTTCGACGCCCGCAAGCCGCCGCCGAACCTGCCGATCGCCGACGGTCGCACGGCCGAGGTCGATGCACTGGTCGTGCTCGCGGTGGGGTCCGATTGCAACGTCGGTAAGATGACGGCGCAGCTGCAGCTGCGCGATGCGCTCGTCCAGCGCGGCCATCGCACGAGCTTCGTTGCGACCGGGCAGACCGGGATTTTCATCGAAGGGTGGGGCATCGCGGTGGACGCGGTGGTGGCGGATTTCATCGCGGGCGCCGCCGAGCAGCTCGTGCTCCAGGCCGCGAAGGACAATGACATCGTGCTCGTGGAGGGGCAGGGCAGCCTGATTCATCCCGGCTATTCCGGCGTCACGCTGGGACTGTTACACGGGTCGTGTCCCGACGCGTTGATCCTCTGCCACCAGGTGACGCGCGATTACATCGGCGATTATCACGGGCGCGAGCCGTGGGTGAAGATCCCATCGTACCCGGAGCTGATCGACATCCACGAGCGTGCGGCGCAGCCGGTGCACCCGACCAAGGTGATCGGGATCTCCCTCAACACCTACGACATGGATGAACATGCGGCGCGGGAGGCCGTGGCCAAGGCTGCTGAGGAGACCGGGCTGCCGGCCACGGATCCGGTGCGGTTTGATGCGACACCATTGGTGGATGCGATTGTGAAAGAGGCGACGGCGCCAATTTGATGATTGCGGCGGCGATTTGGTACCAATCGCCGCCGTTCATTTCATATCGTGCCGGCATGCGATTCCTGCACTGCGTGCACGCCGAATTCCTGCTCGTGCTGCCGCGACTCACTCGCACACGCCTCGGCCTTTCCCTACTGGCCCTCGGTGGCACGCTCGTCTGGCTCAGTGTGCATGGCCTTGATCCGCTCACCGCAGCGCTTCAGGCTGGCGCTTTGGGGGCGATTATCGGTGCGGCGGAGCTCGTGGGACGTGAGCGCGACCGAGCTGCGCTCGCAACCGCGCTGACCCATCCCACAACCGCTCTCGGCGTCGCCACGGGACGGTGGCTTGCGGTCGTGCTGCCGCTCGCACCGCTCACGATTCTCTGCGCGGCGGCCACCGGCGGGGGGAACACCGGCGCGGTAACGGCGGGACTTGCCGCCGCCGCTGCTGTCGGTGGTTGCGCCTTGTTCGTCGTGCTGCTTTTCGGTAACGGCGGCGCACTCGCGCTCTTCCTCTTTATGGCGGTCGCTGGCACCGTGGCGCCCGAGCGCCTGGTCGATTTCGCCCGCCCGGGCGTGATGCGTCTCACGGCCGCGAGCGCGCTCGAGCTCGGTCCAGCACTCTGGCACTATCGCGATATCGCAAGGGGCGACGTGGCCGCCGCGCTCCACGCGCTCGCCTGGGCAGGCCTGGGCGTCCTGTTCGCCAGCGCTACGATCGCATGGCGCGGTGTGCACGGATGAGTGATTTCGCACTCACGCTGAGTGATGTCTCGGGCCACGACCTAGGCCCGCTCTCGTTCGCGCTGGTACCCGGGGAGATCGCCGGTCTGGTTGGCCCGGCCGGTGCCGGCAAGACGAAGCTCCTACGCGTCGTCGCGGGCTTCCTCCGGCCGCTCACCGGAGCCATCCGCGTATGGGGGTTGCCAGTGACGCATCCCGCCGCACGTAGGCTCGTAGGTTATGCGCGCGATACGGCCGCCTTTCCGCCGTCGTTGACGGTCAGAGAAGTTCTGATGTACTACGCGCGCCTCCATTACTCGATGCGTAGGGTCCGTCCACCCCTCGGTCTGATGCGAGAGGCGCTGGAAATCGCCGGCTTGGCGCCGTCCGCCGACTTGCGCGTCGAGGCGTTGGGGCAGGCGGACCTGCATCGCCTGAACCTCGCGCAGGCGGCCTTGGGCGGACGCCGCGTCCTGTTGCTCGACGAGATGTTGTCTGGGCTGGACGCGTTTGCGCGCCGCGACTTGCGCGGCCGCATCGCCGCACTCGCCGCGACGGGGGTCGCCGTGCTGATCACGTCGCGCGATCCGGCTGTGCTCGAGCGGCTGGCTGCCCGCGTGTTAGTGCTGCGAGACGGTCGCATCGTGCGCGCCGGTCCGCTGGCAACACTCTTGGGCGAGCGGGTGCTCGAGGTGATTCTGGATGCCCCACCCCCGGCACCACCGCCCGGCTTTCGCCTGACCGTGGCCGGGATCGAAACGCCGCTTGCCGGAAGGACGGTGGAGGCCGCATTGGCGCTGTGCCGGGCGCATCGCCTGCCGGTCCGAGCCTCGCGCGTTCGCGTCAAGTCGCTCGAGGAGATCGTGCTGGAAACCCACGACGTCCACTAGTACGTTTCGCCGTCAATGACGGCGCCCGCTCCTTCCAGGCTTTCGCTGTTCAATACGCTGACCCGCCGCGTCGAGCCGCTCGTCCCGCTCGCGCCGCCGCGAGTCACGCTCTACACCTGCGGTCCCACCGTCTGGAACTACGCCCACATCGGTAACTTCCGCACGTTTCTATTCGAAGATTTGCTGCGACGCTGGGTCGGGCAGTCCGGCTACGATGTGTTCCACATCATGAATCTCACCGACGTGGATGACCGGACCATCAAGGCCGCGCGTCAGGCGGGAAAGAAGCTCACAGAGCACACGGCGCCGTTCACGAAGGCATTCTTTGAGGACCGCGACTATCTGCGCATCAAGCCGGCCCACGTCTATACGCCGGCCACGGAATACATGCCGCAGATGATTGCGCTGGTCTCGAAACTGCTCGAGCGCGGGGTCGCATATAAAGGAGAGGACGGCTCGGTCTACTTCGCGATCAGCAAGTTTCCGAGCTACGGCCGCCTGTCTCAGCTCGACAAGCGCGAGATCAAAGTCGGCGCACGCGTCGCCAGTGATGAGTACGCCAAGGGAGATCCGAGCGATTTCGCTCTCTGGAAGAAAGCCGACGCCGAGGACGAAGCGGTGGGCGCCGCGTGGGATGCGCCATTTGGGCGCGGTCGTCCGGGCTGGCACCTCGAATGCTCGGCGATGTCACTCGACGAGATCCGGAAGTGCTGCGGCGTTCAGACGCTCGATATCCACGCCGGCGGCATCGATCTGATTTTCCCGCATCACGAGAATGAGATCGCGCAGTCGGAGGGCGCGACGGGGCAGCCGTTCGCACGGCATTGGGTGCACGGCGAGTTTCTCAATGTGCGCGGCACGAAAATGTCAAAGCGCCACGGCAATTTTCTCACCGCGCGCGACTTGCGAGAGCAAGGCGTCGATGCGGCGGCGGTGCGGCTGCTGTTCTTTCAGACGCACTATCGCCAACCCGTCGATTTCAACGACGACGCACTCGCTGGTGCTGCGGAGGGCGTGAAGCGACTTGGAGAATTCCGTGAACGACTGGAGCGTGAGTCGCGAAACCAAAGAAGGGACGAGCCGCTGAAAAAAATCAGCTCATCAGTTGACACGGACGTGCACGCCGCCTTGAACGATGACCTGAACGCTCCCAGAGCAATCGCAGCGCTCTTCGATTTCGTACGGATCGCCAACCGAGAGCTGGATCAGGGTGGGGGCGGGGCGTCATTTGCCCTCAAGGCGTTCGATCGGCTCATGGATGTATTCGACGTCTTGCCGACCCAGCGTGCCGTGAACGCCGAACTGGCTGACTGGGTGGCCGAGCGCGTTGCGGCGCGCAACCAGGCGCGTAAGTCCAAGGATTTCAAGGCCGCCGACGCGATCCGGGCCGAGCTCCAGGCCCGCGGCGTCGAGATCGAAGACACGCCGACCGGGACCAAGTGGCGAGTCGGCTGACGGGGCCTAAGTCGTTCGAAGTCCTACCCTTGCCATAGTCGCACGCCCCGTCTAAGATACGAGTCTGTAGGATTTGAGCCTTGACCAGCTGACGTAGCTCAATGGTAGAGCAGCTGATTTGTAATCAGCAGGTTAAGGGTTCGAGTCCCTTCGTCAGCTCACTGCCGAAGAACGAAGAATTCGAGGAACCAACAAACCCCGCGCGCGGCGACACGCGGGGTCTGTTGTCAGGGGAAGTCTCGCGAGGCGAGGGCGCGGTGGGGTGCCCGAGCGGCCAAAGGGAGCAGACTGTAAATCTGCCGCGCTTAGCGCTACGAAGGTTCGAATCCTTCCCCCACCACTTTGTAGCGCGCGCCGCGCGGGCGCACGCGGGCGTAGCTCAGTTGGTAGAGCATCAGCCTTCCAAGCTGAGGGTCGCGGGTTCGAGCCCCGTCGCCCGCTCTGGGCAAAACGCTCGCGTAGCTCAGTCGGTAGAGCGCGTCCTTGGTAAGGACGAGGTCACCGGTTCAATCCCGGTCGCGAGCTCTGGGAAGTGAGCCGTCAGCCATCAGCCGTCTGCTGATGGCAGATGGCTGAAAGCAGAAAGCCCTATACGAGGAGAACATGGCAAAGGCAAAGTTTGAACGTACCAAGCCCCACGTGAACGTCGGGACGATCGGCCACGTGGACCATGGCAAGACGACGCTGACCGCCGCACTGACAAAGGTCTCGGCCGACAAGGGCCTGG
>DASWCE010000075.1:0-2168 GCA_036390255.1 Gemmatimonadales bacterium | reverse complement strand
ACCCGACGATGTGCCGCCCCCGGCGGTAGGCCGCGGCAGCGCCTAGTGCCGTTCCAACTTGATTCGCCGAACGCGTTGACTTGGCGCGAATAGTTGGAACGGCACTAGCGGGCCCGGGGCACGAGCCCCGCGTAGAGATTCAGCCATCGCTGCACGATCGCCTGCCAGCTGAACTGCTCGCGCAACCGGCGGCGGCCAGCCTCCCCCAACCGTCGCGCCAAGGCGGGGTCGTCACGCACCCGCCGCACCGCCGCCGCCAGCGCGTCCGCGTCTCCCGGCGGAACCAGCAGCCCCGACACGCCGTCCGCCACGATGTCCGGGATGCCGCCGACCCGGCTCGCGATCACCGGCGTCCCATGGCTCATCGCCTCGAGCAGCACGACGCCCAGGCCCTCCGTGTCTCCGCGGGTGTCGAGCACCGACGGCAGCACACACACGGCTGCCCGCGCGTAGCTCGCCTGCAGCTCGTGGGGCGCGACCTTCCCTCGGAACATCACCTGTTGGGCGACGCCGAGCCGCTGCGCCAGCGCTTCCAACGCGGGGCGCTCCGGCCCTTCGCCTACGATTTCGAGCGGCGGCCCCGTGGGCCCCAAACGTGCAATCGCCTCGATCAGATGGGCGACGCCCTTGCGCTCCACCAGCCGGCCCACGAAGAGCACCGGCCCAGCGCCGTCCCGCGCCGCCGAGGAGGCGTTCACCTCGGGAAGCGACGCCGTGTAGGGAATGACCTCGATGGGCACGTCGGCGAGCTCTCGCAGCTCACCCGCGGTATAGTTCGAGATCGCGACCACGCGGTCCGAGCGTCGCGCGGCCCACGCGAGAAAGCCCTTGAGGAAGGGCAGGGTCCCCTTCACCCACCGCAGCTCCACACCGTAGAACGTCGTGACCAGGCGCGCGGGGCAGGCACGCTGCGCTGCCCATCCGAACAGCGCCAGCGGCAGCGGCCAGTGCACATGGATGACGTCGTAGCGCCCTCGGCGACACAGCCGCCAGATGGCCACCATGCCGGCGAGCACGAAACAGGCGGGCATAAGGCGATACAAGAGCGACCGCTTCATCCGATCCGGCGCCGTCTCCTCGTGTGTCAGGTTCTCCCAGCGTCGCAGGAAGTACCGAAACCGATGCACGGGGATCCCCGCGAACACCTGATCGGGCGCGCCGCGGTATGACGAGGTGAACACCTCCACGTCGTGTCCCGCCGCCTGCAGCCGCTTCAGCAGCTCCACGAGCCAGGGTACGATCACATCGTCCGGCGTGCGCGGGAAAGCGGTGACCACGTGGAGGATGCGCATGGCAGCTTCACAAAGCTACGACTTTCCCGGGGTTTCCGGGCATGGTATTTTTCGAACCATGAATACACCGATCGCCCCGTCGTCACCCGAGCTCACCAAGTTCTATCGCGACCGCCATAACTGGCGGAACGCCGGCGAAGAGCGGATGCGGTTTCGCAAGCACATGCAGCTGGCGCAAGTACGCCCGGGCAGCGCGGTGCTCGACATCGGCTCACGCAACGGCGATCTTCGCAAGTACCTGCCGCGCGACGTGAAGTATCAGGGACTCGACATTGCCCCCGAGTTCGCCGCGCCCGACATCTTGATTCACGATATCACGAGCGGACTGCCGTTTCCGGATGCGTCCTTCGACTACGTCTTCATGGTCGAGGTCCTCGAACACACGCCGACCGCGTACAGTACGGCGGGCGAGATCCATCGAGTTCTCAGACCCGGCGGCGTGTGGATGGTCTCCGTGCCCAATCCTTATCACGTGAAGGAGATCATCTGGAATCTCTTCCGCGTCCCGGACCGGCAGGGGCACATCTACAGTTGGACGCGCCAGACGATCAGCCGTTTGGGCGAGATGAACGGGTTCCGCCTCGTGGATTGGGGCGGCACGTACTTCTATCCACCGATTCCCGCGCCCTGGTGGATGCTCGCGCGGTCGGTCGCCTACAAGTTCGTGAAGACTTGATCGCCCGACGCTGGCTCTGGGCGGTCCAGGGCCTCGTCACACTGGCGGTCGTGGCCTTCGTGGGCCGGTCGATCGCACGCAACTGGTCGGAATTTCGCTCACTCCACGTCACGCTCACGATTGCGCCGGCCTGGATCGCGGGCTCTGTCGTTCTGGTGTTCCTGACCTACGTGATGCAGATCGAGTCCTGGCGCCGCATC
>DASWCE010000074.1:0-2129 GCA_036390255.1 Gemmatimonadales bacterium | reverse complement strand
GGATCGCCGTCGAAGCTGTGCGGTTTTCCGTTGACCGTGAATGTGCTCATTGGGTGCCTCCGTCTACTTCGCGCTCTTCATCCGGTCGAGCGACGAGCATTAGCGTTGCGATCGATTTGTCCATGTTAGCGAGCACGGTTCTCAAAGATGTCCTTAGCGACCGGTAGCGCCGAGAAGGCGTTGGGCCAGCCGACGTAGAAAGCGAGGTGCGTGATGACCTCCGAAGCCTGCGCCTGCGTCAGGCCGTTATCCATTGCCCGGTTGAGGTGGTAGGGGACCTGAGCGACCTGACCGGAAGCAATTAAAGCGCTGACTGTGACCAGACTGCGATCCCGGGGCGCGAGATCGGGACGCAGCCAAAGGTTGCGGAAGAGGACATCGGTGGTGTACTGCACGATTCCCGGAGCCACCGTGCCGAACTGCTCTCCGACGCGCGCCGCGCGTTGCGCCTCGGCGGCCTCGTCGAGCGGAAGAAGCGCAGGTAAAGCCTGCGGGAGCTGATCCGCCCCGATTCCGCGCTTGGCAAAGACGTCCTTCGCGACCGCGACCGCCGACATGGCGTTCGCCCAGCCGGAGTAGAACGCCAGATGCGTGATGATCTCGGAAATCTCGCGCGGTTTGACTCCGTTATCGAGCGCCAAGTTGACGTAGTAAGGCATCTCGATCGTCTGGTTGCGCGCGATCAGCGCGGCGACCGTGACGATGCTCCGGTCCCGCGGCGAAAGGCCAGGCCGCTTCCATACCTCACCGAAAAGACGGCCTTGCGTGTACTTCTCTAGGGCCGGTGCGACCATCCGGATGTCGTCAAGCGGCAGCATTGGCTTCGCTCCCGGTCCGGCCATTGTCGGCTCCGCTTGAGTGGACAACGTGACGATTACAAAAAGCGACGCGATCGTCGCGGCGAGAATTTTCACTTCGATCTCCTTTCGATTTCCTCGTGCGTGGACCGTGTTCCAAAGGCGTTCGCGCATAGAGAAGACGCATTGCGATCACCGAAGCGCAGAGCACGGACAGCGCACCGGCAAGGAACACTGCGCCCAGTCCGACCACACTGGCGATCAGTCCCAGCGCCGGACTGGCGAACCCGAGCGTCACGTCGAGAAACGCGGTGTAGGCTCCCATCGCGAGGCCTCGGCTCTCCGGTGGCGCACGGCGAACCGCTTCGACGCCAAAACCCGGATAGACAAGCGAGTAGCCGAAACCCGTAAGAGCGGCTCCGACCAAAGCCATCGCGGACGAGGGGGCGAGCCAGATCAACGCCTGACCCGCTGCTTCGATCAGCGCGCAAATCAACGCGATCTTGGCGCCGCCGACGCTGTCCGCCAGATGGCCAAAAAACACGCGCGCGAAGATGAAGGTGACTGCGAACGCGGTAAAGGCGGGCCAGACGGTCCACCCGCGCGCCGCGAAGAGGAGCGAGACGAATGCGGTGATCGCGCCGAAGCCGACACTGCTCAGCGCCAGGCCGACTCCCGGCACCCACACGGCAGCGATTACTTTGGTCAACCCCGAGCGGACGTGCGTTGTCGGCGCGACAGGGCGGACCGGGGCGACCAGCAGCAGGGTGGCAAGCGGCACCAGCGTCGTCGCGAGCGCGATCGCGGCAAAGCCGTAGCCGGCGTACAGGGCCGTGCCAGCCGGTGCGCCGAGGGCGAAGGCGGCGTACATCGCGGTCCCCATCCAGGCCAAGACCTTGCCGGTGTTCTGCGGCCCGGCGAGCGTCAGCCCCCAGCTCTGCGCTCCCGTGATGATGAAGCTTTCCCCTGCGCCGAGTAGCGCCCGTCCAAGTAGCAAGATCGTCACGGAGGTCGCGGGCGTGCTGACGAAGCGCAGTGATAACAGGTAGAGAAGCCCGGCCGCGGCTGCGGCGACCAGGCCGACCACAACGGTGTGCTTCGCGCCCCGGCTATCCGCATGCCGGCCCGCCCACACCCGAGAGACGAGCGACGCGGCGAACTGGCTGCCGGCGACCAGACCCACAACGAAGGTGCTAAGGCCAAGGCCCTGGTGCACATGAAGTGGCAGCACCGGCATCGCCAGACCGATGACGAGGAACGCTATGAAGACCACCCCCATGATCGGGAGCAGATCCGCGACCGAGCCTTGTGCAGTTCGTTGGATGTCCATTG
>DASWCE010000073.1:0-17143 GCA_036390255.1 Gemmatimonadales bacterium | reverse complement strand
CGTGAGGATGCGTTCCGGAACCCGATGCAGCTCTATGGCCGGCTCGCCGCCCTGCAGTCTGACATGGCGGAGAACGGGGCGGACTTCGCGCCCACAGCCCAGCAGGTCGCGGTCCACGACGTGCTGGCCGGACGGCTCGCGGAGGCCTCGACGCGTTTCTCCGACTTGATGACGAAAGCGGTCCCAGCGTTCGCCACCGAATTGCGGCGCACGCCGCTCCGCGACGTGATCAGCGGCGGCTTGGACGCCGGGGGGGGAGCGCGGCCATGAAAACTCGACCACTCGGCATGACGGGCTACCGCGTCAGCGAGATCGGCTTCGGCGCCTGGGGACTCGGCGGCGAGATGTGGCGCGGCGTGGATGACGCCGAGGGCCGCAAGGCGCTGCACGAAGCGATCGCGCAGGGCATCACTTTCTTCGATACGGCGCTGGCGTACGGCGCCGGGCACAGCGAGCGCGTGATCGGCGAAGAGCTGGTGCACGAGATCCGCGCGGGTCGCGCGATGGTCGCGACGAAAATCCCGCCGCAGAATCGGGAATGGCCCGGCAAAGCGAGCTCCAAACTGGCTGACGTCTTCCCGGCCGAGTACATCGCGTCCTGCACCGAGCAGTCCCTCAAAAACCTCCGCATGGATGCACTGCACGTGCAGCAGCTGCACGTGTGGAATGACGCCTGGCTGCAGGATCGCGATTGGGAAGCGTCTTACCGACAGATCGTGCGGCTCAAAAAAGAAGGGAAGGTACTGCACTGGGGGATTTCGATCAACGATCACGCGCCGGAGACGGCGCTTCGCGTCCTGGCGGATCCAGTGTTCGAAACCGCGCAGGTGATCTACAACATCTACGACCGCTCTCCTGAGAAAGCGCTGTTCGCGCTCGCCAAACAGAAACCGTTAGGTATCATCGTCCGCGTGCCGTTCGACGAAGGTGCGCTGACCGGCCGGATCAAAGCCGATACGAAGTTTCCAGCCGGTGACTGGCGCGCGGGCTACTTCGCCGGCGATCGCAAAGCCGAAGCGGAGCGGCGCGCGAAGGCGCTGGCCGGCGTGCTCGATGACCAGGTCGAAACGTTGCCCGAGCTGGCGCTGCGTTTCTGTCTGTCATCGCCCGACGTATCGACGGTGATTCCTGGGATGCGCCGGCCGGCGCACGTACGCCAGAACACGATGGCGTCCACGAAAGGCGCGTTGCCCGCGGGGATGCTGGCGAAGCTCAAGCCTCACGCGTGGGACAAGAACTGGTATCCGGAAGACTGAGCGTCAGAGCTCCTGCAATCGTCGTTCGAGCAGGCGTCGCTCCGGCTCCTCGACCGCCAATTCGAGCGCTCGTTTGTAAGCCGTAGTCGCCTCCGCTTTACGGCCTAGTCGCCTAAAAAGATCCGCCCGCGCGGCGTGAACCAGGTGGTACGCCTCGAGCTCACCGCGCGCGAGAATCGCGTCGATGAGCGCGAGCCCGTGCTCGGGACCATCGCGCATCGCGACTGCGGCCGCGCGGTTCAGCGCGACGACGGGCGACGGCTCCATTCGGAGCAACACGTCGTACAGCCCCACGATCTCGCTCCAATCCGTGGCGGCGGAAGACCGAGCCTCGGCGTGCACGGCTGCGATGGCGGCTTGTAAAGCGAAAGGACCCGCGCGGCGCGTTTCGAACGCGCGGCGCACCAGCGCCACCCCTTCCTTTATCTGTTCCTGGTTCCACTGTGCGCGGTCCTGCTCCTCGAGCGGAATCAACACACCCGCCGCCGTTGTCCGCGTGACGCGGCGGGCATCGTGCAACAGCATCAGCGCCAAGAGACCGATCGCTTCGGGCTCGGGAAGTAGATCGACGAGCAGCCGGCCGACCCGAATCGCTTCCGTCGCGAGATCGGCGCGCGTGAAGTAGCCCTGGTTGAAGACGAGATAGACCACGTGCAGCACGCTCGCCAGGCGCTCAGGAAGATCGGGCAGGGACGGTACTTCATAGGGAATGCGCGCGTCACGGATCTTCGACTTTGCGCGGACGATGCGCTGCGCGAGCGTCGGCGCGGTGGTGAGGAACGCAGCGGCCACCTGCTCGGTCGTCAGCCCGCACACCTCGCGCAGCGTCATGGCGACTTGCGCGTCGGGATGCAGAGCGGGGTGACAACAGGTGAAAATCAGCCGCAGGCGATCGTCCGCGACGTCGTAGTCCTCGGTGTCGCTCAGCTCCAGCGGCACGTCGGCCTCATCGCCTACTTCGCGGCGCGTCTTGCGCAGCCGGTCGATCGCCTTGAATCGGCCAGTGGAGATGAGCCACGAGCGCGGATTCGCCGGCACGCCTTCGACCGGCCAGCGCTCCACCGCCGCCGCGAACGCATCTTGCAGCGCCTCCTCGGCGAGGTCGAAGTCGCCGAGGAGGCGGATCAAGGTGGCCAGGACGCGGCGGGATTCGGCGCGGTAGACCGACTCGATCGTGTCTACGGTTGGTTGAACTCCATGATTGGGCGCACCTCAACGGTGCCATGCTGCGCGCCGGGAATCCGCGAGGCCACCTGGACCGCGTCGTTCAAGTCCTTTGCGTTGATCAGGTAGTAGCCGCCGAGCTGCTCCTTCGTCTCCACGTAGGGTCCGTCGGTGGTGGAGAGCTTGCCGTTCCGGATACGAACCGACGTCGCGGCCTTGGTCGGCTGCAGCGCTTCACCGCCGATGTATTTCCCGCTCTTCTTGATGCTCTCGGTGAAGGCGTTGTAATCGGCCATGCCTTTCTGCAGATCGGCTTCTGAAGCCTTCTCCCACCACTTCTCGTCCTCGTAGATCAAGCACAGGTATCGCATGGTTCCTCCTAGGATGTTATTTGCCGTTTTCCGACCAAACAGGGCGAACCTCGACCGAGCCCCACTTCGCCGACGGAATGCGGCTCGCGATTTGGATGGCCTCGTTCCGATCCTTCGCTTCGATCAGGAAGTAGCCGCCGAGCTGTTCCTTGGTCTCGGCGAAAGGACCGTCGGTGGCGGAGACTTTGCCGTTGCGGACGCGCACGGTCGTCGCCTGCTCGGTGTGCTGCAGCCCGTGCGAGCCCACGTAATTGCCCGTTTTCTTGATGCCTTCGGCGAATGCCCAGTAGTCCTTCTTCGCCTGCTCGATCTCGTCCCGCGGGACGTTCGCCTCCTGCTTCTCTTCCTGGTAAATCAAGCACAAGAATTTCATTGCATCCTCCCAGAGAGTCCGAAATATGCCTGCCTCACTCAGTAGTCGTTCGAGGTTCGGCAAATTCGACAAGACGCTAACTTTCAGCCATGCCACGCTATGCCGCTTTCCTCCGGGGCGTCATGCCAACCAACTGCAAGATGCCAGCGTTGAAGGCCGCGTTCGAGGCTGCAGGCTTTGCTGAAGTAAAGACGGTGCTTGGGAGTGGCAACGTGGTCTTCGATGCCCGTAGCAGCTCGGAACAGGCCCTCCAGCAAAAGGCGGAAGCCGCCATGCAGGAGCGGCTGGGACAGGCGTTTCTCACGATTGTCCGACCCGTCGAGCAGCTCCGAAAAATGCTTGCGACCGATCCGTACGCGCCGTTTCGGGTGAGTCCCATGGCCAAGCGCATCGTCACATTTCTGCGCGGCCGGCCGGCGGCCAAGATCAAGCTGCCGGTCGAAATGGACGGTGCGCGGATTCTCACGATGACGGATGGGGAGATCTTCAGCGTCTATCTGCCGAACCCGAAGGGGCCGGTGTTCATGACGCTGATCGAGAAGACATTCGGCAAAGACCAGACCACGCGCACGTGGGATACGGTGGCGAAGGTGGCGCGCTGATGAATCGGCGCGAGTTCGTTGGCACATCACTGAGTGCCGCGGGATTGGCGCGATCGACCTTCGTCGAGCCTCCCGTGCCCTACCCCCCGGGCCCCAGCCCCCGTCAGTTGGCCTGGCACGAGCTCGAGTTCTACGGCTTCCTGCACTTCACCGTCAATACGTTCACGAACCGCGAATGGGGCGACGGGGACGAGTCGCCTGCGCTGTTCAATCCGACCGCCTTCGATGCCGACCAGGTCGTCGGCGCGGCGAAAGATGGCGGAATGAAGGGCCTGATCCTCACCTGCAAGCACCACGATGGCTTTTGCCTGTGGCCGTCGCGGTACACGGAGCACTCGGTCAAGAATAGTCCTTTTAAGCGTGACGTCGTGAAGGAGATTTCCGCGGCCTGCGCTCGGCAGGGAGTGCGGTTCGGCATCTACCTCTCGCCGTGGGATCGCAATCATAAGGACTACGGCACGCCTGAGTACCTCGTCTACTACCGCAATCAGTTGCGCGAGCTGCTGACGGAGTACGGGCCCGTGTTCGAGATCTTCTTCGACGGCGCGAACGGGGGCGACGGCTACTACGGCGGTGCCTACGAGCGGCGCGAGATCGACAACCGTACCTACTACGACTGGCCGAATACCTGGCAGATCGTGCGAGATCTCCAGCCCAATACGGTGCTGTTCAGCGACGCCGGGCCCGACGTCCGCTGGGTGGGCAACGAGCGCGGCATCGCGGGCGAAACGTGCTGGGCGACACAGAACAGTGCCGATTTCGCGCCGGGGCGCGCCGATGTCACACGACTAAATCGCGGCGATCGGCCCGGCACGCACTGGGTGCCGGCCGAGTGCGACGCGTCGATCCGGCCGGGCTGGTTTTACCACAAGCATGAAGACGACCAGGTGAAGACGCCACAGCAGCTCGTTGATCTCTACTACTCGTCAGTCGGCCGGGGCGCGTCGTTCTTGCTCAACTTGCCGCCCGATCGGCGCGGCCAGATTCACGAGAACGATGCGCGATCACTGCGCGAGTTCCGGCGGATTATCGACGCAACATTCACGGGCAATCTCGCGGCGGGCGCGCGGGTCAGTGCTGACAATTGGCGCGGGCGCGATCGCCGATTTGCCCCCGCCAACGTGCTCGATGGCCGGCGCGATGCCTACTGGGCGACCGACGACGACGTGAAGACGCCGAGCCTCTTGTTCGACTTGGCATACCCGACGACCTTCAACGTCGTGCGCATCCGCGAATACCTGCCCCTCGGCCAACGCGTCGAATCCATAATTGTCGATATATGGCGCGATGGCGGATGGACCGAATTCGCCGGCGCGACGAGTATCGGCAGCTGCCGCTTGATTCGCGGGCCGCGCGTGACCGCGTCGCGCGTGCGCCTGCGAGTTACACAGGCGCCTGTGTGTCCAGCGATTTCGGAGGTGGGATTGTTTGCTGAGCCTGCTTAATGCCGCCTGCCGCCCCCGCCTCCCAATGACCGTCCAGAACCACCGCCGCGCGACACGCTGGGTCGGCTCCAACCGCCCCCCCCCGACGCCCGCGGATGTGGCCGCGAGAAGATGCGCGGCGCGATGTCGCGTGTGCGGACCGGAGCCGGGTTACTCCATCCGGTGCGTGGCCGCACCGGCACAGGCTCATACCGAACGCGCGGCAGCGGCCTGGTGAACACCAATGGCGGGAACGGACGGTACCGGGTGTAGGGGTAGCGCCAGGCGAAGCCAAAACCAAAACTAAATCGATACCCATACGGGTAACCGAATCCATAGCCAAAGCAACTCGCCCAGCCCCAGAACGGATCGAAGCAGAAGGGATTGTAGAAACCGCCGCCGTAATAGTACGGAGAACCCCATCCGTACCCGTAGCCATACCGCGAGGCGACGCGACTTCCGTTCACCACGTACGTCGTCACGTCGTACTCGAACCGGCCCGTAGAATCGCCAGCCATCCGTTGCACGATGTCGACCAGCTTTGCTTGAGGATCATCGCGCACGCTGGTCGACGGTCCTCCCAGCGCGCGAAAGTCCCAGTGATCGTTGCGGACGAAGCTGTCGAAGGTGAACGGGTCTTTGGCCACGGCGGCCAGCACGGTGCCCGATCCTTCATCTGCCTCTATCTGGAAGGCGTCGCGGTCGGCGCGGCCGCGGACCTCGAAACGTTTCCCCCCGCGGATGAAGTCGTCATCACGCGGGTCGAGCGGGAACAGCACGCGAACGCGGCCTTCGGGGTCGGCGTGCAGGACGACGAGATAACCGTCTTGCGCCGATTCGACGTAGACACGGGCGCGATCACCGATCGCGAAGTTGTCGTGATTGAGATGCACGGTGACAGGCGACTGAGCGAGCAACAGCAATAGGGCTAGCATCTTCCTCAATATACCTCAGTTTGAAGCCATTCTCACGGTCCTCTTAGTCTCCCTCGCCCTCTCACAAGGTAGGGATTCGATCCCCGCCGAGCGCGTCGCGTCGCGCGAATGGTTTCGCGACGCCAGGTTCGGCATGTTCATCCACTGGGGCGTCTACAGTCTCCTCGGCCAGGGGGAGTGGGTGATGCAAAATCGCCCGATCGCGGTCCCCGACTACGAGTGGCTGGCGTCCACGTTCAATCCTGCAAAGTTCGACGCGCGGGGCTGGGTCACGCTCGCCAAGAGCGCGGGCATGAAGTACATCACGATCACCTCGCGTCACCACGACGGTTTCTCGATGTTCGCGACGCGGGCCACGCGCTACAACGTCGCAGATTGGACGCCGTTCCAGCGTGATCCGTTAAAAGAGCTGGCCGACGAATGTCGCCGCCAGGGCATCAAGCTCTTCTTCTATTACTCCCAGCTCGATTGGCATCACCCCGACTATTGGCCACGCGGCTCGACCGGTCACAAAACGGGACGTCCCGAGGGCGGGGACTGGAACCGCTATCTCGATTTTCTCGACGCCCAGCTCACGGAGCTGCTCACGAACTATGGACCCGTGGGCGGCATCTGGTTCGACGGCATGTGGGACAAACCGGACGCCGATTGGCGGCTCCCGCAGACGTACGCGCTGATCCATCGGCTGCAGCCCGCGGCGCTCATCATCCCGAATCATCACCGGGCGCCGCTCCCGGGCGAGGACGTGCAGACGTTCGAGCAGGATCTGCCCGGCGCGAACACCGCCGGCTTCAATACGCAGACGATCGGCGGCTTGCCGCTCGAGACCTCGCTCACGATGAACGATTCGTGGGGCTTCAATCTCACCGATCACAACTACAAATCGGTGCGTGATCTGATCCATTATCTCGTGAAGGCGGCGGGGCAGGGCGCCAATCTCTTGCTCAATATCGGCCCGCGCCCCGACGGCACGATCCCACGCGAAGCAGAGGAGCGACTCCATGCGATCGGAGACTGGATGTCGCGCTTCGGAGGCTCGATTTACGGCACACGCGTGGGCCCGATTGCGCCGCGCAGCTGGGGTGTGACGACGCAGCGCGGTGACACCGTGTTCGTGCACGTGCTCGACTGGAACGACCGCGCGCTGGCGCTGCCAGCACTGCCCGGTTCCCGCCGCTGGCGAGCTCGCGAGTGGCCGAATGGGGCGACAGTTGGCATCCTGCCATCCGATGCTGAGATGACGCTCGTCCTGCCAGCAGCGACTGCAGAGAGTTTTGATCGCATCATCGCCCTCTACCACTAGGAGCCCGTCATGTCGCGCTGCCAGATCGCGCTCGTGTTGCTGACCCTCGCCGCGTGCAATCGCCCGCAAGATCCTGCCCTTCGCGGCCAGTATCTCGCGAACGTCGGGGGCTGTAACGATTGCCACACGGCGAAGATTTTCACGGCGACGAGCATGAGTCTCGACACGACGCGATTGCTCGCGGGCTACCCCGCGGCTGCGCCGGTGCCCGCGCTGCCGGCGGGCTTGCCGAACCCCGCGGGATGGGCGGCATTGAGCAACGCCGACGGCACCGCGTGGGCCGGACCGTGGGGCACCAGTTTCGCCGCCAATCTCACGCCCCATGAGACGGGGCTCGCCGCCTGGACGCCGGAGCTGTTCATCCAGACGATGCGGACGGGCAAGCACCTGGGGAGTGGACGCGCGGTGCTGCCGCCGATGCCGTGGCAGGATTACGGCCAGATGACGGATGACGATTTGCGGGCGGTGTTTGCCTACCTGCGCTCGCTCAAGCCGGTGGCGAATGCCGTGCCGGGGCCGGTGCCGCCGAAGAGTTAACGCAGGTCTTCGGCCTTGAACAGCAATCCCACTGTCCCGCGCGATACATCCACCTGCTTCCCCAGATCGCGAAATGTGGCCGAGCGGCCCCCGGCGACGGCGTCGGCGCGGACGGTCGAGTTCTCGAACAGCGGATAGTAGCCGATCGCCATCCGCACGACGCCGGGCGGAATCGTGCAGCCGCACCGCTGCGCGCCGGCGAGCCCCGCGTTTACCGTGATCGACAACGGCTCCCCCGTTTCGTTGGTGATGAGCGGCTCAAAGAAGGCGCCGTGCGTGGGTCGCGCCGTCGCGGCGAGGCGCACGGTGCCGCGCGGGCTCGGGATCGCGATCGTGTCGCCGAGTGTGACGCCGAGTCTCGAGGCGAGCTGCCAGGAGAGATTGAGCCGGCGGCCGCGTTCGAGCTTCAGCTCGAAGGAGCCACCGGGAAGAATCCGACGCTCCTCACCGGCAACTTGTACCGCGACCATATCGGTCAGGCGATTCTCAAACACGAGTTTGGGCTGCCGGAAGAACATCGCGCCCGCGCCGAGCGCGAGCACAGGGATCGCGATGACGAGCATGACCCAGCCAATACGCCTTGGTCGTGCGGACGTGCCACCTTGCCGACGTGCGGTGGGTTGGGTTCGAGCGCCGCTGACCAGCAATTCAGTCGCCGCCTGCGCTGCATTCGCCCGCGAGCGCATCGTGCTCGGCTGTTTGTCGCTCTCGAGTGCGGCGATGACTTCCCCCGCGGAGCGGAACCGGTCGGCCGGCTGCTTCGCGAGCAGGCGCAGGATCACATCCGACAACTCCGGCGGGACATTTGGGTTGACGTCGTGTGCGGCGGGTGGCGGATCGGCGATGTGCTTCCCGACGATCTGTTGCGACGACTCGCCGTCGAACGGCGGCGCGCCGGTCACCATCTGGAAGAGGACGGCGCCGAGGGAGTAGAGATCGGACGCGGGGCCCAGGTTGGGGTCGCCGAGTGCCTGCTCGGGGCTCATGTAGTGCGGCGTGCCGATGACGAGGCCCGTCTGCGTGAGTCCTGCCGGCGCATCGCTGTCGAGCCGCCGCGCAATCCCGAAGTCGACGAGCAGTGGGCGGCCGCGCGCGACATCGAGCATGATGTTGTCGGGCTTGATGTCGCGATGGATGAGGCCGGCTTTGTGCGCGTGATCGAGCGCATCGAGGATCGGGATGATGATCGCGAGCGCGCGCTCGGGCGGCAGCGCCCCGGAGCGCTTGAGCAGCTCGCCGAGCGACATGCCGTCCACGAACGGCATCGCGTAGTAGGCGAGTCCTTCGCCCTCGCCGACGAAATGGATCGGCAGGATGTTGGGATGCTCGAGCCGGGCCGCCGCGCGGGTCTCGCGCTGGAAGCGCTCGACCGTGCCGGCGGTCCAGGCGACATCGGGCCGCAGCACCTTCACCGCCAGCCGGCGCTCTAAGTCCTTATCCCACACCTCATAGACTTCGGCGAACCCGCCGGAGCCCACGACGCGGCGGACTTCGTATTTCGGCCCCAGGGCTCTGGCGAGCTTGGCGAGCGTGCCCTCCGATGTTGTCGTAGACATGGCCGCTACTATGGGGTTACGCGGCATGCGGCGCAAAGGGGCCATGCAGTCACCTATAAAGTTCCATGTAGTCACTGATGTGACCGTTCTCACCGCATGGACCCCGGGATAGTCCCATTTTGTACCTCGGCAAGTCCCCCGATACTCCGAACTGCATGCTTTAGGGAGAAGCTCATGAAGGCCGTTCGCGCCCTCGCGGTCCTAGTCCTCGTCTTGCTCGTCTCGCCGTCCTGCAGCGAATCACCGACGTCGTCACCCGCCACACCTACTCCCGAAGCATCGCTCATCGGCTCGTTACTCAAGCCGACTGGCCTGCTGCGCTGTTCGAATCTCCCCTACGCCCAATCGACGGCGACGATCGGCCGACAGGGCGGTAGCATCAGCGCGGGACCCCACACGCTGGTGATCCCGCCGGGCGCGCTGCTCAGCCCGACCACGATCACGATGACGGCGCCCACGGGACTCGGCGTCAACGCCGTCACATTCCAGCCGCACGGGCTGCAGTTCCTCACGCCCGCCTCGCTGACGATGAGCTACTCGAACTGCAGTCTGCTGGGCCTTCTCCTGCCGAAGGAGATTGCGTACACGGACGACAATCTCAACATCCTCTCGTACCTCCTGTCGCTCGACAATCTCTTGTCGAAGCGCGTGACGGGTAAGGTCAATCACTTCTCTGCTTACGTTGTCGCGTGGTAAATAGATCGGCAGCCGATCTGCTGCACGACGCGCGCAGCCGCGAACGGGCCGCGTGCATCCCCGAAGCCGTACAGCTCTACGAGGCGGCGATTTCCACTGCCGAACGCTCCGGCGAAAAGGCGATTCTCGCCGAGGCGCTGCGGCGGCTCGCCGTCGTGCTGCATCATCGCAACGAGTCGGCCCGGGCGCGCGACCTCTGTAACCGCAGCTACAAGGTGGCGTGCGCGCTCGGCAACGACGTCCTCGCCGCTGAAGCCCTGAACACGATGGGTGGGTTAGCGCTGCGCACGGGCGCGGTGGAAGAGGCGCGCGGGTACTTCCTCCAGGCGCTCGAGCGCGGCGGGCAGGCCCGCGAGCTCCTCGCACGCGTCGAACAGAACCTCGGCATTCTCGCGAACATCCGGGGCCAGCTGGTCGAGGCTGTCCGGCATTACGAGCGCGCCGTCGAGAACTATCGCGCCACCAATGACGAGCATGGCTCGGCCAGGGCATACGTCAATCTTGGCATCGCTCATACCGACCTGCGGCAGTACGATTGGGCCGACAGCTATTTCAGCAAGAGTTACGAGATCGCCGAGCGTGCAGGCGACGTGTATTTGCAGGGGATGTGTCTCGCGAATCACGCCGAGGCGTACCTTCTGCGCGAGCGCTACGACGAGGCACGCCGGATGGCCGAAGCCGCGCTCGCGATCTTCGATCAGCTCGATTTGCGCGCCGACAAGTCGGAAGCCTACAAGCTCATCGGCATGGTCTATCGCGAGACCGGCCGGCCCGCGCTCGGCGAGTCGCGGCTGCGCTCGGCGATCGAGCTGGCCGTGAGCGCCGGCTCCGTGCTGAACGAAGCCGAGGCGGTGCGCGAACTGGCGCTGCTGATGCAGACGATGGGCCGGAACCAGGATGCGCTGACGCTGCTGAACACGGCGCACCGCCTGTTCCGCCGGCTCGATGCGCGAATGGACCTCGTGCACGTCGGCGGCAAGGTGGCCGAGCTCGAGACGACGTATTTCGACGTCGTGCGCGAATGGGGCCAGTCGATCGAATCTGCGGACAGCTACACGTTCGGTCACTGCGAGCGCGTGGCGCAGAGCGCCCTCGCCGTCGCCCGCCAGCTCGAGCTCGATGACACCGCCCAGACCACGATCCGCCTCGGCGCCTACCTCCACGATCTCGGCAAAGTGCGCGTGCCGCACGAGATTCTGAACAAGCCTGGTCCGCTGACGCGGGAAGAGTTCGAGATCGTGCAGATGCACCCGATCTGGGGCCTCGAGCTACTCGCGGCAGTGGACTTCCCGTGGGACTTGAAGCCGATCATCCGCTGGCACCACGAGCGTTACGACGGGACCGGCTATCCCGATCGCCTGCGCGGCGAGGAGATCCCCGTGTCGGCGCAGGTCGTGGGGATCGTCGACGTGTTCGACGCGCTGACGACCGACCGCGCCTACCGTCCGGCCTTGAGCTTCGACGCGGCGCTCGCCGAGATCGAGCGCTGCCGGGGGTGGTGGTCCGAGGCCGTCTATGACGCCTTTCGCGCGTCCCTGGCTCGGCAACATGCGATGGAGGCTGCGTGAACCCACGACTGAGTGTGGTCGTCATCTCGGCTGCGTTCGGCGAGTTCTGGAACGACCTGGCCGAGGACCTCGGCGTCGT
Organism: Gemmatimonadales bacterium; assembly: GCA_036390255.1. Lineage (GTDB taxonomy): Bacteria > Gemmatimonadota > Gemmatimonadetes > Gemmatimonadales > GWC2-71-9 > 20CM-2-65-7. The sequence continues at coordinate 5,279 of DASWCE010000073.1, read as the reverse complement.
AATCGACTTGGTCGAGCCGGCGGCCGACGTCAAACCTCAGCCTGGGACGGTGGCTGTCATCGTCGCAGCCGGTGGCGCTGAGCGGGACGCGATCCAGTGGCTCGGGAGCCACCGGGTCCCGCCCGGCATGCCGGCGCTCGTGGTAGGCACGGACCCGGGACGACGGACGGCCATGCACGTCGTGCGCCATGGTGCGAACGACTACTTTGCGCTGCCCGACGATCTCGAGGTCTTCCGGAACGCCGTGAGCGCCGCGGTGAACGCCGGACGGGCGCGCACGGCGGAGGGGGACGACGGGAATGACGACGCGTTCGCCGCCATCGTGGGCGAGAGCCCAGCGCTCAAGAAAGAGCTGGCGCGGGCGGCGCGACTCCTGCCGCACCGGAGCGCGGGCGCCCTGATTGTCGGCGAGACGGGGACCGGGAAGGAGCTCCTCGCGCGAGCGATCCACGGCGGCGGACCGCGCCACGGCGCGCCGTTCGTTGCCGTCAACTGCTCGGCCCTGCCGGAGCAACTCATCGAGTCCGAACTGTTCGGCCACGAGCGGGGCTCGTTCACGGATGCGCATGCAGCCAAGCCGGGGCTGTTCGAAGTCGCCGATACCGGCACGCTCTTCCTGGACGAGATCGCGGACCTGCCGCTCGCCGTCCAGGCCAAGCTGCTGCGCGTCTTGGAGGACAAGGAGATCCGGCGGGTTGGCGGCACCAAGTCGCGCGCCGTCGACGTCCGCATTCTCGCCGCGGCCAACCATAATCTCGCGGAGCGCGTGCGCGGGGGGACGTTCCGCGAGGACCTCTTCTTCCGCTTGAGCACGGTCGTGCTCAAGCTGCCGCCGCTCCGGGAACGTGGCGACGACCTGATGATCGTCGCGCGGGCGCTGCTCGCGCGGCTCGCGCACGAGCTTGGCCTGCCCGTCCCCGCCCTGATGCCCGACGTGATCCGCCAGCTCCGCAGCCATCCCTGGCCCGGGAATATCCGTGAGCTGAAGAATGCGCTGGAACGGGCGTTGCTCCTCTCGCCCCGTGGCGAGTTGAGCGCGGACGAGTTCCTGCCTGCCGGGGACGCCGGGTCCACCCAGGACGGCCCGATTCCGTTCCCCGCGCCGCTGCACCAGATCACGGCCGCCGCCGTCCGCGCCACGGTACGGATGAGCGGGGGGAATCGCAGCGAGGCGGCGCGGCGGCTCTCGATCTCACCGCGGCGCTTGCGGCGCCTCTTGAGCGGCGCTCTCGACCTGGGTGAGGACCCGGATGAAGGGTGGTGGGTGGAGTCGACCGCTCGGTCGATGTAGATGGGCGCGACTGTACAAGTCGCGAAACTGGACGCATCGTTGGCCCTCCATGAACCCGTCACGCAGAAGCTTCCCCTCGATCGCGGCGGGCCTGCTGCTCGGCTCGCTCATCGGATGCACGGCGCGCGGCGGATGTAGCGGCGACTATTGTGGGACGCTGGTCATTGCGGCCGCAGGTGAGCCGGACATCCTCTTGCCCCCGATCATCCAGCTGGCCACCGCGCGCGATGTGTCGGATCAGCTGTTCCTCAAGCTTGCCGACGTCGGGATGTCGGCCAATACCATCGGCGACGACGCCTTCGTCCCGCAGCTCGCGGCCCGATGGGACTGGACCGACAGCGTCACGCTGACGTTCCACCTCGACCCACGAGCGAAGTGGCAGGACGGAGTGCCCGTCACAGCGGCCGATGTGGCCTTCACGTTCGACATTTACTCCGATTCGACCGTCGACTCGCCAGCGCGGTCCGCCCTGCGCGAGATCATCGCTGTGACGGCCCCCGACTCCCTGACCGCCGTATTTCGGTTCCGTCGTCCCTACGCCGAAATGTTCTACGATGCGGTCTATCACATGCGCGTGCTGCCCGCGCATCTCCTGCGCGCGGTGCCGCGCACGGCGTGGCAGGCCGCGCCGTTCGGACGGCAGCCGATCGGCGACGGCCCGTACCAGTTCGTAAGGTGGAAAGCCGGAGAGAGTCTCGAGCTGGCCGCTGATTCGACCTTCTTCCTCGGGCGGCCGCACCTGCGCCGGCTGATCTGGCGCTTCACGCCCAATCTCGACGTCGCGGTGTCGCAGCTCATCGCCGGACAGGCGGACGCGATCGAAGTCCTGGGGCCGCCCGCCAACGTGGGTCGGGTCCGTGCGGTGGCCAGCCTGGCAACCTATCCGTACCCCGGCAACACGTATGGCTTTCTCGCGTTCAACCTGCGAGCGACTGGAGACACGAGCGCTCCACATCCGCTGTTCGGCAACCGCGACCTCCGCCGGGCGGTGGTGATGGCACTCGATCGCGACGGCATGCTGCACAACGTCTGGGGAGGGGGCGATCTCGCGGCGGTGCCGCCGGGTCCGATGCCACGTCTCTGGTCGCTGTGGGACTCTAGCTTGGCCCGTAATCTGGCATACGACTCCGTCGCCGCGGCGCGGCTGCTGGCGGCGCAGCGCGGCCGGCGAGCGTTCCACCTGCTCGTGCCCACCACGAGCGGTCTGCGCCGGCAGTACGCGCGTCTGATTCAGGCGCAGTTGCAGCCATTCGGGTGGGATGTTCGCATCGACGAGGTAGATCTCAGCGTGGTGCAGCAACGAGTGGGTGCGGGACAGTTCGACGCGGTGCTGTGGGCGTGGGCCTCAGGGCCGTCGCCCATCGACGGGACACTCCAGAATTGGACGCGCCGCGGATTCGGCGGGCCGAACCCCGGCCGCTACGACAATCCGCAGCTCGATCGGTTGCTGGAGGGTGCGGCCCGGACGCGCAGTCGCGAGGCAGCGACGCGCCAGTTGCGCAGCGCCATCGCGCTGTGGAACACCGATGTGCCGGCCGCCACCCTGTATGCCCCGGACAATGTTGCCGCCGTCAATCGGCGTGTCAGCGAAGTCACAATCAGGCCGGATTCATGGTTGGCGCTGGTGCGGATGTGGCGCATTCCAGCGTCGCAGTTGAGCGATCGGGACCGGGTCGGAAGCTAAGCCTCGCGTTCGACCGGTTCAAATCGCCCCGCCCCCAGGGACGAAACGACCCTGGGGCCCCAACGTGCCGATCGCGCCTGCACGCACAACTCCCGACGAATCAACGAGGTAGCTCCAGAGGCGACGCCGGAACGCTTCCTGCTTTCAGCGTCGGTCGTCACCTCTCGAATTCGGAGCATCGCCTGCACCTGCGCCATCCTGCTACCGCACTGCTCATCGGCACGACGTTGGTCGCCTCGGCCTGCGGCACACCGTCGCCGGTCGGCGTCGACCTGGCACCCCCCGGCATTCAGGCGTTCCGGTTGCGGCTGCCGCCCGGGGGCAACGGCCTCGTCCAATGCATCCCGCTGGCCTACGACTCGGTAACGCAGGTGATCGGCCCGGAGGGGGGAGAGTTGAACGTCGGGCCGCACACTCTCGACGTTCCACCTGGGGCGCTCGGCGACACCGTGAGCATCACGGCGGTGGCACCCTCGGACATCGTGCGCTGGATTCGCTTCAAGCCCGAAGGCCTCGTGTTCCGGCAACCGGCGTCGCTCTCGATGAGCTACAAGAATTGCAAAACGCGGGGCACGCAGTCTCCCAGGATCGCCCGGGTCTCCGACTCCCTGAATGTGCAGGAGTACCTGTTCTCGGCCACTGACCAGTGGGCGAAGTGGGTCATCGGGGATCTCCAGCACTTCTCCAACTATGCCGTCGCCTGGTGAGCCAGTCGGTGAACGCCCATTGGGAGTGCGGGAGATGAAGCCGTCCCGTCTCCGCTTTGCAGCGATGGCGATCAGCGCCGGCGTCCTCGTGCTGAACTGCGGCGATCCCACGCCGGTCGCCCCCGACCTGCCCAGCCCGGTTTTCGCCACGAGTCAGAGTTCCCCGTCCGGCCTGCTGCGTTGCCGACCCATGGCTTACGACTCGGTCACTGCCGTGATCGGGCCGTCCGGCGGGGACATCAAGGTAAGCCGCCACGTGCTGTCGATCTCGGGCGGCACGTTCAAGCAGCCAACGACGATCACCGCAGTCGCCCCCTCCGATTCGCTGAACCGCATCCGGTTCCAGCCCGAAGGGCTCACGTTCAACAAGCCCGTGGCGCTGGTGATGAGCTACGCGAACTGCACGCTGAACGGGTCAAGCCCAAAAGAGATCGTGTACACCGACGACGGCCTGAAAGTCCTTGAGCACGAGCCGTCTAGGGACGACCCCGCGGGAAAGCGCGTCGCGGCACTGCTGACCCACTTCTCCCAGTACGCGGTGGCATGGTAGCTCTCGACCGCGCGGTGGCGGAGGCCGACAAAGCGGTAAAGCGGGCCGAGGCAGCGGGCGATGGTACGCTCCAGGCGCTGGCGTTGCGGGCGCGCGCGGAGATCCGCGCCCTGCGTGGCGAGCTGGACTTGGCGCACCACGACCTGGACGCGCTCGGAGCGCTGCGCGGCTTCGTGCCCAACTCGATTCACGACGCCGAGGATCTGCGTGTCGTGGCAGTCCTGCGGGCGGCGGAGGGCGATCTCGCGGCCGCCGAACGGGCGCTCCGCGAAGTAATCCAGCGGGCGGAGGTGCACCACCTGTCTCAGCTCCACGCCGAAGCGACGCGGGACCTCAGCGCCCTCTTCGCGCGCGCGGAGGTCCCAATCGACCCACCCTCAGGGTCAAAACGACCCTGTGGCACCGAGTCGTATATCGCGCTCACGCACGCAACTCTCGCCACATCAGCGGCCTAGGTGGAGCACTCGAACTGGAATGCTTCCTGCTCTGCCGACCAATGAAGGCTCGCCTTCAGAAACTTCAGCCGATTCGGAGCATCGCATGATCGTCCGCCGTTTCCTGATTCCCCTCGGGCTCCTCGCCGGTGCGGCCGCGCTCGTCTTGAGCTGCCGGGACGCATCGCCGGTCGGCGTCGTCGCGCGCCCCTCGGTAGTGCTGGCTGGAAGGCACACGCCGGATCCCGGTGCCGACGACGGCACCGACGTCGACGACGGCGGCGACGGGACCGAGGACGGCGATTCCCTCGTCTCCTGCCGGCCGCTCCCCTACGACTCCGTGACCCGGACGATCGGGCCCGCGGGGGGGTTCATTGAAGTACGCCACAACTGGCTGGTGGTCCCGCGCGGGGCGCTCAGCGCGCCGGTGACGATCACCGCGGTCGCGCCATCGGACACTGTGGCGATGGTTCGCTTCCAGCCCGAGGGCCTTCGGTTCCAGACGACGGCGATGCTCGTGCTGACTTACGACAACTGTCGAGTCCCCAAGACGGTCACGCCCCGGATTGCGCTCGTCACCGACGCCCTCGACGTCATCGGGTTCTTGACTCCG
>DASWCE010000072.1:0-24380 GCA_036390255.1 Gemmatimonadales bacterium | reverse complement strand
CTCGAGCCCGCCGACCTTGGTGCGCAACGCCGAGTCCGGATCGGTGCCATAGAGCCCCGTACCGCCGATCTGCATATATGTCGAATGATTGAGCTGCCAGAAGTTGAGCAGGTGCAGCAGATACGTAGGTCTCCCGCTGTTCCCGAACAGCTCCGAGTCGCTCGCGCTCCGCGTCACCTGCGCGGTGAGCTCGTGAGTTCCCAGCCCGCCAAACGCGCGATAGAGCGAAAGCCCCGTCCCGGAGAGGCCGTCCTCTCCGAGGAACGTCGTGATCGCGAGTGGATACTCGGTTTCGGGCACGGCATGGAGGTGCCAGCGATTGAGCTCGCCGAATTGCTGGCGGTATTTGCCGACATCGAGTCGGACATGTCCCGGCAGGCCGGTCCAGTAGGCGTACCCTTCCTCCAGACCGATGTGTCCGTCTTCGAGACTGATGAAGATCTTGGTGTGCGAGTAGGGGTCGAGGGCGGATTGAAAGCCGACCTCGAACTCTCGCGGATCGAAGTTATCGCGCTGCACGCCGCGCCCGGTCGCATAGCCGCGGATATCGCCCGTGACGCCGATTTCAGGATTGAGCTGAGCCTGATTGCGCTCCCGCCCCATCGCCTGTGCCAACGTGTCTGCTTGACCCGTATCGCGTGCACCACCACCCGCGGCCTGACTCGCCGCGGCGCGCAATGCCGCGAGATCGTCGCCGACCGGCGCGGCTGCGGCTGCGGGTGCCGCAGGCTGCCGGCCCAAGACCCGAAGTAAGCTGTCCAGCCTGGCGCGCAGCTGCCGTACCTGCGCCGCCAGCGAATCCACCTGGCGCTGCGTCGGTTGCTGGCTGACTGCCGGGGCGGCGAAGAACGCCACCGCCAGCATCAGCACGCACAACGTGCGTCTCATTGTTGAACTCCCTCTCCTGTGTGTGCGAAACCCCGATCGCTCCGCCACATGCGGAGCGGATGCTGTGCGTCAGGAGAGGAACAGGGGAGGTGCTCGAGCGGGGGCGGTGAGTCGAACGACGGCCGCGAGCGAAACCGCCGGCGGCTCGGGGGCGAAGCGGACGACGCCGATCGGTTCGGGCATTGTGAACGTCTGCTGATTAATGACGCGAGCGCTCGCGTAATGGCACAGCGCGCAGCGCAGCTCATCGTGGAGAATGGCGCAACGCGCAGTGTGGCTCGCTTCAAAGCCAGGCGGGGCAACAAGCGCGTCGCGGGCGTGCGCCAGCGTGATGGCGCCGCCCCCCAGGGCCTGGAGCGCGAGCAGAATCGCGAGAGCGAAACGCTTCAGCATGATCTCCTTCATACGCCGGCAGGTGCTCTGGTGTTGCCGCGGGCGTAGGCCCGCAGCCGCCGCAGCATCCGGCGATCGTGCCGCAGCGGATCGTCCCGCTTCGGCGTTTCGATAATCTTAACGACCTCGCTGAGATTCGGGTCACGCATGATGCACCGGAATGGCTCCGGCCCGATCTTCCCCTCGCCGATCCATTCGTGGCGGTCGACGCGCGAGGCGGCGGCGGCACGGGAATCATTGAGGTGCAAGCACTTAAGCAGACGGAACCCGATCACCCGGTCGAACTCCTCCCACACCGACTCGACGCGCGACAAGTCGTACCCAACCGCGTGGAGGTGCGCCGTGTCGAGGCAGAATCCGACGCGCGTCCGGATTGCGTCAGGCAGCGCGTTGCGCAAGTCCCGCAGCTCTTCGAACCTCGCTCCCAATGCAGTCCCCGATCCCGCTGTGCCTTCGATCCACACTTCCAGATCGCCGGGCACCGCGGCCAGGCATTCGGCGTAGCCCCGCGCATTGCGCTCGAGCCCCGGTTCGCGTTCGTCCATGTAATTGCCGGGATGCGAGACGACCGCACGCAGGCCCAGCGTTCGTGATCGCTCCAACTCCTTCCGAAAACTCTCGATGCTGCGGGCCCGCAGCACCGGATCAGGCGATGCCAGGTTGATCAGATAGCTGTCATGCGCCACGACTGCTTCGAGCTTGTGACGCATCACCGCGCTGCGAAATCGCGCGACCTCGTCCGCGTCCAGTACTCGCTCACGCCATTGATTCGGCGTCTTGGTGAAGAGCTGAATGGCGTTGGCCCGCAGTTGTCCGCCACGTTGCGGCGCGGCCGCCACGCCGCCCGCGCTCGAGACGTGCGCCCCCAGCATCACGCCGACGGCTCCTCCGTGAACGCGAGTCGCGAGATCAGCGGGACGAAGCGCACGCCGCCCGCATTGCGTTGCACCAGCTCCCCACGCGTGGACCGTTCCAGGATGACCAGCTCTTGCGACGCGAGGTCACCGATCGGGATCACGAGCCGGCCACCAGGCGCGAGTTGTGTCGTCAGCGGCTCCGGAATACGCGGTGCCGCCGCCCCGACGAGGATCCCGTCGAACGGTGCCTCCTCGGGCCAGCCGGCCGCGCCGTCGCCCAGGCGTGTGACGATGTTGGTCAGCCCCAGGCGCCGAAATCGCTCCTCGGCTTCGACCAGAAGGTCAGGCAGGCGCTCGACCGTCAAGACGTTGCCGCTGGCCGCGAGGTAGGCAAGAATCGCGGTCTGATATCCTGAACCCGTTCCGATCTCGAGAATGCGGTCCGTGCGGCGTGGCGCGAGCTGCTCGGTCATGAGCGCGACCACGTACGGTTGTGAGATCGTCTGGCCGTTCCCGATCGGCAGGGGAGCGTCGTTATAAGCGTCGCTCGCAAGGTGCGGTGGCAGAAACCACTCGCGCGGGAGCCAGCGCATCGCCACGAGCACACGCTGATCGCGGATCCCTCGGCCCGCCAGCTGTCGCATGACCATGCGAGTGCGGGCGCCGCGTGTGTGGGGGGCAAAACGAGCGAGCCGTGGCATTCGCTGAACATAGCGTGGCCCACGCACCACGCACGCCCTAGTCGAGCGTTTTCCGAAATCGCCGAATGGAGAGCGCGATGAGGACGACCGCGAAGGCCAGCAGGATCGCCATCTCGTTCCACAACTCGCGCACGCCCACGCCCTTCAGCAGAATACCGCGCAGCACCTTGAGGAAGTGTGTCAACGGCAGGAGCGCGCCGATCCACTGAAAGACCGCCGGCATCGCCTGGCGCGGGAACATGAAACCGGATAGGAGGATGTTCGGGAGGACGAAGAAGAAACTCGCCTGCATCGCCTGCTGCTGCGTTTGCACGAGCGTCGAGACGAATAGGCCGAGCGCCAGGCTCGCCACGATGAACACCAGCGCGATGCCGTAGAGCAGTAGCACGTTCCCCGTCAACGGCACATCGAACACGAACCGGCCCAGCAGGAGCACGGTCGTCATCTGGACGAGGCCCACGCCAACGTAGGGCGTGATCTTGCCGAGCATCATCTCCGTCTTGGTGACCGGCGTGACAATGAGCTGCTCGAGCGTGCCGCGCTCCCGCTCCCGCACGATCGCCATCGCCGTAACGAGGATCATCGTCATCGTGAGAATCACCCCCACGAGTCCGGGCACGATGTAATTCGGGCTGCGCAGGCCGGGATTGTAGCGGGGCCGAACGCGCGTTTCCAACGGGAGTTCGGGGCGGCGCGCCGCCGCGGAGAGAATGGCCAGATTGCGTACCTGCGCGACTCCCGCCGCCGCGGCCAGCGCCGCCTGCGAGGATAGCGGGTCGGAAGCGTCGACGATGACCTGGATCTGCGCGGTCGTGCCGCGCGCGAGGTCCCGCGGATAGTCGTGCGGGATGGCGATGCCCGCCTGCGCGTCGCCGCGCGCAATCCACGCATCGAGCTCGTCTCGCCCGTTGACATGGGCCACAATCCGGAAATTGCCGGTGTTCTCGAACGCCGCGATGGCGTCGCGGCTCGCCGGCGTGCGCGACTCGTCCAGCACGATCGTGGGGATGTGGCGCACGTCGGTCTGGATCGCGTAGCCGAACAGCAGCAGCTGGAGGACCGGAATGCCGACCATGATGCCGAGTGTGAGGCGGTCGCGCCGCATCTGGATGAACTCTTTCCGAAACATGGGCATGAAACGCCTCATTCGTCGCGCTCCTGAAGAATGACGAATGCGTCCTCCAGGGTTTTTGCTCCCTCTCCAACTTGCGTTGCGACCTCGCTGGGATGGCCCAGCGCGATGAGGTGCCCCTGACTGAGCAGCGCGACGCGAGTGCAGCGCTCCGCCTCGTCCATGTAATGCGTCGTGACGATGATCGTCGTGCCTTGCTCCGCGAGCATATGGATGGTCTTCCAGAAGCTGCGGCGTGCGGCCGGATCCACGCCGGCTGTCGGTTCATCGAGGAACAGCACTTGGGGTTGATGCATCATCGCACAAGCGAGGCCGAGTCGCTGCTTCCAACCGCCTGACAACGTGCCGGCGAGCTGATTCAGGCGCCGGTCCAGCCCTAAAAATGACACCACGTCCGCGATGCGGCCGCGCTTACCAGGGCCTTCGAGGCCGTAGATCCCGGCGTAGAAATCCATGTTTTCGGCGACGGTGAGATCCTCGTAGAGCCCGAACCGCTGCGACATGTAGCCGATGAGTTCCTTGATGCGATCGGGGGCCTCGCGGACGTCGACCCCCGCCACGATGGCCGTTCCCTCGGACGGTGCCAGCAGCCCGCACAGCATACGGATGGTGGTCGTCTTGCCAGAGCCGTTGGGGCCGAGGAGCCCGAAGACTTCGCCTTTGGCGATCGTGAGGTTCAAATCGCGCACGGCGACGATGGAGCCGAAGCGGCGCGTCAGATGGCGAGTCTCGACTGCGACGTCGGTCACGGCAAGAACGGTATCTCGAGCTCTACCGGCATCCCGGCCTTGAGGCGGCCGCTCCCGCCGTCGGTGGCGACCTTGATGCCGAAAACGAGATCGGCGCGCTCGCGTTCAGTCAGCGCCGCGCGTGGCGTGAACTCGGCTCGTGGTGCGATCTCGCTGATGTGCCCGACGAACGCCGTATCGGGATATCCATCCACCCGGATATGGACTACCTGTCCGGTCCTGAGGCGGGCGACGTAGCGCTCGCCGACATAGGCGCGAATCCACGGCTCGCGGACCAAGCCTACCGACACCACCGGCACGCCAGCGGCGATGACCTCCCCGCGCTCGGCGAAGCGGGTCAGCACGATGCCGTCGGCGGGAGAGAGGACAACGAGCTGATCGCGGATGGATTCGGTGGCTGCGGCGCCCGCGCGCGCGGCCTGCGACTCGCGCACCGACGCGCGGACCGACGCGAGGCGTGCAGTGGACGTCGCAGCGGCCGTCTGCAACCGGTCCAGCTCCTGCGGCGAGGCGATGCCCTGCTGGCGCAGCACACGCGCCCGCGCCAGGTCATTCGCGGCCCGCGCGCTATCCGCTTCCGCGGCGCGGATCTCGGCGGTGCGGGCGGCGGCCGCTTCGGCAAGCGCCCGTCGCTGCTCGATCAATGCGGAGAGCCCGGGCTGGTCCAGCACGGCGACGGTATCGCCGGTGCGCACGGAGTCGCCTTCGTCTTTGAGGAGCCTGGAGAGCCGGCCGGAGGCCAGTGGGCTGAGCCGCACTTCGCGAATCTCGACGGTGCCGGCGACGGTGAGCGTGTTGCCGGAACCCGAGCACGCCGCGGCCCACAGGACGGCGGTGAGCGCTAACGCCGGGGTCGGGGAGAACGCAGCCAATTGCCGGGATCCAGCGCGATGCCGCCCTGGCCGCGAATTTCGAAGTGGAGGTGCGGGCCCTCGTCACTCGACGCACCGCCGAGGTGGCCGATCACCTGGCCGCGCAGGACGCGGTCGCCCTTGTGAACGGTGGCGTCGTTCAGGTAGGCGTAGAACGTGTAGTAGCCACCCCCATGGTCGATCAAGACCGAGGTCAGGTAGAGCCCCAGCGGTCCCGCGAGACTCACCGTCCCGCTCGCGACCGCGCGGACCGCGGTCCCCACCGGTGCCTTGATCCCGATGCCGTGCCGTGGGATGCGCGTATTGTTCGGGCCCGTCGTCGTGCCGAAGGGATAGATGATTACGCCCTCGACCGGCCAATCCAGGCCGCCGAGGTCGGCGGTCGTGATCGCACCGGCTCCGGTGCTGACACCGCGCAACTCCGCTTCGCGCCGGGCGCGTTCCAGCGCTTCGATCCGGTCGTTGAGCGAGCGCTCGTCCCGATCCAGACGCGTGAGGCGCTGCTCCGCCGCGCGCGCGCTGCGCCGGGTCGCGCGGAGGTTGGTTTCGCGCTCGTGCTCGAGCGCGAGATAGCGGCCAAGCTCATCGGTGCGCTCCTGGCGGCGACGGGCGAGCGTCTCACGCGCATCCACGAGCAGCTGGCGCTGGCGCGCGACGCGGTCGCGCAGCTTGAACATGTCATTGGTGAGCAGGCGGTCCTGCCGGCTGACGAGGAACAGGTACTTGTAGCGCGACAGCAGATCGCCGAAGCTCTCGGCGGCCAAGAGCACCTGCCAACCGTACAGCGCGCCGCGCTTGTAGATGTCCACCAGCCGTCGTTCGAGCACGGCCCGTTTCTCTAGCAGCGCGTCCTGGGCTATCAGCAAATCCACCGTGATCTGGTCGATCTGCCCGCCGAGTCCCGTGATCTGGCGGTCGAGCTCGTTCACGATGCGGTTGGTGCTTTGCTTTTGCTGCTCGATGTTCGCGATTTCGTCGGAGAGCGAATGCGCCTGGGTGCGAAGCCGTTCGAGCTCCTGCTCGACGTCGGATCGCTCACGCCTGATGCCTTCGAGCCGTCGCTGGTTTTCTTGCATCTGCTGTTGGTAGGGGCGCTGTTGTGCGACAACCGGTGCGGCAATCAGCAGGAGCAGCAGGGCCTTCATACGCGTTTGAGGTGGCGCCCGACACTGAGCGAGCTTCCGAGCAAGCCGATCAAGGCGCCGAAGGCCACGATTGCGGCAGCCTGCTCCTGCGTGAAGAACGCCGACTGCAACAGATAACGATTGATCAGCAGGTACGCGCCAAACGACAGGGCTATGGCCACGGCTCCGCCGAGCAACCCCTTGATCGCGCCCTGCAGCAGGAACGGGCGGCGGATGAAGCCGTCGGTCGCGCCCACGAGCCGCATGATCGCAATCTCGCGACTGCGCTGCAGTACCGCCATCCGGATCGTCGTGCCGATGATGATGATCGCTACCACCGCGAATGCCGCTCCGACCACGATGCCGACCGCGGCCGCCAGACCGCGCAGGCGATCGAGCTTCTCGACCCAATCACGGCCGAAGCGCACGTCGTCCACGAATCCGAAGCCGCGCAGTCGCTCCGCCACCGCGCTGACGTGATCCGTATCGCGAAAGCCCGGCTTGAGCTTCACCTCGATCGAGGCCGGCAGCGGATTGCGCTCCAACTCCTGCATCACGTCCCGCAACTCGACCAGCTCGGCGCGGGCGCGGGCGAGCGCGTCGTCTTCGGAGACATAGGTCGCCGACTGAACCTCCGGAAAGGCTTCAATGTCCTTGAGCGCCTGGGCCACCGCTTCGACCGGCGCGCCCGGCAGCAGGTAGGCGACGACCTCAACGCGCTCTTCGACGCCGCGCAGCGCATCCTGCAGGTTCACGACGACGAGACCGAACAGGCCCAGCACAAACAGGGAAAACGCGATTGTGGTGACGGAGAGCGCCGACAGCAGCGGTGCGCGCTTGAACGTCAGCATCGCCTCACGGAACGTCAGATTCATGGCGCCGCCGCCTGGTCACGAGGGGACGCCTCATCTACCGCCGAGTCGTAGACGAGCGCGCCTTCCTGCAGCTCGATCACGCGATACGGGGCCTGCCGCACCAGGTCGAGGTCGTGTGTGGCCATGACGACCGCCGTGCCGCTGGCGTTGATGTCGCGCAGCAGCTGGAACACACCGCGCGTCGCCCGCTCGTCCAGGTTCCCGGTGGGCTCGTCGGCGAGCAGCACCGTCGGTTCGTTCACGAGGGCGCGTGCGATGGCGACGCGCTGCTGCTCGCCGCCCGACAGCTCGCGGGGATACGCTTGCGCCTTGGCGGCGAGGCCGACTTGCGTGAGCACCCGCATCACGCGCGCCGAGATCGTCGATACCCTAGCGCCGGTGACCTCGAGCGCGAACGCGACGTTTTCTTCGGCGGTACGGTCCTCGAGCAGCCGGAAATCCTGGAAGACGATGCCGAGTTTGCGGCGCAGCATCGGGACGTCGCGGGGACGCATCTCGTTCACGTTGTAGCCCGAGACACGCACCTCGCCTGACGTGGGGCGTTCCTCGGCGTAGATCAGCTTCATAACGGTCGACTTGCCGGCGCCGGAATGGCCGGTGAGGAAGGCGAACTCCCCTTTGGCGACGTGGAAGGAGACGTCCTTGAGCGCCAGGCCGCCCTTGGGGAAGGCCTTGAAGACGTTCGTGAATTTGATCATCTAGTGCCGCGCCAGGGCCTGGGCGAAGTCCGCGATGAGGTCATCGGGATCCTCCAGTCCCAGGGAAAATCTCAGAAATCCGTCCGGTATGCCAGCCTGGGCGCGCTGTTCCGCCGTGAGACTCGCGTGGGAGGTGAGGCGGGGCTCCGAAACCAGCGTTTCCACACCGCCGAGACTCGGCGCATGCGCCGCGATCGTCAGCGCCTTCAGGAACCGCTCGGCGGCCCGCACGCCGCCTTTCAGCTCGATGCCGAGCATGCCGCCAAAACCGCCGAGGGTCCGTTTCGCAAGCTCGTGATCGGGATGCGAGGGCAAGCCGGGGTAGTGGACCTTCGCGATCGAATCCTGTTTCGCGCACCACTCGGCGAGCGCAAGGCCGATTTCGTTTTGTCGCTGCACGCGCACCGTCAGGGTGCGCATCCCGCGATCGATGAGCCAGGCGGCGAACGGATCGATCGCCTGTCCCCATACCTGCATCAATCGCCGGACTTCTTCGACCACCTGATCCGTCCCTGCCACGGCGCCGGCGATGACGTCGGTATGACCATTCAAATACTTCGTCGCCGAGTGAATGACCAGATCGGCACCATGCTCGAGCGGGCGGAAGTTGACCGGCGACGCAAACGTCGAATCGACGATCAGCGCGAGACCCTCGGCCTTGCACAGCGTCGCGACCGGCTCGAGATCGATGACCCGCAACAACGGGTTCGTCGGGGTCTCGAGGAACACCGCCCGCGTCGTCTTGCGCATCGCGCGCTTCCACGTGCGCTGCTGCGTCGGGTTCACGAACGCGACGTCGATGCCGAGTTTCCCGAACTCTTCGCGGAACAGGCGGTGCACGCCGCCATAGATCCATTCGCTCGCCAGCAGGTGGTCGCCGGGACGCAGGACCGCGAGGTGGGCAAGAGCCACCGCGCCCATGCCGCTCGCCACGAACAGCGCCGCGTCGGCGCCTTCGAGCAGCGCCAGCTTCTTGCCGATGTCGACTTGATTCGGGTTGTTGCCGTAACGGGTGTAGAGGACCTCGGCCGTCGACCCGACGGGATTCGTGAACGTGGAGCTTTGGTAGAGCGGGGGAGCGACCGCTGACCAATCGGCGCGTGTCTTGGGATCGCCGTGAATGGCGCGGGTGGACAGCCCCAGACGGCGGCGTTTCACGCCGCGGTGAGTCGGATGGAGCCTCCCGGAATACGTGCCGCCAGCCGCCGCTCGATGAGCTCGTCGAGGAGCGCCGGCGCCGGCTCACTGGCGCCAAGCCCCTCGAGCACACCGTCGGCCCGCTCGCACAGCACCGCGAGCCCGGCACCGGCGAGGACCGGCTCGATCGCCTCACGATGGGCGTCCGTCAGCCCGCGCAGCAGCAGCACTTTGACCTTGTCCCGTACGAGTTTGGCCACGATCTCGTCCGCGCAGGAATAATCGAGGCAGCCGACGCCGGTAAAATCCATGACGGCGACGGTGCCTGGAGGGAGATCCCGCTCGATGTTTTCGCGAACCGCGCGCCCGGTGGGCCGCGTGACGAGGTCGGTGTAGAAACCGGCGACCGCTTGCTGCAGAACCGCATGCACCATGATATGTGGAATCACCGCTGCGACGATCCTCCCGCCTTCTCCGCCACTTGTTCTGGAATGATCAACAGAACCTGCGATCCCGGAAACGCCGGCAACCCCTCCTTGAGCGGGACATCGTCGTCCCAGCGTGGCACGATCGCGATCCGCGCGGTGCCGCTGCGGATGGCGACCTTGCCTTCCCAGCGTGTGAGGTAGCGCCGAATCCCGGCCAGTCCTTGCCCGCGGCCCGGATCGCGAAAGCGGCTCACACCCTGAACCAGCGCCGCTTCCAGCGCCGCGGCATCGCCCCAACGCTCGCCGAACCGCTTGGCCTGCGTGGGTTCCAAGGAATGCCGGAATCCGACTCCGGCGTCTGCGACGGCGATCACCACCACGCGCCGCGCCAGCTTGCGCCGCCAGTTGTACGCCTGCACCGCGACCCAGCCCCCGGTGCCCGCGTGCTCCACAATATTCTGACAAGACTCCGAAAGCGCCATAGCGAATCCCATGGTCGCCTTCGGATCGAGTCCCAACTCCGAGCTGAGAATCGCGGACGCGCGCTGCTGAATGGTGCTCACGACCGCATGCACGTCCTCGGCGGCCCGGACGGGCGTGACCGGCAGCAAGACTTCGCTCTCGGTCGCGACCTTCGTCCTGGGGACCTTACCGTGGACCTCGAACAGATCCTCGGCTTCCCGGAAGAAACCGGCGCGCGCCCAGTAGCTCACGACATCGGGGTTCGCTGGAGCGGTGAGCAGGGGGCGCTCACCCTTGCGTGTTGCCGCTTCGCCCGCGGCCAATAGGCCCACGAGTCCGTATGGTGACGCCCACTCGGCCGCGTGGGCGTCGAACAGCAGCCGCTCCCCGTCACCGGCTTGTGCGTACGCCGCCGTGAATTGATCGAAGGACCGATCGTCGAACTGCGTGGGCACTTCGATCAGGCGGGTCATGCCGGCGAAAGCTTGCCCATCAAGTGATCGCGCAGCCCGCTCGCGCCGCGATGACTCACGTTGCGTGCGCCGAGCAGATTGCCGAGGCGGATGGCGTCTTCCAGCCCCGCACCGCCCAGGAGCGCCGCGGCCACCGCGCCGCCGAAGACATCGCCGCATCCTGTCGGGTCGATGACATGATCGAAGGCCGGCGGGTGCATGACCGGAGCGGGAATCAGCTCGGTCCGAATCGGATTGCCGGTGAAATAGGCAGCGCCGCGCTTTCCCAGCGTCACGCACAACGTCGTGCAGCCCTGGCGCAGCGCGTCGGCGGCGATCGGGAGCGGGTCGGGTCCGAGCTGCTGTATTTCATCTTCGTTGAGCTGGACGACGTCGAAGCAGCCGAACCACGCCGGCGCCTGGGGGAGGGTGCGCGGGACGCGCAGGCCGTTCGGCTCCTTGCCCATGAAGAGACTATGCAGATCGGCGTAAATGGTGCGTGGAAAGCCGCGACGCAGCAGTTGCGCGGTTTCGAGATTCATCTCGAACCCGGAAATGAAGTTGACGTACAGTGCGTCGAGATCGCGGACGAGTGGCCCAAGCTCGGCCCAGGTCCATGGCGGCACGCCACCCGTCATCCGCTCGCAGCGCCGCTCTGTGGATTCGTAGCGCAGTGTGACCCGATTGTTGGGTTCTGGCACTTCGATAAAGCGGGCGGTGTTCGGCGTGTGGCGTATGGCGCGAAGAAACTCGTTCGCCTTGGCAGCGAGATCACGACCGACCTTGATCAATGGGGCAATTTGCCAGTCGTCCGGCAGCGTCGCATCGAGGGCGGCCAGCGCGTACGAGATCCCGCCCCACTCCTGGACCGCCGGCTGCGCGGGATCGCGGCCGTAAATCGTGTCCCACACCATGGACCCGATGACGCCGAGTCGCTTCAGCGCAAACCCCAGTGCTTTTGGATGAACACGGCCCCTGCTCCGTAGACGCCGGCGGTGCCGGGAAGCGTCCCGGGCACGATCTTGCACGCCTCCCACGCCGGTTTGAACGCGCGTCGCTTCACCTCACTGCGCAACGGCTGGAACAGTTTGTCCCCCGCCTGCGTCACTCCGCCGCAGATCACGACGACTTCCGGATTGAAGATGTTGAGGAAGCTCGCCACCGCCGCTCCGAGCAGCGACGCCGTCTCGCGCACCACCTCCAGCGCCCATTCGTCGCCGTCGTTGGCCGCCTCGTACACAATCTGGGCGGTAAGCTTGGAGAGGTCGCCCTGCACGTACTGCGACAACGACGTCTCGACGCCTGACTCGATCCCCTCGACTGCACGCTCCGCGATCGCCGGCCCTGACGCGTACGCCTCGATGCAGCCGTAGTTGCCGCATTTGCAGCGGCGTCCGTTGGCATCGATCGTGACGTGTCCAAACTCTCCCGCGACGTCGGTGACGCCGTGGTAGATCTGACCGTCGATGACGATGCCGCCGCCGATCCCCGTGCCAAGAGTAAGGCCGATGACGTACTTCGCGCCCTGCGCGGCGCCCCGCCACCATTCGCCGTAGATCGCGCAGTTGGCGTCATTGTCCAGCGTCGCGGGGAGGCCGAGCCCTTCGCTGACGCGGTCGCGCAGCGGCATATTCGTCCAGCCCAGGTTGGGCGTGAGCAGCACGACGCCGGTTTTGGTGTTGAGAGGGCCGGGCGAGCCAATTCCGACTCCTTCCACCTTCTTGCCGGACTCTGCGATCGACGCCTTCGCGAGCTTGATGATACGAGCCGTGACGGCGTCGGCTCCCTGAGCGGCCATGGTCGGTTCGGAGACAACGGCGTGGATCTCGGAGCCATCCTCGGCGAGGACTCCGGCGACGAGATTCGTTCCTCCAACGTCAACTCCGACGACGTAGCGCACCAAGATCCTCGATAGCTCGGGTCACAGCTTCAACCGTGAGTTCACGCATACAGCGGTGATGACCCAACGGGCACTGCGGTGGGCCATGTGACGAGCAGGGCCGGCACAGGAGTCCGTCCACTCCCAACGCCACATCGCCCGCGCGCATCGGGCCGAAACCAAATTCCGTCGCAGTCGGGCCGAAGAGCGCCACGACCGGCGTCCCCATGGCGGTGGCTAGATGCAGCGGCGCGCTGTCATTCGTGACCAGCACCGCAGCCTTACCGATCAGCGCCGCGGATTGCCGGAGCGAGAGTTTCCCGCACGCGTTGACCGCCCGACCGCCTGACCGCCCGACCGCCCGAATTATCTCGTCCCCCAGCTCTACGTCGTCCTTGCCGCCGACCACGACCACCTGCACCCGCGCCGCCAATTTCGCCCCCAGCTCGGCGTAGTAAGGCCAGCGTTTACTGCCCCAAATGGAGCCGGGAGCCAGCGCGACGAAGGGTCCATCGACGAGCGCCCCTGCCGCGTGATCATCCGCCGCCGTGGGCCGTAGCTGGGGAGGATAGGCGCCTGGGGCCTCATTGGCGAGGGCCAGCAGCCGGTCGCTTTCGTGACCCGTTCGGGGCTTGGGGAAAGCCTCTGTATAGAGGAAGGACCACCCGCCCGCAAACCCCTTGCGTGACGGAATCCGGGCAAGAAATGCCAGAGCAGCCGTACGTAACGAGCGATGCGGCAAGTACGCTTGCGCATACCGCTCAGCTTTCAGCCGCCCAGCCAGCGAACGCACGCCGGCCCAGCCGCGGTCGCTCCCCCGTTTGTCGTAGGGGATCAGCTTCCGCACCGCGGGATGCGTTTCGAGCAACGGCGCCGCGATCGGCGTCGTGACGACGTCGACGGGACCATGTTGCGCGGCAAGCGCGGACAGAAGCGGGGTCGTGAGCACCACGTCGCCGAGAAAGGCGGTTTGAATGACAAGGGTCGGCATGGCGTACGAGAATCTTACGCGCGTTTGCCGAGGTCAGCGACGGATGCGGCGAATCTCGCTGAGGAAGACCAGCCTCGCAGAAAACGCGAGGCCCTTGTTGTGGACCGGCCAAGTCAGCTCTGAATGGCCGGTGAAGTAGTACTGCAGCTCCGGAATGAGGGCGACTCGGGCGGCGCTGAGTTGCAAGGCGACGCCGGGCGCGGCAAAGAACTCCTTGGAATACCCGGAGACCGGTCCTGTCGTCCCACCGCCGCGTTGTACGAACTGGACCATGCCGAGCCCGATGCTCGGCCGCATTTCGAGCACACCACCGCGCAATGGGATTTGCACATCGAAGTCGGTCGCAAAAACCTGCGCGCGGTTTCTCACGTTGAACGTGGTCGCGCCGTCATAGTAGATCCATCGGAGACCAAGGTAGACCAGCCGGCCCGGTGCAACGCCCAGTACCGCTCCAGCACCCGACCGGTAAGGATCCCGCAACCCATAACTGGCGATCGCACCGACCTGCAGCTCGCCCAGCTGCGCCGACAATGCTGTCGGGGTGACGCAGACGAGCGCCATGAGCAGCGACCGTTTCACACGCCGTCCTTCGTGACGCGGGCGATCCGGCGCCGCAACTCGCCGACCGGGGGGAGCAGCCGGTCCAGCGTCGCCTGATCATCGACCCAGGTGACTGTGCCGACCATGAACACGAGATCTACGAGGGGTACGAGCGATGTCGCTCCCGTGAACGCCACGGCCACCTCACCGTCCATGAAGATTCCCCGGTAGTCCTGATTCTGCGACCCGACCATCGCGTAGCTCGCCGCCTTCGCGGTTTTCGGAGTCGCTTCCATGATCTGCTCGGCGATCAGCTCGAGGGAGTCCGTGAGTGCTCGCGCCCCGGCCTGCACGTCCGAGCCTGGGGAATACGTCGCTTCTCGATAGCGCAGATAGGTCGTCATGAATCGAGGCCACTGCGGCGAAGCCGTGACAGCGCTCCAGAAATCGCCCGTGGCGAAGAACTGGACCTTCTGGTGAAGCTTGGGCGGGCCGCTCGAGTCCCCGGGTGTCGCGATCCCGTTCGACCGGCGGCCGGCATCCGCGACCAGCGGCACCAGGCCTGACGCAAAAGGCATGAGCTCTGTGAGGAAGGGACTTCCGCTGACCTGCCGAGCCCATCGGTCGGCGCGACTGGCAAACCCGGCCTCGTCCACCGGGAGTGCGTACAATCCCATGTGCAACGCCCCCCCGGCTCTCGCGATGGACTCTCCAAGCTCGCGTCGAACGAGCAACAGGCGCGTGAACAGCTCGTGCGCGCGCACCATCTGCGGAAAGCCTCCGCTTGGCGCGTTGGCGCGGGCCGGCGCGATGATCAATACCTTCACGCCTCGCAGCGACGCTCCTACAAGCAACGAGCCGTAGAGTGTCGCGTTCCAGAGGGAGTCGGGGATCTTAATCACCGAACCCTTTGGCATGAGTGAATAGAGGAGGGCTTTCGCCGCGTTCAACGACTTCGTGAGATAGCCGGTCTCATTGACGAGGGCCATCGCCCGCGTATGAAACGACGCTGCATCGGGAGACGCCGCCATGCGGGCGGCGATCACGGCCAGCGGCGCCGCGCGCAGCGGCGCTGGAATATCTGCGGGGGCGAGGCCCTGGCTCGTCAGCAGCGATCTCGCTGCCTCCTTCAATTGCAGCAATACCGGTCCTTGCACCACCAGGGACCGGTCGTCCCAACCGGGGCCGAGGTAGTGCTGCCCCACGCCCATCCCCGTGAGGATGCCGACGCCGGCATAAGGATCATCTTCACTGACGTCCCGGAACGCGATCTTGCGATGATCACGCATCACGTCGTCGGGATACCCGAAGACGCTCGAGATGAGGCCGCCGCTCCAGAACGACGCGTCCACGCGATTCGTGATGTTCACGTGGACCTTGATGCGGTTGTGGAGCCACGCGTCTCCGTATTCGCGTGCCTCCGCCTGCAGCACCCGCGAGTGGCGCACCGCGTCGCGCAGCCGGTCCAGTGCGTGCCCGAGCCGGAGTGCGTCGGTGGGGGAGCCGAGTTGGCCGTCCGCGTGCAACGGGTCCTCCAGAATCGTCATCAGCAGGCGCGACTTCCGTCCCTCGTAGTAGTGCTGATCGAGGAAGATGAAAAACAGCGGGAGCGTCTGTGTGGAGTCGTACGTTTCGACGCGCTCCGCGAGCGTGGTGAGGTAGCCGTCTATCACCTGTGTGAGCGAAGCTCCGTCCAGGGTGCCTTCGGCCGTGAGCGCGGGAAAGTCGTGGATCCAGAGAACATGGTACGCGCGAGTCTCCCGGATCATCCGCAACAATTCCCAGTGGAACTGCAGGTTGGCGACGTACGTGAGTCGATTGTGATCCGTGAACTGGGAGCCCGTGACTCGCTCGAGCAACGCGTCGAGCTCGGATTGCTCATCATGTTCTTCGGGGAGCAGGCCGTACTGCAGCGGCAGCCACACGAGGCGGGGATCGTCCCATTCCTTTGCCGCCTCACTCCGCTCGATTTCCAGGATGTCGGTCAGCCGCTCGAACACGAACAACACATCTTCCGTCCGAGCCACCGGGACGAGACCAGATGACGTCACCCAGCGGCTGAATCGCCCCCGCGCAGCGACGCCGAGGGCTTTCAGGGTGTCGTTGCGTTTCTTGCGGCCGAGAAGGGCGTCATAGGGGATTAGCACCTCGGCGAGTAGAATCTGCCGGCCGTTGCGGGCGAGCTCTCGGCCGGCGCCCGCACTGCCTGCGGCTACAGTAAACGCATGCTCCATCTGTGCGTGGAAAAAGCGCACCTCGTCCTCGGCGGACCGTACAGCGAGGTGCGTCCGTAGGCTGGCGATGTACCGCTGGGTGCGGGCCAGTGCGACGTGATCATTTCTTCCATCCTGGTCGAGAAAGGGGACGATCAGCCGGCGGACCGACGCCGCCGACTCGGCCAGGCTGTCGAGCTCCGCGCGTAACACGGAATTGGCCGGCACGTGCGCTTCCGGAGTGTGGAAGGGTGCCGCGACGACGACGTAGTCCTGAATCGGCCGGTTGCGTCCGGCTAGGGGATCATGGAGCGGGGCGGACACGCCAAGCAGGAAGCTGTGGCCAAGCGTCGGGTACCAATCCAGACGCAGCATCGTGCCCCGCGTGAGAAACCCGCCACGCCGGACCGGCGTGTGGACCGTGAGGAGCAAATCGACGCGGCCGCGCCGGAAATTGTAGTCGGGGCCGATACCGGCGCTGAGATAGGGGACCTGCAGCAGCGCCCGCGTGCCGCCATCCACTCTGTTGCCGCTGGCGCCGACATATCCCTCGAGTCCGAGCTCAACGAGTTTGGTGACCGGGTTCATGGAGGCGTGGTAGCCGCCGCCCCACGCCCGGATCATGAGTTCGTTGGAGGTCCCGCCGAAAAACGCACCGGCGCCCAAACCCATCTGCCAGTGCCACTGTGGGGGTTGACCGAGAGAAACCGTGCGGCCGCCGACTTCGGGCGCTCGTACGGTCTGTGCGCGCGCCGCATGAGCTGCCAATAGCCCCGCGGCCACAACGCAGACAACGGACCGGGCCACAACACGCCTTTGCCGAGGCAGTGCTTGATCTACCCCACGGACGCTCCCCCGGCAAGCAAGGCTAAGGAAGCCTGGCCACGGCCCAAACGGGATCGTGGTCGCTCGTGCCAAGCGTGTCGCGGACAATCCCGGCGCTCCTGTTCGTCGCGTCGGGTGTCACGAAGCCCTTGAAGAAGATGTGATCCCAGTTGAACACGGCCGTCGTGAAGCCGTTGTGCTCGGTCGGCCAGAGAAACCCACCCGCGCGGAATTCCTTGCCAATGCCGTGGCTGTTCATATCTCCGGCGATGATGACGAACGGGTACGCCGCGGCGTCAGCGAGAATGGTCTGGGCCTGGTCGCGGCGTCGTGACGGCCGAATATCACTCGGGGTACCGAGGTGGGCGCTGTAGACGCGGACCCTCGCACTGCCGACGAGCACCGTGGCCGCCGTGGCGGTCCGTTGCGCGTGACGCAGGCCGCCAACGTGCGGCAGCATCAGTTTCTCGTCGGCGACAATTGGCCAGCGCGACAAGACGGCATTGCCGAAGTCGTGCCCCAGCTTGGGATGGACGACGGCGGGGTAATAGACCCAGGCCATCCCGAGCGCATCGGCAATGCGCCGCGTTCCCTCCGCATCCATCTCCTGCAGCACGACGATGTCGGCATCGGGCAACGGCGCCCGCGTCTTGAGCACGTTGATCGCCCGGTCGACGTGCTTGCCCCATTGGACGTTGTAGGTGACTACATGCAGCACGTGGCTGCCGGCAGGAGCGCCGGATGGTGATGCCGGCGCGCCGGCGTATCGAGGGCCAAGCGGACTGGGATAGTTCAGGACCACTCGACAGCTCGCGGTCGAGACGGCCAACACCAGCACGAAGCGTGTTCGCGTCACCGGCCGGTGGCTCTCGTCGCGGTGCCCGCTGACGGCAGGAGCTGGCGCTCGAGGAACGCGGCCGCCGCTTTGTCGACCGTCAGGATGTTCGCGTAGCGCAGGAAATGATGGGTGTCGTCCGGAATCACCAATGTTTCGAACGGGACCTTGGCTGTCGCGAGGCGTCGGACAAGGTCGGTGGTCTGTGAGAATCGGACGTTGCGATCGTCATCGCCATGAATCAGGAGTACGGGCGATCGCCAGCTGGCGACGGAAGAAACCGGTGATGAGTGCCACGCAGTGGCGACTGCCGAGTCAGCGTCGGGAGCCTGCTCGTAACGCTGGCGGTCGAATGCTCGCGAATAGGCCGACCAGTCGTGCACACCATGGATATCGACACCAGCGGCGAAGAGATCGGAGTTGCGCGCCAGCGCCAATGCGGTCAGGTAGCCGCCGTAGGAGCCGCCATAGATCCCGACGCGGCTCGAGTCGACCCGTGGCAGCGCACGCAGGTACGCGGCCCCAGCCTGCACGTCGCGATACTCCGCCGCCCCCCGCGCGCCGGAGTTGGGCGGTTGATGGAAGTCGTATCCGTAGCCGATGCCAAGCCGGTAGTTCACCGACAACACGATGAATCCGCGGCTCGCGAGATACTGGTTGAGCGCGTACGCGTTCGCGTAGTAGTCGGAGTAATGCCAGCCCAACAGCATCTGCCGTGGCGGCCCGCCGTGGACATACACGATGGCCGGCTTGCGTGCGGCGGTCCGTCCCGGAGCCTCGAACAGCTGCCCGTGAATCGTCAGTCCATCGGCGGAGCGAAATACGACCTGCTTCGGCGTCACGAGCCCCGCCGGAAAGTCCGCCGGGATGCGGTCCGCACCGATCGTCCGCATGGCGGCGCGAGCCGACGTGAATGCCATCGCGGCGGGTAAGGGTGGCCGCTGCGGCGTCGCGCTGATGAAGAGGAGGGTTGCGCCATCACCGGTGATCGTGGGCGACCACTCCAGACCACTGCCCGGCGTCATGACCTCCGGGGCGGCGCGATCCACGGGAACACGCACGACGTGGCGGCGATCGATGTCGAGGGAGTCGCTCCCCATGTTGCCCGCGAACACGAGCCAGCGTCCGTCGCCGCTGAGCGCGATGTGCTCGGCCATGTAGTGGCCCGGAGTGAGGAGCAGGGCAGTGCCCCCCGTCGCCGCAATCGAGTAGAGATGCGGCCAACCATCCTGATAAGAGAGGAAGACGATGCGGTCGGCGGCGCCCCAGCCGAGGTTCGTGCCTCCATCGGTCGACGGCACCGAGCCGGACAGCGTCTCGGGCGATTTCCACAGTCGCTGCGCCGCTCCGCTCGCCGCATCGGCGGTCCAGATCTCCCACGGATTGGGCCTGGGCGGCAGCAAAGAGTCGGGCGCGCCGCCGGCGCCGGGCAGCCGCACGAACGCGATGCGTCGGCCGTCGGGAGACCAGCGCGGCGACCGGTCCCGCGCGAACGCCGGTGCGAGCCAGGTAATGGCGGTGGTGTCATTGGTGTACACCCCGATGAAGGCGTGATCGCCGCGATTCGCCACGAACGCGAGCCGGGAGCCATCGGGTGACCAGCGCGGATCGCCGTTCTCGCCGCGTACCGTGAACAACGCCTTGGCGGGCGCCGATCCGTCGATCGACGCGGTCCAGATCTGATTGCCTTTGATGAATGCGACGACATCGCTGCGCGGCGAGACGACGGGCTCATCACCATCCCCAATCGCCTTGGGCTCGCCGCCGTCGAACGACACACTGAAGATCTGCACCTTGGGCGGGGCGGGGTTCGAGCCGACGTTCACCGGCAGCTCGTCGTCCCAATTGGAGCCGTGATCGCCACCGCGAACATACACGACCCATTTTCCATCGGCAGATACCGCGACGCTGCTCAGCTCCTGCCCATCATCGCGGTCGTAGTGCGTGAGCTGTCGCGCGGAGAATGCGGGACCTGCGGCGACGTAGATGTTCCTCCGGCCTTGCTCGTTGACGGCCCACGCCACGCGCGCACCGCTCGCGGCGGCCGTCAGCTCTGTGGGAAAGGGATAGGACCGGACCTGGTCCAGCGTGAATGGGGTTGAGCGCGCGGCTTGCGCCACCGCTGAGGACGAAAGCACGCCAAGACTCAACGCTGCGGCAAAGATCGTGCTGCGCATGAGACCCTCCCCCCTATTCGACCTGAAGTACAGCGAGAAACGCTTCCTGCGGTATCTCGACCGTCCCAACCTGCTTCATGCGTTTCTTACCTTCTTTCTGCTTCTCGAGCAACTTGCGCTTGCGGGTGACGTCGCCGCCGTAGCACTTCGCGGTCACGTTCTTGCGCAGCGGCCGGATCGACTCGCGCGCGATGACTTTGGTTCCGATTGCTGCCTGGATCACCACTTCGAAGAGCTGGCGCGGGATCAGCTCTTTCAGCTTCTCGGCGATCTTGCGGCCCCACTCGTACGCTTTGTCCTTGTGAATGATTACGCTGAACGCGTCCACTGCCTCGCCATTGAGCAGCATATCGAGTTTCACGAGCTCGCCCGCCCGGTACGCCAGGAACTCGTAGTCGAGCGAGGCGTAGCCGCGGGAGATCGTCTTCAGCTTGTCGTAGAAGTCGAGAATAATCTCCGCGAGCGGAAACTCCCAGTCGAACTCCACCCGCGTGGGATCGAGGTACTGCATGCCGCCATACACGCCGCGTCGCTCCTGTCCCAGGTTCATGATGCCGCCGATGTATTCGGACGGCGCGAAGATGCGCGCTTTGACGTACGGCTCCTCGATGCGGTCCACTTCCGAGCCGTGCGGCAACAGGCTCGGATTCTCGACCAACTCCATGCTGCCATCGGTCTTATAGACGTGATACTCGACGTTCGGAACCGTGCTGATCAAATCGAGATCGAACTCGCGCTCCAGCCGTTCGCGCACGATCTCCATGTGCAACAGACCGAGGAAGCCACAGCGGAATCCAAACCCCAACGCCACTGAGGTTTCCGGCTCGTAGTGCAAAGAGGCATCATTCAGCTGGAGCTTGGCGAGCGCGTCGCGAAGCTCCTCGTACTGCTCGGCATTGGTCGGGTAGAGGCCCGCGAACACCATCGATTGGATGTCCCGATAGCCCGGCAGCAGCTCTACATCGCGATGTTCGGCGTCCAGCACCGTGTCACCGGGCCGTATCTCGCGCACGCCTCGCACGTTCGCGACCACGTACCCGACTTCGCCCGCCTCGAGCTGCTCGGTAGGTTTGTGGCCCAGCTGGAGATAGCCGACTTCATCCACTTCGTAGACGTCGTCGCGATGGGCGCCCAAGGCGATCTTCATCCCCGGCTGGATGACGCCGTCCACGACCCGGATCGACGGAATCGCGCCGCGATAGCGGTCGTAGTAAGAGTCAAAGATGAGGGCGCGGAGCGGGGCCTCGTGATTGCCACGCGGCGGCGGCACGCGGGCGACGACGGCTTCGAGCAGCTCCGGCACCCCGCGACCCTCTTTTGCCGAGATACGCAGGATTTCGTCAGGTTTCGTGCCGATCAAGTCATGGATTTCGTGGGCGCGCTTGTCGGGTTCAGCGCCGGGAAGATCGATCTTGTTGAGGACGGGTATGATCTCCAAGCCGGCGTCCATCGCCAGCAGTAGATTGGACAACGTCTGGGCCTGGATTCCCTGCGACGCATCCACGACCAGAATGGCGCCCTCACACGCAGCCAGCGACCGCGACACCTCGTATGTAAAGTCGACGTGTCCAGGCGTATCGATGAGATTGAGCTCATACAACTGCCCATTTTTGGCGTGATAGCTCATCCGGACGGCGTTCAGCTTGATCGTGATGCCGCGCTCGCGCTCCAGGTCCATCGTATCGAGGACCTGCTCGCGCATGAGTCGCTTGTCGAGGGTACCCGTGAGTTCGATCAGGCGGTCGGCAAGCGTAGATTTGCCATGATCGATGTGGGCGACGATACAGAAATTGCGAATATGGTCTTGACGCATCGCGCGGAAATATAGCCTCCATGCCTCCCGTAACCGGATGGTTCGATCCGTCGCCCAAAGGCGGCGCACTCCGTCTAGCGGTGAACGGCTATTTGCCGGCGAAGGGGGATCCGGCCGTGCGATTACCCGGGCTGCGACGCGGCGATCTCCTCGTCTTGGAGAACGGACAGGTCGTGAGCGTCAACGGGCTTCCTGCGGCGCAGCTCGATGGCCGTCCCGAATTCGCTTCGCTCGGCGCCGTCCATCCCAATCGTCCTTTGACGCTCGAGACGCCGCGCGCGTCGAGCGCCCGCACCGCCGACATCCAGCGTGTCGTCGATCTCATTTGCCCGTTTGGGTTCGGGCAACGCGCGCTCATCGTTTCGCCTCCCAAAGCCGGCAAGACAATGATGCTCCAGGCGATTGCCGAAGCGGTGGCGGAAAATCATCCCAAGGTGCTGCTGCTGATCCTGCTGGTCGACGAACGTCCTGAGGAAGTCACCGAGATGGTGGATTGGGGCAGGGGGGAGGTCATCGCATCGAGCTTCGACTTACCGCACGAGCGCCATGTCGCCGCAGCCGAAATGGTGTTCGATCATGCGCGGCGCCAGGTGGAGCTCGGTCGTGACGTCGTGATCGTGCTGGACTCCCTTACGCGGCTGGCTCGTTCTCACAACACGACGGGGCGGGGCAGCGGGCGCACCATGTCGGGTGGCCTGGACGCGAACGCGCTTGCCAAACCGAAAGCGATGTTTGGCGCTGCACGCGCTGTGCCCAAGGACGGGTCATTGAGCGTGATTGCGACGGCGCTCGTGGAGACCGAGAGTCGGATGGATGACATCATCTTCGAGGAGTTCAAAGGGACGGGCAATGCCGAGCTGCGGCTCGCGCGTGCCCTGGCGGACCGGCGGATCTATCCGGCGGTGGACATCGCGGCGAGTGGCACGCGGCGGGAAGAGCTGCTTGCCGATGCCAAGACCATCGAGGCCAAGCAAAAGCTCCGGCGGGCCTTGGTCGACCTCCCGCCGGAGCAGGCGATGCAGAATCTGTTACAGCAGATGAAGCGCGCTAAGACGAATGCCGAGTTGTTGAGCGCCCTTTAGTGCTCTCACGCCGCACCGCGATGACCTTGCCGGTGTTGGCGTTCACGAGTACATCCGTCAATCCCGTCCGGCCGTTGCGCTGCACCTTGAAGGTGTAGACGAGACGCGTCTTGCCGCTTTTCGCGAGCGCAACGCCCTCCACCGTCCCGGGGACGCGCTTCAGGGCGACGGCTCGGGCCGAGTCTTCACTGATCTTTGCTTTGCCAACGAGACTGTCGGGAACGTTTCGCTCCTGAGCAGCGAGGCTACCAGCGGCGCATGCCAACGCCGCCACCAGCGTCAATGTGGTCAGTAGGCGCATATTCCAGGCTCCAGGGAAAAGGGTATGGACGTCGCTTGATGAGACCACACCATGCCCGGGGCCGTCACTGTAGCCGGAAATCCGCCCCGCGGATCGCGACCAGTAGCGTCGGCACCGCAAATAACGTGATGGGTGTGGAGAGCACCAAGCCACCGATGACGGCCAAAGCGAGCGGCCGCTGCAGCTCGCTCCCCGCGCCAATACCCAACGCCAGTGGCAGCAAGCCGAACAGTGTGCACAAGGTCGTCATCAGGATCGGACGGAGTCGAACGCGAGCGGCTTCGCGAATGGCCACCGCCAGCGGGACGCCTTCATCGCGCATACGCAACCGGGTGAAGTCGAGGAGAATGATGCCGTTCTTCACGATCAGCCCGACGAGCAGAATCAGGCCCATGAACGACGCGACGTTCAGGGCGGTGCCGGTGATCAGCAGCAGGACGAGCGCGCCGACGAACGAGACCGGGGCGACGAGGAGCACGACCAGTGGCTCGACGAAGGACTCGAACTGAATGACCATGACGGCGCAGACGCTCACGGCCGCAAGGAACAAGACGAGCAGCAGGGCGCGGAATGCTTCCTGCTGGCTTTCATATTGGCCGCCCAGGGCGACGCGAATGCCCCCCCCCGCCCCCCCCGCCCCCCCCGGGGGGGGAGGATGTGCGGCCAGCACGCGTCGCACGTCGCGCATGATGCCGCCCAGCGAGCGGCCGCTGACGTCGGCGGTCATCGCGATCATCTGCTGTTGATTTTCGCGCTCGAGACTCATGCGCGATTCGGCGCTGGTGAAGGTTGCCAGACTGCCGAGCGGTGTGGCCCCCGCAATGGGCAAGGCGCGCAGGCGCAAGGGATCGAACCGCACGGAATCGGGGGCGCGCACGCGCACCGCGACCGGACGGTCCTCACTCCGGATCTCTCCCGCCTGGGCCCCGAGCAACGCGCCGCTCACGGCATCCCCG
>DASWCE010000071.1:0-1912 GCA_036390255.1 Gemmatimonadales bacterium | reverse complement strand
GAAGACCACCGCCCTCGTCGTGGGCGCCGACGCGGGGTCCAAGTTCGAGAAGGCCAAGGCGCTCGGCATCCCGATCATCGACGAGGCGGAACTCTTGCGCCGCGCACGGGCCAAACCCTAAGTTGGCGTCCCAGATGAGCGCCCTCCCCGCCACCGCCGCCGCGACGGAAGCCCTCACGATCGGCCGCGCCGCGCTGCGGCAGCTCCATGACACCCTGTCACGCGACGCCCCCGACCTGACGGTTCCGATCCTCCAAGAAGTCGGGTTCGCCGCCGGCGGGGGCGTCTTTCAGGCGTTTTGCACCTGGCTGCCCGCCGAAACGGGCGTCGCGCGGCCCGACGATCTCGACGCCGGCCGGTTGAACGATGTCCTGTCCGCGTTCTTCCAGGCGACGGGGTGGGGCTCGGTCAGCGTCGCGCCGCTCGGCAACGCGGCGCTCGTGGTGGACTCGAGCGACTGGGCGGAAGCCGCCCCCGGCAGCGCCCAGGAGCCGATGTGCTTCTTCTCGTCGGGTATGCTCGCCGACTTCTTCGGCCGGCTGTCGGGGGAGCCCGTCGCGGTGATGGAAGTGGAGTGCCGGTCGCGGAACGACGCGCGGTGCCGGTTCTTGTCCGCCTCCCCGGATACGCTGAATGTCGTCTACGAACAGATGAAAGAGGGGAGAGGGTACGAAGAGGCGCTTCGCCCCGTGTGAAGCCCCTCGACGATCAGATCCGCGAGATCGTCAATCGCGAAACGAGAGCGTGGGACACCCGGGACGCGGAGCTCCTGGTGTCCTGCTTCCACCCCGCCATGGTTTGGCCCTGGCCCCCGACCGCCCAATCGCACGATCCGATGACGTGGGTGATGGTGTGGGGTCGTTTTAACGCGGAGCGCTGGCGACGCGGGTGGCAGGAGCTGTTCGACACCCACACCTTGGTGCACAACCGACGCGAGATCAAGAAAGTCGTCGTGTCTGCCGAAGGCGATGGGGCGTTCGCGGTCGTGGACATCGACACCCTGTGGCGACACAAACTGACGGGCGAGCAGCAGCACTGGAAAGGGCGGACCTGCAAGATCTACACGCAGGTCGGGACGCAGTGGAAGATGATCGCGCAGACCGGGGTGCTGGACTATGGAACGTGACGTAGTGACGATCCGTGTGGGCTCGGTCCTGGCGCAACACGTCGTCAAGGTCATCGCGACCGTGTTTCTGGCTGGAGCCGTGATTTGGTTGATCGTGCTTCGCAAGCCGACGGACTACCTCTCGGACGAGCGCTGGGTACAGGGTTTCACAAACGAGATGATCGGAGACCTGAAGGGACTGGCGGGAGGAGAGCGGCACTTCTTCGAAACTCACGAGACCTACTCGACTGACCTTCGAGCCCTCGACAGCGCGAGGTGGTTCTTTTCACCCAACGTGCATCTCGACGTGACCGCTGATGCTCGTACCTGGTCGGCCACGGCCCACCATCGGTTCATCACGACAACCTGCGCAATGTCGGCGCTCCGCTCGGCCGACGGGTCAGAGACCGTACAGGGTCCCAACTGCTCTTCGAATGCCGCGTTCACAACCGCGTGGGACTCCGCGCGGGGGGCGAGAAGGGGGGCGCGAGACACAAGGTAGCTCGCGCTGAGTGACCGGAATGCCCCCGCAACTCACCGTCGGGCGACACTCACCCCCTCGAACCGCACCGACGGCGCCCAGCGGGAGCCCGTCCAGCGCGCGTCGTTCCCGAATCCCCCAACCCGCTTCCACAGCTCGTAGGCGTTCCCGGCGACGGCGGCGTCCTTCACGCGACCCGTGATCGCGCCCCGCTCGATTCGATACGCCAACGCGACCGGGTGGCTGAACGCCCCCCCGGTCACGTTGCCCTGTCCCACGCCGATCAGCTCGTCGACCAACAAGCCATCTCGGATGTCTCCCAGCAG
>DASWCE010000070.1:0-13384 GCA_036390255.1 Gemmatimonadales bacterium | reverse complement strand
GATCAGCTCGGCGGCGAGGCGCTCGGCCATCGTCTTCTCTTTGCGCAGCCGGCTGTACTGAATCAGCCAGCGCATCCCTAGCGCGGTGCGACGCTCCGGCCGCACTTCGACCGGGACTTGATACGTGGCGCCACCGACGCGTCGCGACTTCACTTCCAAGGCCGGCTTCACGTTCGACAGCGCCTGCTTGAACACGTTCACGCCGGGCTGCCCCGTGCGCTGCTCGATCATGTCCATCGCCTGATAGAAAATCCGCTCCGACAGTGACTTTTTGCCGCGCTCCATCAGGTTGTTCAAGAACTTCGACACCGTTTGACTATCGTACCGCGGGTCCGCGGGAACCGGGCGGCGGACAGCGCTCTTGCGACGGCTCACTGCGCGGCCTCCTTCGGACGCTTCGCGCCGTACTTGGACCGCGACTGCTTGCGCTCGTTCACGCCCGCGGCGTCCAGTGTGCCGCGGATGATGTGATAGCGGACGCCGGGCAGATCCTTCACGCGGCCGCCGCGGATCATCACGATCGAGTGCTCCTGCAGGTTATGCCCTTCACCGGGGATGTATGCCGTCACTTCGAAGCCATTCGTCAGCCGTACGCGCGCCACTTTGCGCAATGCCGAGTTCGGCTTTTTCGGCGTGGTGGTGTAGACGCGGGTGCACACGCCCCGTTTTTGCGGGTTGCCACGCAGATGCGGCGCCTTTTCTTTCTTCTCCACGTCGCGGCGGCCGTGCCGGACGAGCTGATTGATGGTCGGCAAATACCCCTCTCACAAATGAATCGAAAAAGGCTGCTCCAAAGCCCGCGAAACTAAACGTATTGTTTGAGTTAGGTCAACCCCCCGATTCTGACGGATTCCCTTCTTCCCGGCCCTGGTCCACTTCGGTAGGATTGTCGGAACGATGGGCCGTCTCGATCCCCGACACCTAATTCTCGGCGCTGGGCTGAGCCTCGGATTCGCCGCTCCGGCTGCCGCTCAGAGCGCAGGCGTGCTGCGCGGCGTGGTCTTCGACAGCTTGATCACGTCGGCGCCCCTCGAGGGCGCTGAGATCTGGATCGAGAGCACCAATCTCATGGCGCGCAGCGACGCCGCGGGACACTTCGCGCTGACCGCGTTGGCCCCAGGCCGCTACGTGCTGACGGTGTATCACCCCATCCTCGATTCGGCCGGTCTGTCGGTGCCGCCCGTGGTTGTCGACGTCGTCGCCGGCGATAGCAATACCGTCGCCCTCGCGACGCCGAGTCCCGCGCAAGCACACCATCTGCTGTGTCCGCGCGATCCCCTGCGGAGCACCGGCGGCCTGGTAGGTGTCGTGCACAATGCCGCGGACGGCAGGCCGATGGCCGCCGCGACGATCAGTGCGCACTGGACGACGTACGACATCGGCGTGGGTGCGACTGGCGTCCGTAGCGCCCAACGCGCCGTTGAAGCCAAGTCCGACGTGTCCGGTCATGTGCTGTTGTGCGGTCTTCCCACCGACGTGGCGCTCGTACTTCGTGGTCAGGCCGACGGTGGGTCCGCGGCAATGCTGGTCGTCGATCTCGCTGGGCGTGCGTTCGCGCGCGCCAACATCGAGTTGGCCCTCGCGCCAATTACGGGATCGATCAAAGGCGTCGTGCGAAACAGAAACGGCTCGCTGGTACCGGGAGCGACGATTGTCGTCCTCGGTACTGATGCATCGGTCCAGGCCGATCAGTTCGGTCGCTTTTCACTCGACAGCGTGACCGTCGGTTCACGGATCCTCGAGGCGCGCGCCGTCGGGTACATGATGGGTCGCGCCCAGACCAATGTCCGGCAAGGCGGCGGACAGCAGGTCGACATCGTCGTGGGTGACTCGGTGGCGGTGCTCGAGCCCGTCATAGTCGAGGGCGAGTACGAGCCCTACCTGAAGCACGTCGGGTTCACGCAGCGAAGCCATACCGCGCAGGGGCATTTCCTCGACACCACGGCCATCGCGCAGAGCGGCGCGCTCCGCTTCGAAGAGCTGTTTCGGATGGTCCCCGGCGTCCAATTGCGCCCGAACGGAACCGGGATGCTCGTCGAGCTGCAACGCGGCCAGGGGGAGATCAACAACCGCGAGCTCGGCAACTACTGCCCGCCGATGTATTTCATCGACGGGGTCTACTATCCGTTACCTCCCCTCCAGACGCAGTCGGTGCCAGTCGTCCCCAGTGAGATCCTCGGCATCGAGGTCTACTCGAATCTGTTTAGCGCTCCGCCGCAGTTCCAGCGACGGGGCAGCGGTTGCGGCGTGGTTTTGATCTGGACGAAGCGTGGTACTCCGAGGCGGAGAGCGTCGCAATGAAGAACCGCAGTGGTTGTGGGGTCTCTGAAGCGCCTCCATATTTGCGCGCGGCAGAGCGTGCTACTGGCAGCATCCATCCAAGAAAGGCAGGCAAGGCATGCGCAGAACGTTCATGTTCGTCCCCGCGCTTTTGGCTTTGTGCCTGATCCCTGCGACGGCCCGCGCGCAAGCGACGGCCCGTCAAGTGACAGGCCGAGTCACGCGCACGTTAGGCGAAACGCCCGTCCTCGGCGCGACGATCGTCGAGATGGGCGGCAAAGGCGTCGCACAGTCGGGCGCCGACGGGAACTTCACCATCAACGTCGGCACCGGCGATGTCCGGCTCATGGTTCGCGCGATCGGGTACCAGCGCAAGGAAGTGGCTGTGCCCGCGTCGCAGGCCAGCGTGACCGTGGCCCTCGACGAAGATCCGTTCAAGCTCGAGGCCGTGGTCGTCACCGGACAGGCGACTACGATCGAGCGCCGCAATGCGACGACGGCGCCCGTCC
Source organism: Gemmatimonadales bacterium (assembly GCA_036390255.1). GTDB lineage: Bacteria > Gemmatimonadota > Gemmatimonadetes > Gemmatimonadales > GWC2-71-9 > 20CM-2-65-7. The sequence continues at coordinate 10,595 of DASWCE010000070.1, read as the reverse complement.
AGGTGTCGAGTGACGAGCTGAACCGGGCGCCCGCGGAAGCGCTGGAGCAGGCGCTGCAGGGCAAAGTTCCCGGCGCCATCATCTCGATGAACAGCGGGGCGCCCGGCGGCGGCGGTCAAGTGCAGATTCGCGGCATCACGTCGATTCTCGGCGCCGGCCAGCCGCTGTTCGTCGTGGACGGCGTGATCATCTCCAACGACGCCGTCTCCGACGGCGCCAACTCGGTGACGGGCGCCGGCGCCCGCACCACGGCGGCAGGCATTGGAAGCAGCCAGGACGCGCTCGTGAACCGGCTCGCCGACCTGAACATGCAGGAGATCGCGTCGGTCGAAGTGCTCAAGTCCGCCGCGGCGACCGCGATGTACGGCTCGCGCGCGACGAACGGTGTGGTCGTGATCAGGACGAAGCGCGGCGCCGGCACGGGCGGCGCGCCGCAGTTCAATCTGTCGAGCCGCGTCGGCCGCAGCGTGGTTTATCGGCTCCTCGGCACGCGGACGTTCGAGACCGTTTCCGAGGTTCGGACGCTGCCCTACGGCAACGGCTCCGGTAAGGCCGACAGCGCGGTGCTGGCCCAGCTCTATCCGAGCGGCACAATTCCGTTCACGCACGATTACCAGTCGGAGTTCTACAACAGTAGCAAGCCGTCGTACGAGTTCACGGGGAGTTTCAACGGCGGCTCGGCGGCGACGCAGTACTTCGTGAACATGACCGGCAAGAACGAGGAGGGCACGGCGCTCAACACCGGCGCGCGGTTGTACGCCCTCCGTACCAACATCGATCAGTCCCTAGTCGATGGAAAGATCAAGGTCAACGTCGGACTCAACGTCACCCGCAACAGCAACAACCGCGGGCTGTCGAACAACGACAACACCTGCACGTCGCCGATCTATTGCTTTGCCTACACCCCGGGCGTCATCAATCTCGATTCGACCGACGCGACGGGAACATTCGTGCGGAACCCGTTCAACGGCGGCGCCAACACGGTCTCGAACCCGTTCGAGACGTTCCGCTTCCTGCGTCTCAATGAGCTGACCTTCCGTCAGATCGGCAACATCAGCACGACCTGGTCGGCGTTGAACAAGGAACAGCACCAGGTGTCGCTGACGGCGACGGGCGGCTTCGACCGCGCGCAGATCTCCGGCGACCTGTTCTCCCCCTCGTTCCTCCAGTATGAGAACCCCGTGGCGAGCGACGGCTACTCCGGACGCGCGGTGCGGACCGAAGGCAACGTCTTCAACTACAACATCGTGTTGAACGGCACGTGGAATTACCAACCCACGACCGACATCGGCCTCACCACGACAGCCGGCTTCGACTACGAGACGCAGGCCGTTCGCGTCACGCGGACGCGCGCTCGCGGCCTGTTGCCGGGGGTCGAGACTACCAATAGCGGTACGGTTCTGGACGAGTCGGACGTCATCAACAAGTTCCGGGACGATGCGTTCTTCGCTGATGAGCAGTTTGTGGCGCTCAATCAACGGCTGACGATCCTGGGCGGAATCCGTGCCGATCGGTCTTCGGCGAATGGTGACCGCAACAAGCGCAACGTCTTCCCGCACATTTCGGGCTCGTACCGGTTCACCAACCTCGGCGACAAGCTCAACGAGGTTAAGATTCGCGGCGGCCTTGGCCGCACCGGGAACCGGCCACGCTATGGCGACCGTGACGTCGTGCTCAACGCCGGCAACACACTGGGCGGCACACCGACCCTGGTCCAGGCCGGCGTCCGCGGTAATGTCGGCATCAAGCCAGAGACCTCGAACGAGTGGGAGGCCGGAAGCGATGTGCAGTTCCTGAACCGGCGCCTGCAGTTTGAGGGGACGTGGTACAACAAACGGATCACGGACCTGTTGCTGCAGCCGGCCACGATTCCGTCCGGCGGCCTGGCGAACCTCATCATCAACGGCGGCGAGCTACGGACGCAGGGCCTCGAGGCCTCGCTGAACGCGGCCGCGATGCAGCGTCGCGACATGGACCTGAGCTTCCGGGCCACCTTCTCGAAGAACAAGCAGACGATTGAGAATCTTCCCGCGACGGTGCCGCGCTTCCCGGCTCCGGGATCGTTCGGCGCCGCGTTCGGTCGGAACTTCATCAGCCCGGGTGGGCGCACGACGTGGATCTGGGGCAACGTGCCACTGGATGCCTCCGGCAAGATTCTCCCGATCGGCCAGTGGGCGGTCGATTCGTCGATCATCGCGGCGACGAGGGATACCATCGCGGGTGATGCCAATCCCGACTTCATGATGGCGTTCTCGGGGTCGTTCCGCTGGAAACGCCTGACGCTGTCGGCAAACGTCGACTGGCGGCAGGGCGGCCAAGTCGCCGATATGACCCGCACGCTCTGGGACGAGGGCGGCACGTCGCGGGATTATGACGACCCGATCACCCGGAAGAACTTCGGGGACGGCTGGGACATCAGCAACGTCCCGGCGACCTACAAGACACCGGCAGGGGACGTGCTTCCCCAGACCGCCGGCGCATTCCGATACAACACCTGGCACGGCGGCAGTGACGTCCGCGCGTATATCGAAAGCGCGACCAACGTGACGCTGCGTGACGTGGCGATCAGCTACGAAGCCCCCGATAGGTGGCTGCAGTATTTCCACGCGCGTTCGCTGCGGATTGCGCTCCAGGCGCGCAACCTGCTCAAGTTGACGAACTACTGGAGCTTCGATCCGGAGTTCAACAACTTCGGCGCGACGAACCTGAACCGGTTCATCGATCTGGCGCCGTTCCCGTCGAACCGCCAGTTCTTCTTATCCGTGGACGTGGGGTGGTAACCATGCGACCCGACACTAACGGATCTCAACCCACTGTCCTCGAGAGGACCACTATGCGACGCATTTTTGCGAGCCTCGCGACGGTGGCCGCCGTCGCGCTGGCTGGCTGCAACCTGGATCTGACCAATCCGAACAACCCGACGCTCGGCGGGGCGCTGTCCAACCCCCGCGCGGCGACGAGCCGCATGATCGTCGGGGTGTTGTCCACGTACCGCGTCAATCGGACCGATCAGATCCGTGCCTTCGGCAGTTTCGGCCGCGAGACGTACTACATGTTCATCACCGACGGCCGCTTCATCACGGGCCCGTTGCGTGACTGGCGGCAGAACAACTCATTCGACGCCGGTACGCAGTGGGCCGGGCGCTACGGGAATTACCGCAACGCCTATGCGGCGATCGGGATCATTAATGCCACGACGGCCCTCACCGACGCCGAGAAACATGGGGCGTTGGGTGTGTTGAAGACGTTCATCGCCCTCGACGTGTTGCACGTCATCGAGGCCCGTGGTGTGATCGGAGCCGTGGTCGACATGACTGACGACGTGAATGCCGTGAATGCAGTCGTCAGTCAAGACTCCGTCTATTCGTGGATCTCGGCCAAGCTCGATGAGGCCAAGACCGACCTGGATGCCGCCGGGTCGACGTTCTACTTCCCGATCTACAGCGGATTCGGCGTGAACGTGACGGGGGCGAGCACGCCGGCGGGCTTCGGCCAGTTCAACCGCGCCATCAAGGCTCGCGTGGAGGTCAAGCGCGGCTCGAATGGCTGCGCGACGTGCTATGCCACGGCGTTGACCGCGCTCGGCGCCACGTGGGTTCCGGCCACCGCTAGCTTCAGCACGGCGAATCGTGACGACGGCATTTATACGATCTACTCGACCGCCGCGGGCGACGCGCCGAACACCGTCGCGTTCACCGGGTCCGTGGGCAGTGATGAGTACGTGCACCCGCTGATCGACTCGATTGCAGGCGTCGCAACGGACGATCGCTATCGCCGCAAGATATCCGGCTGCCCGCCGTCGACTCCGCGGCCGGAAGTGGGTGTGAGTTCCTCGCATCGGCCCTGCACGTATGCCTCGACCATCACGTCGATTCCGATTATCCGCAACGAGGAGCTCGTGTTGCTCCGGGCGGAGGCGGAGTGGTTCACGGCGAATACGGCAGGCGCCATTGCCGATTTGGCCGCGGTGCGGGCGCAATCCGGCGCCAGCAACGGAGGCACGTCGGCCGTCGCATTTGCCGCTCCCGCGAACAATGCGGACTTCGTGACCGAGCTGTTGCTCCAGCGCACGCTGTCGCTCTATCAGGAGGGCCAGCGCTGGCCGGATTATCGCCGCTTTAACCGGCTTGCGGCCCTGGGCACGTTGCCACAGGACGTGACGGCGGGCTTCACCGTCGCCGTCGCCAGCGTCCTGCCCAACCAGGAGTGCGACGCGCGGGCGCGGGTTGGCAATCCGGGTGGTGTTCCGTTGAGCTGTCCGGGGAATGCAATTCCGTAGGACGAGCGGACGCCTGACGGCCGAACGGTGAAAAAGAGCGGCGCCCGGGAGCGATCCCGGGCGCTGTTTCTTTTGCCTCCATTGTGAGGTCATTCTCGCGTGCAACGACTCCTGAGCGAAGCCGTTGCCCGGATCGGGCGGGCGCGCCGCTTACCCTGGGTGGATCTCCTGCTCGTCCTCGGGCTGGCGGGCCTGGCGTTCGCATTCTTCGACCTGGGACGCGAATGGGCCGGCGTCCACCGCCCCAGCATCGCGATCGACCTCTCGCCGTCCGCACTCCCTCGCTACACCATGTTCTCATTGTTTCGCGGCTTACTGGCGTACGTCGTTTCCCTCGGCTTCACCCTGGTGTACGGCTACTGGGCCGCCAAGGATCGCGTCGCCGGACGCGTCTTGATCCCGCTGCTCGATATCCTGCAGAGCATCCCGGTCCTCGGGTTCATGCCCGGCCTTATCCTCGCCCTCGTCGCGTTGTTTCCGGGCAGCAACATCGGTCTCGAGCTCGCCGCGGTCATCATGATCTTCACGGGACAGGCATGGAACATGACCTTCAGTTTCGTCCACTCGCTGCGCTCCGTTCCCGCGGACCTGCGAGAGGTCGCCACCGTCTATCGCTTCTCGTGGTGGCAGCGATTGGGGAAGGTCGAGCTGCCGTTCGCGACCCTGGGACTCGTGTGGAACAGCATGTTGAGCATGGCGGGCGGTTGGTTCTTTCTGATGATCAACGAGTCGTTCCAGTTGGGTCAGCGCGACTTCCGGCTGCCTGGCATCGGCTCGTACATGAGCGTGGCGGTAGAACAGGGTCGCGCCGACGCGATGATCCTGGCCATCATCGCGATGGCGACGATGATCGCGGTGCTGGACCAGCTGCTGTGGCGGCCCGTCGTCGTCTGGGCGCAGAAGTTTCGGGTCGAAGAAGGCGGCGAGCAGGTCTTGATGACCTCGTGGTTTCTCGATCTCCTGCGCAGCTCGCGTCTGGTGCGCGCGCTGCGCGGCTTCGCACGGCGGATCCGCGCGGCGGCGCGGCCTTCGACCCACCCACGCTCGACCTCCGCTCCGCCGCCTGCCCCTGTTACAGCACGCGGTGGCGCGTCGCTGTCCTTGCTCGCGCTCGTCGTGCTCCTGGTCATTCTTGCCTGGGGCGCGTGGAGACTCGCGCATCTCTTGCGGCGAGTGCCAGCCGCCGCGTGGGGCAGCGCCGCAGGTGGTGGATTCCTCACCTTGGGCCGCGTGCTGATCTCGACAGCCATCGGCACGCTGTGGGCGCTGCCGGCGGGTCTCGCGATCGGGCTATCGAGCCGGCTGTCGCGTTTGCTTCAGCCTGTCGTCCAGATCGCCGCCTCCTTCCCCGCGCCGATGCTCTTTCCGCTGGTCATCGCCCTGCTCCAGTGGGCTGGCATCTCGCTCGGTTGGGGCAGCATCCTGCTGATGCTACTGGGCACGCAGTGGTACATTCTGTTCAATGTCATCGCCGGTGCGATGGCGATTCCGGCCGATCTGAAAGAAGTCACGCGCAGCTATCGATTTACGGGCTGGAATCGCTTTCGCGCGCTCTACTTTCCGGGAGTGTTTCCATACCTCGTCACGGGCTGGGTCACCGCCGCCGGGGGCGCTTGGAACGCGAGCATCGTCGCCGAATACGTCACGTTCAAGGGGCAAACGTTCGAGGCCCCGGGTCTCGGCGCACAGATCAGCGGGGCCGCGGCGAGCGCCGACTTTCCTCGCCTCGCCGCCGCCATCCTCGTGATGTCGGTGCTCGTGGTCGCCTTCAATCGTACCGTATGGCGCTGGTGCTACCGGCTCGCCGAAGAACGCTTCTCGCTGAGCAAATGAGATGACGAAGGAACTGTTGTGCGAAGCGCGCCACGTGTCCCACGACTTCACCATGCCCAACGGGAAGCCGCTGCGCGTCCTCGAGGACATTTCGGTCGGGGTCGCCCGCAACGAGGTTGTGGCGCTCCTCGGCCCCTCCGGTTCCGGGAAGTCGACCATTCTGCGGATCCTGGCCGGTCTCATCAAGCCGACTCAGGGTGAAGTGCTGTATCACGGCCAGCTGTTGCAGGGCCTGAATCCCGGGGTCGCCATCGTTTTTCAAAGCTTCGCACTGTACCCGTGGATGACGGTACAGCAGAACGTCGCGACGGTGTTGGAGGTCCGGGGCGTGCCCCGTCCCGAGGCCGGCGAGCGTGCCGAGCAGGCGATTGTCAGCGTCGGCCTGGGCGGGTTCGAAGACGCATACCCACGAGCGCTGTCGGGCGGCATGAAGCAGCGCGTCGGCATGGCGCGCGCGCTCGTCGTCGACCCGGAGATCCTCTTCATGGACGAGCCGTTCAGCCAGGTGGACGCCCTGACGGCGGAGAGCTTGCGCGCCGAGGTGCTCGCCATCTGGAGCAAGAAGGGGCGCAATCCGTCTTCCATTTTGATGGTCAGCCACGACATTCGCGAAGTCGCGTTCATGGCGGACCGCATCGTGGTATTGGGCGGAAACAACCCGGCCCGGATCCGCACCGTCGTCCGCGATACCCTGCCGCGACCGCGTGACTACCAGTCCACGGAATGCGTCGGGCTGATCGATGAGCTGCACGGCGTCATCACCGGGAGCGAATTGCCCGACGTCGCTCCCGCAGCCAGGGGCGGGCCGCGGGACTCAGGCGTCTACCAACCGCTGCCTCACGTCTCTCCCAGCGAAATCATCGGCTTGCTGGAGTACTTGGACGCGCGTGGGGGCAAGGACGACGTTTTCCGCATCGCGGCGCAAACCAATCACGAGTTCGGCCAGCTCATCACGATCGTGAAGGCCGCCGAGATGCTGAACTTCGTGGACACGCCCAGGAGCGCGGTCCGGCTCGAACCCGAGGGCCGGCGCTTCGTGCAAGCTGGGCCGGATGAACGGAAATCCATTTGGCGCGCGCAGCTGCTCAAGCTATCGCTCGTCAGCGAGATTGCGCACGCAGTGCGCAAGCAGCGGCATCATACGATCGAGCGAGATTTCGCGTTGGAGACGATTGTGCTGCGGATGCCACAAGAGAACTACGAGAAGGTGTTTGAGACGCTGGTCGGATGGGCCCGTTTCGGGGAGTTGTTCGCGTATGACGAGATGACGGGCACGATCTCGACTTACGAGCGACGACGGTCGGCGCCGACTCAGACCGTATAAAAAAACCAGCGCCCGGGATGACTCCCGGGCGCTCGTGCTTGGGCCGTTCAGCTACTCCGCTTCCACTTGCTCCGGGAACGGACTGGGTGCGGCTCCCGTCCCCGGCAGCGCCGCCTCGACCGGCGGCGTGGGAGGTGTGAAGCCCTCCGGCGGCTCGATCTCGATGTCGTGATACCGGTAAATGCCGGTACCCGCCGGGATCAAGTGCCCGATGATGATGTTCTCCTTTAACCCTAGCAGATCATCCTTGGCCCCGCGGATCGCCGCATCGGTCAGCACGCGGGTCGTCTCCTGGAAGGAGGCGGCGGAGATGAACGACTGCGTCGTCAAGCTCGCCTTCGTGATGCCGAGGAGCAGGGGCTCGCGGGTCGAAGGTTTGCCGCCCTTCTTCACCGCGCGCTCGTTGATCTCGCTGAAGATGAGCTTGTCCACGTTCTCCCCTTCGAGGAACTCCGTGTCGCCCGGCTCGACGACTTTTACCTTCTGCAGCATCTGGCGCACGATCACGCCGATGTGCTTGTCGTTGATCTTCACGCCCTGCAGCCGGTACACCTCCTGCACCTCGTTCAACAGATATTCCTGCACGGCACGCGGGCCCTTGATCCGCAGAATGTCGTGCGGATTCACCGGACCTTCGGTGAGCCGGTCGCCGGCGCGCACGCGGTCGCCCTCGTGCACGCGCAAGTGCTTCCCGGCGGGCACCTCGTACAACTGCGCCTCGCCCTCCTCCGGATGCACCCAGATCTCGCGCTTGCCGCGCTTGATCTCGCCGAACCGCACCACGCCGTCCACTTCCGAAATCGTGGCCGGATCCTTCGGCCGGCGCGCCTCGAACAGCTCGGCGACGCGCGGCAGACCGCCCGTGATGTCGCGCGTCTTGTACGCCTCACGCGACACCTTGGCGAGGACCTGGCCCGCATAGACCTCTGATCCGTCTTCGACCGTGAGCTGCGCGCCTTCGGGAATCACGAAGTCGCGGAGCCGCTTCTCTTTGTCGCCCTTCTTCTGCACGACTTCGATGTGCGGGTGCAGCTTTTTCTCACGGTCTTCGATGATCACGCGCTGGCGCCGACCGGTGATTTCGTCCAGCTCCTCGCGCACCGTCTCGTCCTCGACGATGTCCACGAACCGCACTAGCCCGCCTACATCCGTCATGATCGGGTTGGTGTACGGATCCCACGTGAACAACACCGAGTCCTTCGCGACCTGCTTGTCGTCGTCGACCATCAGTGTCGCGCCGAGCGGCACCTGGAAGCGCGAGTGCACGGCCAGCTTGCTGGCAGCCGTGCCGGACGTCCCACCGTGGGGCGCAGCCTTGAGGATCAACTCGCCCTCGTAGCTCGTGACCACTCGATTGCCTTCCGGCGTGGCCACGAACGTCAGCCGGTCGCCGTGCTCGATGACGCCTTCGACCTTCGTCTTCCGCACCGTCTGCTCGGCGATACGCGCCGCCGTGCCGCCGATGTGGAAGGTCCGCAGCGTCAGCTGCGTGCCTGGCTCGCCGATCGACTGCGCCGCCAAGATGCCGACCGCTTCGCCGAGGTCCACCATGTCCATCGTGGCGAGGTTCCGGCCGTAGCACATCCGGCACACGCCGCGCTTCGCCTCGCACGTCAACACCGAGCGGATCTTCACCGTCTCGATGCCCGCATCCTCGATGGCCTGCGAGGTCTCTTCGATGACGAGTTTGCCCGCCTCGACCAACACCTTGGCGCGTCCGTCTTCATCGAGCTCGTGTGGATCCATGACCTCTTCGAGTGCCACGCAGCCGACTATGCGCTCGCGCAGCGGCTCGATGATGTCTTCACCTTCCTTCAGGGCCGACATCTCGAGGCCGAGGATCGTGCCGCAGTCTTCTTCGGTAATGGTCACGTCTTGCGCGACGTCCACCAACCGGCGCGTCAAGTAACCCGCGTCGGCCGTCTTGAGCGCCGTGTCGGCGAGACCCTTCCGCGCGCCGTGCGTCGAAATGAAGTACTCGAGCACCGACAGCCCCTCGCGGAAGTTCGACTTGATCGGGCTCTCGATGATTTCGCCGATGCCGCCCGTGAGCTTCTTCTGCGGCTTCGCCATCAGGCCGCGCATCCCGGCCAACTGCCGGATCTGGTCGCGCGAACCGCGGCTGCCGGAGTCGAACATCATGAACACCGGGTTGAAGCCGCCCTTGGATTTCTTCATCGTGGCGACCATCGCCTCGGCGATGTCGTTGTTCGCGTGCGTCCAGGCGTCGATCACCTTGTTGTAGCGCTCGCCGAACGTGATCTGGCCCGTCGCGTACGCGCGCTGGAACCGCTCGACGCGCGCTTCGGCGTCGTGCAGCAGCGGTGACTTCTCGATCGGAATCTCGAGATCGGCCACGCCGATCGAGACGCCGCCCATCGTGGCGTAGCGGAAGCCGAACTCCTTCAGCTGATCGAGGAACTGCACCGTCGAGGACAGCCCCGCCCGGCGGTAGCTCTCGAACACCAGCTCGGACAGATCCTTCTTCCGCATCACCTTATTCTGGAACCCGAGGTCGCGGATCAACCCGGCCGGGATGATGCTGTTGAAGATCACCCGCCCGGCGGTCGTGCCGATCCAGCGTTTCGTGGTCTCATGCCACCACTGCACCGGCCCGTGGTAGTCGAGCCGCTTGAGCGCGAGGCTCATCTCGAGCTCGGCCATCGTCCCCATGCGCGGCGCCGATTTGAGACTCGCCTCGAAATCCGCCGGCTCCTTCGTCAGGAAGTGGCACCCCAGCACCATGTCCTGGCTGGGCTCCGCCACCGGCCGGCCGTCGGACGGCTTCAGGATGTTGTTGGACGAAATCATCAGGAGCCGCGATTCGAGCTGTGCCTCGAACGACAGCGGCACGTGCACGGCCATCTGGTCACCGTCGAAGTCGGCGTTGAACGCGGCGCAGACGAGCGGGTGAATCCGGATCGCCTTGCCCTCGACGAGCACGGGCTCGAACGCCTGGATGCCCAGCCGGTGCAGCGTGGGCGCGCGGTTCAGCAGTACGGGATGGTCCTCGATGATCTCCTCGAGGATCTCGTACACTTCCGGCGACTCCTTCTCCACGATCTTCTTCGCCCGCTTCACCGTCTCGGCGATGCCCTTCTCCACCAGCTTGTGGATGATGAAGGGCTTGAACAATTCGACCGCCATCGCCTTGGGCAG
>DASWCE010000069.1:0-3393 GCA_036390255.1 Gemmatimonadales bacterium | reverse complement strand
CAAGCAGCGCGAGCAGAAGCTGCAGCAGCAGACCTACGTCCAGGCCGTCCACGAAACCGGCGCGCGCATGACGCACGACGTGAAGAACCTGTTGCAGTCCCTCAACGTGCTGTGCGCCGCCGCGGAACGCGATACGCCGCCTGATGCGACCGAGCTGTCTTCGTTGATGCGGCGCCAGCTCCCGGCGATCACGCAGCGCCTGCAGCAGACGCTCGACAAGCTGCAAAAGCCAGACACGAGCAACGCGCGCTTCGTCCAGGCGAAGACCTGGTGGGAGGGCCTGCAACGCAGCTACGCCGACCGCGGCGTCGAATTCGCACTCGAAGCGCTCGAAGAAACGGTCATGCTCCCCAAGGAGCTGTTCGATTGCGCGGGCGACAATCTGCTGCAGAACGCGCTGCGCAAGCGCAAGCTCGACGGATCGGTGACCGTGCGTGCGAGCTTCCGCTGCAACGGCGCCATCGAATTCTCCGTGTGCGACAGCGGCGCCCCGGTCGCCGCGGAAGTGCTCAAGGGGTTGTTGAGGGGACCCGTGCCGTCGGAGGCCGGATTCGGCGTCGGCCTGTATCAGGCCAGCCGGCTCGCCGAAATCTCGGGATTCTCGCTGCAGCTGCGCGAAAACAACCCGGGCCGGGTGTGCTTCAGCCTGCGGGGCGAAGCGCGCCGCGGCGCGCGCGAGTAGTGATCCGCGCTTGGCGGCCTACAGGCCGCCGCTCAGGATGCGGTTGTACAGAATCGACGGCGAGAGCCAAATGAGGATGTCGTCGAATTCACCGCCGGTGGCACCCGGCGGCGCAGGCTCGTGGCTGATGAAGACGCGGTCGTTGTCGAGGTTCTTCGATTCGTCGGCTCCGGTGCCCCCGGTTGCGCCATTCTTCCCCGTGGAGAAAATTACCGCAACCGCGCTTATGGTAAGGGTGGTGCTCGTGCCGGAGCAAGTTGTCGAGCTGGCCCCCGTGGAAGTGGTGCAGATTCGCAGATCCGGAGAGGGGGTGTTGGGGTCGAGGTCGGTCAACTTGGTGCGAATCTGGCCTTGGGTCGTGAACTCGGAGGAGCCGGAATTCGTCACCGCGTAGCGGATGCGGCTGCCCCAGGAGTCGATCAGGTAGCCCTGGCTGTCGGTCGGGGTGAGCGCCAGCGTTGCCGCCGGCACGAACCCGAGGCCCGGTTGTCCGCCGCCGGCGGCGAAGCCAACTTGGCAGATACCTCCTACTCCCACTGTTGCCACTCCTGCGACGTTTCCCACTTCAACGCCGTTGCTGGTGGAGGTGGCCGGGCAGGGCAGACGGCCGTTGGCGGCGGCAAAACCGACCAAAGCGTCGCGCGCGGTTTCCAGCGTCTTCTTGGTTTCGGCAGTCCTGCTCAGATCTATCTGGGTGGAATAGGTGCCGAGCAGCCCGCCCAATAGCAGGCCGACGATGAGCACGACAACGGCAACCTCGGCCAGGGTAAAACCGTACTGCTTTGCCCCGGTGGCACACATTGCGCGCGTTACGGACAGGCCACGACCGAGAGGTCTTCCCGGATGCAGTACAACAGATCGTTGAAGCTCGCCGTCGCGACTCCACTCTGGTAGTTCTTGTTGCCGTTCGAGTTCGGATGGTTGCTCGCGTTGCGGCCTTCGAGGTAGTTGGCGATGTTCGCGCGGTCGGCGTCAGTGTCGCGCGCCTGCCCGGCCAGCCGCTCGCCGGCGAACATCACCACCGCGGCGTAGAACGTGCCGCCGCCGCTAACCTTCACACAGGTGCCGCCCGTGCAGGAGTTGGTGGACAACCCGGTGTTGGGTCGGAATTCCCCCGATAGAGCGTAGAACAAATGATCTTTCCAGTTGGAATACCAGTTGAGGTCGTGGTCGTCCAGCGTGCCCGGATAGCAGTACGACGCTGTGGTGAACAGATAGTAGGGCGAGGAGAGGCTGTTATTCGTTTCGCTGTCGGAAGTACCGGCGAAGTAGGACACACGCCCGGACATCCCCCCGTCCGTGTCATCGTAGAGGGAGTCGAACGCGTAATTGGATAGCGACAAGGGCGTGCTCCACGGCAGCCGCTTGTCGCCCGAGCCGCTGCTGTTCTGCGTGCCGTACTTCGCGATGCATTGCGCCACCTTCTGCGTCAGCGTGTTGAGCTTTGCCTGCAGCAGGCTCGGATAGACACCTGAAGGATCGGGCAACTTCTTGATCGCGGCCCACACCTCGTCGCGTGTGATGTAAACCAGCTTGTCGTTAAAAGTGGCGGAAGTCTGACCTGCGATGAATTGAGTGACGGCACCGGCGCCCGAGGATACGGACGAGTTATTGATGCCGTTCGCGGTTTCGAGATAATTGGCGGCGTTGTAATTGCCCCCGCAGATTGAGCCGGGGCTCCCGCCCGATCGGTCTTGGCCGGACAGAACGCCGCCGGAAGCGAAGATTACGGCGACGGCGCGCGAAGAGGGGTTGCCGCCGGCGAGGTAAGTGCTGCCGTCGGCGGCAAGCACGTCGAACAGCCCCGGCGTGTCCCAGTTCATCATGTTCGACGTGCTGGACGCGGCCGGATCGACGTTGACCCCGTTCGGCCAGTATTTGTAAGTGCCGGAGACGGCGTACCAAAGGCATTCGCCCGACCCGTCCCTGGGCGGCTCCACGTCGAGCGTGTACCAGGGAAATTTGCCTATCGTGCTGACTGAGGATGCACCGCAAGTCCCGGCCGAGGTGCCTTCGGGGAGAGCCGTATCCGGGCACGGAAAATAACCCGGAACACCCCTGTTGGGACTGTGCAATGTCGAATTCATCGCTTTTTCGGCGTACACGGTGGCCACGTGACTGAGCAGCGCCTGCTTGGCCAGATCGAGCGCGGCCTGGGTCTTCTGATCGCGCGCGAGCGACAAGGCGGCGCTGCTCTTGTTCATGGTGTTTATGAGGAAGAAGGCGCCGGCCATGCCGATCAGGATCAGCAGGAAGAGCAGCGCGAGCCCGCGCTGTTTTTCGTGTGACGCGGGCGCGGCCATCGTTACGGTCGCTTCTCGGCCGGCTCCACGGCGATCCTGCCCTCGCCGAGCTCATCCCGGATCTCGCCGCGGACTTTGTCGAGCGTCTGCCCGATCTTTAGGTTGACCGGCGCCCCGCCTTCGCCGGCCGGGAGCGTCACTTGCGCGGGGTCGCGCGGTTTTCTCGTGTTCTCCTGCGGGACGCCGTTGATCCAGACAGTGGTCTTGCCCAAGGAGCGCGATACCTGGCCGTTGACGGTGACCAGGCTGCCGGCGCTCGTCGCGGTCTCTTGGGCGTTGGCCTGGCGGCGGCGGTCGAGGTCCTGTCTCTGCTGCGGGGTAAAAAACAGTCGTCCGAGGTTCTCGTCCGCCGCAGCGGGTACCGGGGCACCGATCGCGGCCATCAGCAATGGCGTCACGAGCCCCCCC
>DASWCE010000068.1:0-1669 GCA_036390255.1 Gemmatimonadales bacterium | reverse complement strand
GGGGCTTGACTTGAGAAAGTCAACCATGCACTTGATATTGTCAAGCCCATGGCTTACCATCCGCCATGCGCTCCTACGGACAGTTTTGCGGGCTCGCCAAGAGCCTCGACATCATTGGCGATCGCTGGACGCTGCTCATCGTCCGCGAGCTGCTCATTCGCGGGCCGTCTCGGTATACCGATCTGCGGATCGGCCTTCCTGGGATTCCCACGAACCTGCTCGCCGACCGGCTACGCGACATGGAGGAGGCGGGGTTGCTTCGCCGAGACATGTCGCCGGCCCCGGCGGCCACGGCCGTATATGTCCTCACCCCGCGCGGCGAAGCGCTCGAGACGGTCATCGCCGCGCTCGGCCGGTGGGCCGCGCCGCTGCTCGAGGCGCCGGCGAAGGACGACGTCTTCCTTCCCCACTGGCTGGTGCTACCGGCGCGACTCTATCTCACCGACCGCGCGCCGCGCAAGCCGCCCGTACGCATCGAAGTCCGCGATCGAGACCAACGCGTCACGCTTGAGGCAGCGAACGGGAGGGTGACCGCGCGCGTTGGGCCGGCGGACAAGCCGGACGCCGTGATCATCGGGCCGACGCCGCTGGCCTGGCAGCTGCTCCTGGCGAAGATCGGCCTCGCCCATGCGCGCAAGGCGGGGCTTGCGGTCGAGGGGAAGCCAGCGGCGCTCAAGCGGTTCGGACCCCTCCCGAGACAGTAGGAACGAGAGCCGCTGCCTTTTGTTTGGCCATGAGACACTAGAGGCGGCGGGACGTTTTCATTTGACTGCTCATTGATCGGACGCAGCAGATTGCTTGCCGATGCCCGCCCAGCACGCTTACGTTCCCGACATGAACCAACTCATGACGGCTGAAGAGCTGCTGTCGACAAATGTCCCCAATAAACGCACGGAGCTGGTGCGCGGTCGTCTCATCGTCCACGAGCCGCCGGGCGGTCGGCACGGGTACATTGCGGCAAACCTCGCCTTCCAGCTGAACCAGCACATCGACCTAACCGCTGCGGGGGCGGTGTTCGTCGGAGACGTGGGCTTCACGCTGCGCCGCGATCCCGATACGGTGCGTGGACCCGACGTCGCGTTCGTGCGCAAAGACCGACTGCCCCAACCCATTCCAAACAGCTATCTCGAGTTCGCGCCCGACCTAGTGGTCGAGGTGCTGTCGCACAACGATCGCCCGGGCGAAGTTTTGGCCAAAGTTGGAGATTGGCTCGATGCCGGTGCGCGCCTGGTATGGGTGGTCGATCCGGAACGTCGCCTCGCGCGAGTCTACCGGGAAGACGGAACGGAGTACATGCTGAACGAGACCGCCCAGTTGCTCGGCGAGGACGTCCTGCCGGGCTTCAGCTGCACACTAGCGTCGATTCTGGGTTAGGAGTTCTAGCGTACCTTCCCGCGCGCAGCGGCCTTCCAACTGCCTTCCACTCGGCCGCCGCGGCCGTACCAGATTTCGTCGTGCAGGTTCACCGTCGCGCACACGTGACTCGGCACCACCCAGACTTTCTCTCCGACGCGGCCGTCGCCCCATCTCGGGACTCACCGTTCGTTAGAGGCTGAGTCTCCACGTAGCCGTGCTCCTCATTCAGTTTGCGCATGGTCCATGCACGCCCGACGAAGTGGCCGAACGTTCCCGCACCGACGGTCTGATCGCTCGAGAACGTCTTTGACCC
>DASWCE010000067.1:0-10800 GCA_036390255.1 Gemmatimonadales bacterium | reverse complement strand
TTCAGATTCGGCACGGCCGCGGTGAAGCGGGAGGCGGCGAAGCGGCTTCGCTCCGCGAAACGCGCGTAATCCGGCCGCACCGTAAAGCCGGAAACAGACTCCGGAATGCGCCGCTCCCGGGCGGGATGACCTCATGAAGATGGATGTCGCGAGGCAAATCGTGGATCGCCATTACCTCACGCCGCTGTTCGAGCCCGGGTCGGTCGCGATCGTCGGCGCGAGCGAAAAGAGCGGCAAGGTCGGCGCAGTGCTGCTCTCGAACATGCTCGCCGCGGGCTACCGAGGAGCCCTGTTCGCGGTCAATCCCAAGTACGGCAGCGTGCGCGGCGTGCCTTGCTACGCGTCGGTGGGCAAGCTCCCCCGGCGGGTCGATCTCGCCGTCATCGCGACGCCGGCGAAGACGGTGCCGGATGTGATCGAAGAGTCCGGCCGCTCGGGCGTGCGCGCCGCCGTGGTGATCACCGCGGGCTTTTCGGAGGCGGGGCCCGAGGGCGCGAAGCTCGAGCGCGCATTGCTCGATAACGCGCGACGGCACGGCGTGCGCATCGTCGGTCCCAATTGCCTTGGCATACTGCGGCCCGAGCTGGGGCTGAACGCGACTTTTGCGCATGGCACGGCTCTCGCGGGATCGCTCGGCCTTGTCTCGCAGTCGGGGGCCGTGTGCGCCGCGATGGTCGACTGGGCGGCGCCCAACAAGATCGGCTTCTCGAGCGTCGTTTCTCTGGGGGCTTCGACCGACATCGACTTCGGCGAGATCGTCGACTACCTGGCGAACGATCCGAAGACCGAGCACATTCTTCTCTACATCGAGGGAATACGCGACGCGCGGCGGTTCCTCTCCGGCCTGCGCGCAGCGGCGCGCGTGAAGCCGGTTATCGTGATGAAGGTCGGTAGGCATCCCGCTGGATCCCGGGCCGCCGTGTCGCACACGGGCGCGATCGTCGGGACCGACGACGTGTTCGACGCCGCCGTCAGGCGAGCCGGCGTCGTGCGAGTGAGCAGCATCGGCCAACTCGTCGCCGCGGCGCAGGCGCTCGCCTCGCGCGTCCGGCCGCAGGGGGATCGCCTGGCGGTGATAACCAACGGCGGCGGCCCGGGCGTGATGGCCGCCGACCGTGCCGCGGATCTCGGTCTTCCCCTCGCCGAGCTGTCTGCGGCCACGGCGGAATCGCTGCGGCAGGCGCTTCCGGCCAACTGGTCCCACGGAAACCCGATCGATCTCATCGGAGACGCCGACAGCACGCGCTACCGCGCCGCGGTCTCGGCTTGCCTCGCCGACGAGGGCGTAGATGGCGTGTTGACCATCCTTACGCCCCAGGCCATGACCGACGCCGAAGAGACGGCCCGCGCGGTTGCGGACACGGCGCGTGGCGCGGCCAAGCCCCTCATAACGTGCTGGATGGGCGAGGCGAGCGTCGCCGCCGCGCGCAAACTCCTTCAGGATGCGTCGATCCCGGTGTTCCGCACGCCCGACCCCGCGGTGGAAATGTTCGCGCATCTGGCGGCTTTCTACCGCAACCAGCGCTCGCTCCTCCAGACCCCGGGTCCGCTCGCGCACCAGGCCGCGCCGGACGTTCAGGGGGCGCGCGCGGTGATCGAGCCGGTGATCGCCGAAGGGCGCAAGGTGCTCTCCGAAACCGAATCCAAGAAGGTGCTCGCGGCCTTCCACATTCCGATTGCGCGAACGGTGCTCGCGCGCTCGGCGCGCGACGCCGTGCTGATGGCGCAGGAAATCGGATTTCCGGTCGCCGTGAAGATCGATTCGCCCGACATCACGCACAAGAGCGACGTGGGTGGCGTCAGGCTCAATCTGGCTAGCGCGGAGGCGGTGCGCTCCGCCTATCAGCAAATGCTCGACGAAATCGGCCGCAAGCGGCCCGAAGCGCGGCTGAACGGCGTGACGGTAGAGCCGATGATCGCGCGGCCGAACGCTCGCGAGCTGATGGTCGGCGTGATTCGGGATTCGGTTTTCGGCCCGGCCATCACCTTCGGCGCCGGAGGTATCTCGGTGGAAGTGCACCGCGACCGCGCCGTGGCGCTTCCGCCGCTCAACGCTTTTCTCGCCGCCGATATGATCCGCAGCACCCGCATCTCCAAGTTGCTCGGCGCATTCCGCAACATGCTCGCTGTCGACATGCAGGCCCTGGAATCGGTGCTGCTGCGCGCTTCCGAGATGGTGTGCGAGCTTCCCTGGGTCGAGGAGCTGGACATCAATCCGCTGATCGTGGACGACAAGGGCGCCGTTGCCGTCGACGCGCGCGTCGTCGTCAGGGACGTGCCGCCGATGCGCAGCCGCTACGCGCACATGGCGATCCACCCCTATCCCACCGAGCTTGTGACGGCGTGGCGGCTCGCGGACGGCGCGTCGGTCAAGCTGCGTCCGATCCGGCCGGAGGACGCCGAGATGGAAAAGGAATTCGTCAGGAATCTATCGGAGAACAGCCGCTACTTCCGCTTCATGAACACGGTGCGGTAGCTCACGCCGGCGATGCTCGCGCGTTTCACGCAGATCGACTACGACCGGGAGATGGCGTTCGTGGCCGTGCTCGAGGAGGGCGGGCGCGAGACCGAAATCGCCGTGACGCGCTACGTCACGAATCCGGATGGAGAGACCTGCGAATTCGCGATCGTCGTGGCCGACTCATGGCAATGCAAGGGGCTTGGCCGGCGTATGCTGGAGCTCCTCATCGAAGTGGCGCGCGCGCGCGGGCTCAAGGCGATGGTCGGGCACGTTCTCGCCGCGAACCAGCCGATGCTCGCCCTGTGCGGCAAGCTCGGATTTCAGATATCCGACCACCCGGATGACATGACCCTGAAGCGCGCAACGCTCGTCCTGGGTGCGAGCCGGGATCTTGTCTGACGCACGAGGACGGATCGGAAGTCCGGCAACGCGGTCAAACGATCATCGGAGGTATTGCCCATGGTCAGCAAAGCAAGATCCGACGAAGAGTCGAAGAAAATCGATCTGGAAAAAGTGGCGCAGCTCGTCGACGCCCTGGAGCGGGACCTGGCGAAGGTCAGAAGCGGTTCGCGCGACGTGCAGCTTCTGCGCGACGAGGTGGAAACCCTCAAGAACGTGCTCAACTCGCCGATCCGCCGCCCCCACTGGGTGAGGGAAGGATTGCACGGCATGCGCAGGGCGATCGAGGCCGGGCTGGACACCGCCGTCGCCGACGGCCTGAAGGCGGGCCAATATATCGCCGAGATCGGAAGAATTCTAGGGATGTGAGCCCCTCACGTCGCCCCTGGGATTCTCCAAGTATTGGTAGCCTCGTTTGATCTAGATCAATCCTGTTGAGGATCGGCCTTCTAGTAAGTGAGGTGTCGTCATTCCCGCGCAAGCGGGAATCCAGATAGCTCAGTCGGTTACTGGATCCCCGCTTTCGCGGGGACGACTTGTTCAGAGATCCCAGGAGAAGTGAACCGCATTGGGGTCCGGCTTGCTGCCTGAACCCGGGTGCCCGGTCGTCCACGAGCAACGATCGGTCGCTGACTTTTTTTGGCATCGGATTGGAATTTAAGGTAGGCTAACGAACCTGCGCGGAAATTACACAGAAGGAAGGGAGCCCGCGCTTTAACATGCCCCGGCAATGGCTCAGCATCCTGATCTCGTGGTTCATCTGGTGCCAGGGGTATGCGCCGCCGGTCGCTGGAGAAGACCTCCCAGTGCGTCAAGCCGGACTCTTGGTCAGGTTCAAGCAAGACGTTTCGCGCGAAGCCGCCGCGGATATCCTGAGCCGTCAGGGCGCGAGCGAGCTTGCGCCGTTGCAGCGCGGAAGGGTGGTCGGGCCCACGCCGATGGATCGCTGGTGGATCATCAGGTTTCCGGCGGGCTCAGACCTGCAGAAAGCCGCTGCGGCGCTTCGCGCCGAAGCGGCGGTGGAGATTGTCGAAGTGGAGGGTACCTACCGGGTGCCGCAGTGACTTGATAGTTTGGTACGGATCGGCCGCCGGCCGGGTCGCCGTCGGCTGGAGAGTGCAGCAAGAATAAAACAAAAACGCCAATACGAACGATGAATGGGAGGAACTGCCATGGCCAGCACCCGCCGTCTCGCCTTTGCCTGCTTTGCTTTCGTACTACTCGCCGCCGTCGCCAGCTTGGGCGTTCCGATCAGCGACGCGGCGCCCCCCGGCGATTCCCGAACCGATCCCCAGCTTCGCATCTCGAGGCATGAGCATGCCCCGAACGACTTGCTGGTGAAGCTTAACGAGCGCAAGCCGGTGCGGCATGCGGAGGCGGCGGTACGGGGGGAGGGCGCAAACGAAGTGATCTCCTTCATGGGTCCGCGCAAGCTGGCGGTTTCGCCGATCGATCACTGGCGGCTGGTGAAGTTCGCGCCGGGCGTGGACATCGAAAAGGTGCGCGCGCGGCTGCTCAAGAACCCGCACATCGAACAGGTCGAATACAACTACAAGGTCTCGATCAGCCTTACCCCGAACGACCCCATGTATCCGCAGCTGTGGGGCTTGAACAATATCGGCCAGACCGGCGGCACGGTCGACGCGGATATCGACGCGCCCGAAGCCTGGGACGTCCAGACGGGCAGCCAGGACGTCGTCGTCGCGGTCATCGACACCGGCGTCGACTACAACCACCCCGACCTCGCCGCCAACATGTGGACCAATCCCGGCGAGATCCCGGGCAACGGCATCGACGACGACGGCAACGGTTTCATCGACGATGTCCACGGTTATGACTTCGCCAACAACGACGGCGACCCCATGGACGATCACGGCCACGGCACGCACGTCTCCGGCACCATCGCCGCGGTCGGCAACAACGGCATCGGCGTGGTGGGCGTGGCCTGGCATGCGCGCATCATGGCCGTCAAATTCCTCGATGCCAGCGGCAGCGGCTTCACCGCCGGCGCCATCAACGCCGTGCTGTACGCGGCCAGCATGGGCGCGAAGGTGATGAGCAACTCCTGGGGCGGAGGCGGATTTTCGCAGGCGCTCAACGATGCGATCGCCACGGCCGACATGGCCGGCGCGCTGTTCGTCGCGGCGGCCGGAAATTCCAACAGCAACAACGACATTACCCCGAACTATCCGTCGAACTACGACGTGCCGAACGTGCTCGCGGTCGCGGCCACCGACCACAACGACGCCAAGGCGAGCTTCTCCAGCTATGGGGCGACCACCGTGGACCTCGGCGCCCCGGGCGTGGGCATCCTCTCCTCCGTGCCGATGGTCGGAAGCACCTGCTGCTCCGATCCGTCCGGGTACAAACTGCTGAGCGGCACTTCAATGGCGACGCCGCATGTTTCAGGAGCGGCAGCGCTCGTGTTTGCGCAGTTTCCCGGCATCACGCACCACCAGGTGAAAGACCGCCTCATGAGCTCGGCCGAGCCGGTGCCGTCCATGCAGGGCATCACGGTCACGGGCGGCCGGCTGAACGTCGCGGCCGCTTTCGAGAACGACACCATACCGCCGGCGGCGGTGAGCGACCTCGCCGTGGTCAACACCAGCGCGTTCTCTTTGACCCTCGGCTGGGGCGCCACCGGTGACGACGGTATGACAGGTAAGGCGTCGTCCTACGACTTGCGCTACTCCAAGGCGCCGATCGACGAGAGTAACTTCAATTCGGCCACATCCGTGATTGCCCCGGTGACCGGCCCGGCGGGAACCATCGAGACCTATACGGTTCAGGGCCTCGAGCCGCAAACGCACTACTTTTTTGCCCTCAAAGTACGCGACAACGTCGGCAACCTGTCGCCGGTCTCGAACGCGGCGGAGGCAACCACGAAGAGCGCTGCCGTCATATTCAGCGACAACTTTGAATCCGGCGCCGGCACATGGGCGATCGCCGGCAGCGACGGCGTCGGCGGTCCGGCGCTGTGGCATCTTTCAACGCATCGTTCGGCGAGTCCGACGACGGCCTTCTATTACGGCAAAGAGAGCACGCTCAACTACGACACCGGGGCGCGCAATTTCGGCTCCATTACTTCCGGGTCGATCGATTTATCGGCCGCCACGGACACTACCCTGGCGTTCAATTATTTCCTGGCGACGGAGAATCTGTCGCCGTACGACACCGCCCGCGTACAAGTCTCGCCCGACGACGGCGTAACTTGGGCCGACGTGTTCGTCACGGCGAACAGCTCGGGTGGAATCGTCAAGAAGAACATCAGCCTGTCCGCTTACGACGGGAAGATCATTCGCCTGCGCTTCTCGTTCGATACGGCAGACTCCATCGCCAACTTCTTCGAAGGCTGGGTGGTCGATGATGTAGTAATTTACGCGGGCAGTCTGGAAAACGACACTACGCCGCCGGCACCGGTGGCCGACCTGACCGCTCCATTCGTCTCGACCGGGAGCGTGACCCTGGGCTGGACCGCGCCGGGCGACGACGGAATGACCGGAACCGCGACGGCCTACGATTTGCGTTATTCGACGGCGCCGATCGACGAGGGCACCTTTGCCGGCGCCACGCCGGTGGCGAACCCGCTGAAGCCGTCGCCCGCCGGCACGGCCCAGACGTTCGAGGTGAAGGGCCTGGCCTCCGGCACGCAGTACTACTTCGCGCTGAAGTCGATCGACAACGTCGGCAATGTGAGCGGCCTGTCGAACGTCGCGAGCGCCGTCACCGCGCCGATCGTCGTCGCTTTCGACGACAACTTCGAATCCGGCGCGGGTAATTGGACGGTCACCGGCAGCGACGGCTCCGGCGGTGCGGCGCTGTGGCATCTGTCCGCGCATCGCTCGGCGAGCCCGGCTACGGCCTTTTACTACGGCATTGAGAGCACGCTCAATTACGCCACCCCGGCACGCAATTTCGGCTCCATCACATCGAATCAGATCAGTCTGCAGAGAGTGGCCAAGAGCCGGCTCACGTTCAATCATTTCCTTGCGACCGAAAACCTCGCGCCGTTCGACACCGCGCGCGTGCAGGTGTCCGGCGACAACGGGGTGAGCTGGAGCGATATCTATGTGAGCGCCATCGGCACCGGCGGAGCCATGATCAAGCAGGACTTCGATCTGTCGGCCTACGACGGCAAGGTCATCCGCCTGCGGTTCTCGTTTGACACCGTCGACTCGCTCTTCAACAACTTCGAAGGCTGGGTGGTCGACGACGTGCGGATACAAGGCGAGCCGCTGCCGCCCGCGCCCCCTGTGGCCAATTCCGGGGGTCCGTATACGGGCGTGCTCGGCAAGGCCGTCCAGTTCGACGGGTCGGGCTCCTTCGATCCGAACGGCGATGCCTTGACCTACGCCTGGGCCTTCGGCGACGGGGCCACGGGGACGGGCATCGCGCCGACCCATATCTATGCCGCAAGGGGGACGTATACGGTCACGCTGGTCGTCAATGACGGCACCTTCAGCTCCGCCGCAGCAACCACGACGGTAAGCATCGTCAACCAAGTGCCGATCGCCAATCCCGGCGGGCCGTACACGGCGCAAAGGAACGTCGCCGTAACGCTCAACGGCTCGGGCTCGAACGACCCGGATGGCGATCCCCTGAGTTATGCGTGGGACTTCGGCGACGGCACGGGCGGAACCGGTCCGACGCCGACTCACGTGTATACCGCGACTGGAACTTACAACGTCAAGCTCACGGTGAACGATGGTCAGGTTAACTCGGCCGTCGCCACCGCCACCGTGACGGTGACAAACACGCCGCCGGTGGCGAATCCGGGCGGGCCGTACAGCGCGCAGAAGAACAAGGTGATCGTCCTCGACGGTACCAAGTCGTCTGATGCCAACAACGATCCGCTCACGTATCGATGGAATTTCGGCGACGGTTCGCTCGGCAGTAGTCCGACGCCAAGCCACTCGTATACGCGGGGCGGAACGTATACCCTCAGCCTGATCGTCAACGACGGTACGCTGGATTCGGCCCCCGTCACCACGACCGTCACGGTGACCAATACGCCGCCGGTGGCGAGCCTGACCGGGCCGTTCACGATCAACAAGCTGCAGTCGGTGACCTTCAACGGCAGCGCGTCCTCCGACGCCGACGGCGACGCGCTGTCGTTCAACTGGACGTTTGGAGATGGCGGCGTGGGGCTCAACGCCGGCCCCAATCCAACGCACATATACGCTCTGGCCGGGACCTTCACCGTGACGCTCACGGCCAACGACGGCGAAACCAACTCCGCGCCGGCCACCACTACCGTGACGGTGCTCAATCGGCCGCCGATCGCCAACGCCGGTCCGGACCAGACGGTCAGGCAGCATACGGTCGCGAGCTTGAACGGCTCGGCCTCGTCCGATCCGGACGGCTCCATCACGCAGTTCGCGTGGCGCCAGGTTTCGGGCACGGCGGTGACGCTGAGCGGCGCCAATACTGTCGCACCGCAGTTCACAGCGCCGTCAGTGAGGGGCTCGACGCCGCTGCAGCTCGTCTTCGAGCTCACGGTGACCGACGACGATGGGGCGACGGCCACGGATCAGGTCGTGATCACGGTCGACAAGTGATGGCAGCGCATGGATCGTCTCGCCGGAAGGCAAGCCTCGTGAGGTCCACGCGCGGGACGAGCATAGGCGGCTCTCCACGCGTTTCTTTCGATCAAGGCCGATCGCCGAATTCATGCGTGCGATAGCCGTGGGCGTCGAGCTCGACGCTTGCGTGCCGCAGCGTATCTTCGTCTGCAAACGCATGCAGCAGTTGGTACGCGCTGAGCTCTTCATCGCCTCGCATCCGGCGCACGCCACCGCCGGACCCGAGCATCCGGCCCGAGGAGTTCGGCGCCGGTATCCTCGTCAACGGCGTGCTCTGGCCCTTCGACGCGGGAAGGAAAAGCGGAATTCACGTATGCCGGCTAAGATACGGCTCCAGTGGACCGCTCCCCCTCGTTCGGTAGGGGGGCGGACGCCATGGAGGCGACCATGTCCAGCCATAACCCGTTGCGCCGTCTGACCGCGCCGGAGATTGCGGCCCGCAAAGGCCGCGAAAAGATCGTCTGTCTGACCGCCTATACCGCGCCGATAGCGGAGCTGCTCGACCCGCATGTCGATCTGCTGCTGGTGGGCGATTCGGTCGGGATGGTTTTGCACGGCCTGCCGACCACGGTGGGCGTGACCCTCGAAATGATGGTGATCCACGGGCAGGCCGTGATGCGCGGCTCCTCGCGCGCGCTGGTGGTCGTCGATTTGCCCTTCGGGTCGTACGAGCGCAGTCCGCAGCAGGCGCACGAATCGGCGGTAACGCTGATGCGCAAGACCGGGTGCCAGGCGGTCAAGGTCGAATCGGGCGAGGGTATCGCGGAGACGATCTCATTCCTGGTCGAGCGCGGCATCCCGGTCGTCGGGCATGTCGGCCTTCGTCCGCAGGCGACCAATGTGGATGGCGGCTTCAAGGCCAAGGGCCGCTCGACCGCGGAGCGCGAGCGCGTGATCGCCGAAGCGCGCGCGACCGATCAGGCCGGCGCCTTCGCGATCGTGGTGGAAGGGGTTGCGGCCGATCTGGCCGATGAGATCACCCGCGCGGTCGCTGCGCCGACGATCGGCATCGGCGCATCGCCGCAATGCGACGGGCAGATCCTGGTCACCGACGACATGCTGGGCCTGTTCGACTGGACGCCGAAATTCGTCCGCCGCTACGGCAATCTGCGCGAGACGATCTCGCAAGCGGTGCAGAACTACGCGCGCGATGTACGCAGCGGGGATTTTCCCGGCAAGGCCGAGCTCTACAATCTCAAGATCGGGTGACGGCGGCGTAAGGCCGATTGGGGCATCGGGCGTTGGCGGCGCAGGATCTCAAGAGCCTTGCGGCAGCAACGAAAGCCTTACTTCTTTAGGAGATGAACATGAAGACCGTGAATTTTCTCGTCGGCATGCTGCTCGCGCTCGCTGCGGCGGCGGCGTACGCACAGGCGGGCTCGGAACCCTGCAAGGCTGATTTCGAAAAATACTGCCCGGGCGTGAAACCGGGCGGCGGCGCTCTTAGCGGGTGTTTCAAGCAAAACGAGTCCAAGTTTTCACCGGCCTGCAAGCAGGCTCTGGCGGCGCTCGACGCGTTCGCCCGTGCATGCGGGGACGACGTCAAAAAGCATTGCCCGGGCGTACAGCCGGGAGAGGGGCGCGTGGAGCAATGCCTCAAGCAACACGAAGGGCAGCTTTCACAGTCCTGCACACAATTTCGAGGGGCGGTCAAAGACAAGATTGAAACGGCCGCGCGCGCGTGCGAGGGTGACATCAAGACTCACTGCGCCGGCGTGCAGCCGGGCGGCGGACGCATTCTGAACTGTCTGAAGCAACACGAAGCCACGCTCACGCCAGCATGCAAGGGTCAGCTCGCGCCGGGACGGCGGTAACGCCAAAACTCATCGCCACTCCACGACCCGCACCATCCGGCTGTTCTTGTACTCCGACAGCCACACCGCTCCGGCCTGATCGACGGCCATTTTCCGCACCTGGGAATCCAGCCCAGGCAGAGGGAACTCTGAGAATTTGGCGGTGGCGGGATCGAAGCGCACGATCTTGTTGGCGGTGAACTCGTCGAACCAGATCTTCCCGCGATGATCGACCGCGATGTCGTAGGGGCCTGAGTCCGGAGTCGGGATCTCCCACTCGCGGATAGCTCCGGTATCGCGATCGAGCAGCGCGATCCTGTTCGTGTTGTACTCGGTGAACCACACGTTGCCGTTGCGGTCGAGCGCCAGCCGGCGCGGGCCCGAGTAGCGCGTCGGCGGCGCATATTCCCTGATCGCGCCGGTGGCCGGGTCGAGTCTGCCGATCTTGTCGCCGGTGAATTCGCAGAACCAGACGTGGTTGCGGGAATCGACCACGATCCCGTAGGGCCGGGACTCCTTGGTCGGAATCGCGTACTCCTTGAAGCTCTCCGTCCGCGGATCGAAA
>DASWCE010000066.1:0-5754 GCA_036390255.1 Gemmatimonadales bacterium | reverse complement strand
CAACACGCGCTGCCCCACGAGGACCTGGGAATCCCACCCTCCGATGCCGCTGAAATAGAGAAAGCCTTCTTCGTCGATGTGCGTGATCTGCAGGCCGATCTCGTCGATGTGGCCCGCAAACATCACCCGGGGTTTGCCCTTGGCGTTGAGCGATGCTACGGAATTGCCATGAACGTCGGCGCGCACGTCGTCGGCAAACGTGCCGACTTCTTCACGCCACACCCGTCCCGGGGCCTGCTCGAACCCCGAGGGCCCCGCCGTATCGAGCAGCTTCTTGAGAAATCCGACGGTCTTGATGGTCACGCTGTCGTTATGGTGTCGTTATGATGTCTATTGTTTACGCAGCCCGGTCCGATACAGCAGGAACCCGAGAATTGCGAACATGATCAGGCCGAAGATAGCAGACGTCGCGAACCATCCGAGATGGTGATACAGCGGCACGGCCTCGGCGAGCCAGTCGGCGGCTTTGCCGCTGCGCGAGCCCCAGCCGGCGATCGCCGCGACGGCGATGCCGCAGATAGCACCTCCCGCGATGAGGCCACTCGCGAACAGCACGCCAGGTCCTGACTCGATCTCGGCGAGCGAACGGTTATCCGACCGCACGCGGCGTTCGACGAGCCAGCGCACGATGCCACCCGCGAACATCCCCGCCGACGTGGTGATCGGCAGATAGACGCCGACGGCAACGGGCAGCGAAGACACACCCATCAGTTCGATCGCGATGGTGAGAAACACCCCGATGAGGACGAGGGCCCAGGGCAGCCGGTGTGTCAGGATGCCATCGGTGATCAACGCCATCAGCGTCGCCTTGGGAGAATCGAGGCGCTTCAGCTCGTGGCCACGGTATTCGCGAATCCGCCCACCAATCCCGGGATCCACGACGTAGCGGATCTCATGCGACGCGGGATCGACGAGGTACTTACCGGGGGGCACGCCCTGCGTCTGCACGTACACGCGAATGACCTGGTAGGCGTTGTTGTCGATGGAATCGGTCCCCCCGATGCCGAAGTGCGTCATCGTCTCCGTGCGCACTACGACATTCCCATCGGGAGTCGCCCCGCTCGCCGGCGCAACAAAGCCAGGTCGTGTTTCCGGGACTTGGTAGCTGTAGGCGCTGTTGAGGAACGTGAGCGTCCATCCCACCGCCAGCGCCGAGCCGATTGCCCCGATCAGAATTGCGATCTGCTGCCGCCGCGGCGTCGAGCCGACCAGGAATCCGGTCTTCAGGTCTTGCGATGTATTGCCGCCGTTCGCGACCGCAACGGCGATAACGCAGGCAATGGAAATCGCGCGCACGCGGTCGTCGATCTGGTTCCAGCCGAGCAGCAGAAAGATGAAGGAAATCGCGATCAGGGCCGCGATCGTCATCCCGGAGATGGGATTCGCCGAGCTGCCCACCTGGCCACAAATGCGCGACGAGACGGTCGTAAAGAAAAAGCCGAAAATGATGATGAGGATACCGCCGAGCAGGTTGACGCCGATCTGTGGCAAGAGCGAAATCGCGATGGCGAGGGCGATCGAGCCGAACACGGTCACGCTGATTGGCAGATCATCGTCGGTGCGGAGCTTCGCGGCCACCGCCTGGCCAAGCCGGCTCGCCCGCATGTCCGCAAATCCGGCCCGGAACGCCCCGACGATGGTCGGGAGGGAACGCGCCAGCGCGATGATGCCGGCGCTGGCCACTGCGCCGGCGCCGATGTAGAAGACGAACGCCGCTCGAATCTCCCCCGCGTTCATATCCCGGATCAGCTTCGTCGTGCCGAACATCGGCTCGGTCATCGCGCTGCCAAACAGCTTGATGGCCGGCATAAGCACGACGTACGCCAGGCACCCACCGGCAAACAGGTAGCCGGCGATTCGCGGGCCGATGATGTACCCGACGCCGATCAGCTCGGGACTCGCTTCCACCCGCACCTCGGCGCCCTGGAAGGAGCGAATCACCTTCCCGGGATACTCCTGCCACACTTTCAGTGCCGTCATCAGAAACTTGTAGACGAACGCGATGCCGAACGCCTGGAAGACGGTCTTGGCGTGAATCCCGCCCCGTTCTCCGGCGATCAGCACTTCCGCGCAAGCGGTGCCCTCCGGGTACGGGAGGTTGCCGTGCTCTTTGACGATGAGTGCCCGGCGCAGGGGAATCATCATCAGCACGCCCATCAGCCCACCGGCGATTGCGAGGACAGTGACGCGCGAGATGTCGAGGTCATAGCCCATCAACAAGATCGCGGGGATCGTGAACACGACCCCCGCCGATACCGAGTCCGCCGCTGAACCGGTCGTCTGGACGATGTTGTTTTCGAGAATCGTGGAGCGGCCGAGCCAGCGAAAGATCGTGATCGACAGCACCGCGATGGGAATCGACGCGCTGACCGTCAGTCCGATCTTGAGCGCGAGGTAGACGTTCGACGCGCCGAAAATGAGTCCGAGGATGACGCCGAGCACGATGGCGCGCAGCGTCAGCTCGGCCGGAGCCTGGGACGGCGGAATGTACGGCTCGTGCGGCGCGCCGGGTGGAGCAGGCTTGGTCACTGGATGTGCGACCGGGATGCTCGTCATTGGCGGCTCAATCTGCCCTCACGATGGCGCAGGTGTCCAGCAGCGAACCTGCGCAGGCCCTTCCGGGTATGCATGGGCCCGATGACGGAATCCACCGATTTCACGCTGAACGCCTTGCGCGCGGCGCTGGCAGGGCTCTACGACATCGAGGCCCCGATCGCACGCGGCGGGATGGCGCTCGTCTATCTCGCGCGCGAGCGGCGTCTCGACAGGCCGGTGGCGATCAAAGTGTTACACCCCGATCTGGCCCGTGACGACACGCATCGCCTGCGGTTCTTGCGCGAAGCGCGGACCGTGGCGCAGCTCACGCATCCCAACATCGTACCGATCTTCACCGTGGGCGAGGTCGAGGGGTTCGTGTTCTTCGCGATGGCCTACGTGACGGGAGAAACGCTGGCGCAGCGTGTAACAGCGCGCGGCCCGCTCGATCCGCACACCGCCGGCGGGATCCTGTGCGATATCGGCGAGGCGTTGGACTACGCGCACGCGCGTGGCGTGGTGCATCGCGACGTGAAGCCCGACAACATCCTGATCGATGAGGCCACGGGACGGGCGCTGCTCTCCGACTTCGGGATCGCGCATGCGAGCCCCCCATCTCGCGCGTCGGGACAGCTGGGACGGCCCGCCGCGCCGCGCGGGCACGTCGTCGGCACAGCCGCGTTCATGAGTCCGGAACAGGCAAGCGGCGACCTCGTGGACGCCCGGAGCGACATCTACTCACTCGGCGTGGTGGCGTACTACACGCTGTCGGGCCGGCTGCCCTTCGAGGCGAGCAGCGACGAGGGGTTTCTGGCTCAACACATCTCGGATCCCGCTCCCAAGATCGCGACGGTCGTGCCGCGCGTCCCGCTGCGCCTGGCGCACATCGTAGATCGCTGTCTCTCGAAGGAGCCGTGGGCGCGCTATCCCGATGCGGCGGCGCTGGTGCGGGCAATCGCGGAAGCCGTTGCGCCTCCCGCCGCGCCGCTGGCGATCCGCGCCTTCATGGTGCGGAGCACGCACCTCGAGGCGCCCGCACTGATCCACGCGTTCGTGACGGGGGTCGGGTTGTTACCGGCGGCCGTTGCCGCATGGCTGTCACCGGCGACGGCGACCGCGCGGGCGGTCACCACCGTCGCGCTCGGTGTGGCACTGCTGCTGCCAGTCCTGGTGACGGTCGCTCGCGTCCGCCGCTTGCTCGCTGCCGGTCACCAGCGTGAGGAGCTGGTCGCGGCTCTGGCCGCGCGCCAGGCGCGGCGGCGTGAGGAGTTGGCATTCGTCTACGGTACGGGTCCAACCAGTTTCGAGCGCTCCATGGGATGGCTTGCGCGCCTCGCATTCCTCACGACCATTGCTGGCGTGGGCGGTGTGATGGACTTCATCGACGTGCCCCCCGTGGTCGGGCCGTTCCTTCCGTCGGTCGTCACGATCGGAGCGGCGACCACGCTGCTCGCGGCGATTCTGGCCCGTTCCCGGACCGAAAAGCGCACCGACCCTGTTGGCGAGCGGGCGCTGCGATTCTGGCGGGGCCCGCTGGGCCGCGCGCTGTTTCGAGTCGCGGGGCGGCGCCATCCGGCGGACCCCTCGATTCTGAGCGTGCTCGGTCGCCTGGAAACGCCTGCCTGAAATGGGGAGCGTTAGTTTAGGATGCGATGACGCACCCCTCCCCTGATCGGCTGTTCCTGGACTTCCAAAGTGCGGTCGCCGGCCGCTACTCGCTCGAGCGCGAGCTGGGCCGTGGTGGCATGGGCGTCGTCTATCTGGCGCGGGAAGTCCGGTTGGATCGGCCCGTCGCGATCAAGCTGCTGCCGCCGTCGAAGGCAACCGATCCCAAACTGCGCGAGCGGTTTCTGCGCGAGGCGCGCACCGCCGCGAAGCTCTCCCACCCCAACGTGATTCCAATTCACGCGGTCGAAGAGATCGGCGAATTCGTGTTCTTCGCGATGGCCTACATCGAAGGCGAGACGCTGACGGAACGCGTCAGGAGCCGCGGACCTCTCGCGCCCTCTGAGGCATCACGCGTGCTGCGGGACGTCGCCTGGGCGCTCGCCTACGCCCATGGACAGGGCGTCATCCATCGCGACGTGAAGCCCGACAACATCTTGCTCGAGAACAACGGCCGCGTGCTGGTGGCCGACTTTGGAATTGCGAGCGTGGTCGCCGGCGCGGGTGGGCTCACGAGCGAAGAAGTGATCGGGACGCCCGAGTTCATGAGTCCCGAGCAGGCGCTGGGCGAGGTGGTCGACGCGCGCAGCGACTTGTACTCGCTCGGCCTCGTAGGCTTTTTCGCGCTGTCAGGGACACTGCCGTTCGAGGGCGAAAAGGCGACGGAGGTGTTGGCGAAACAGGTGACGGAGCCCGCACCGCCGCTCGCGTCTGTTGCTCCCGGTGTGCCGCGCCGGATCGCGCAGGCGATCGACCGCTGTCTGTCGAAGGATCGTGACGACCGGCCTGAGGGGACTTCGGTTCTCGCCGATCAACTCAGTCGGGCACTGGAGCAGCGCCGCGAGCTGCCGCTCGCGCTACGCGTGTTCGTGAAGCGCGGTGCTCGATTCGACGATGCCGGAGCGTTGCTCTACCCGTTCGTCCTGCTCGGGGCGGTCGTGGCGGCCTCGCCCATCCTTTCGGTCGCCCTCGGGTACGGTTTATTCGCTGCGGGCATCACGCTGGTGCCTGCCGCTGTCCTGATACAGCGCGCGCGGCGTTTGTTGAAGGCAGGGTTCGACCACGGCGACCTCGAGGTTGCATTCAAAGCCGAGCTGGATCGCGATCGCGAGGAACGCGCCGGTGGTCGACGGCTCGGGCCGTCGTGGCTCGAAAGAATCTTCAAGTCAATCGGGCTCGGCGGCTTCATCTCGGGCGGCCTGCACCTGACGGTTGTCCCGCTGCTTGTGGGCGTGTTCGTCCCGGGGGCTGCGTTGATCGGCTTCAGTGTCGGCATGTGGGGGATGACGGGAGCCTTGATCCTGTTGCAGCGCCGGCGCGACGTCGACACCGAGTTTTGGGGAAAGGTGTGGGCGGGTCGCATTGGTCGCTGGCTCTTCAAACTGGCCCGAGCCGTAACGCCGTCGCGCGCGTTACCGGCGTCGCTGACCCATCGGCCCACCGAGCTCGCGCTGGGCATGGCTGCCGAGCAGCTGTACGAGTCGCTGCCCAAAGAGACGCGCAACCAGCTCCGCGATCTGCCTGACGTGGTACATCGACTCGAGCAGGATGCGC
>DASWCE010000065.1:0-3141 GCA_036390255.1 Gemmatimonadales bacterium | reverse complement strand
CGGCGACACGCAAACGGGCCGCTGGTCCGTGCAGCGGCGCTAGCGATCTAGACCTTCGCGGTCGCGACCGCGCCGACGATGTCCGTCTGGGAGATGACGCCGACGAGCGCGCCGTCGTATTCCACGAACAGGCGCTGCACGAGGTGGAGCCTGCTTTAGCGAGCCGAGAACATTCCCACTGCGCCCTTGGTAGCGTCCGCGAACGCATGGCTGACAAAGGGATAGGTTCCCGCTTCGACCAGGCGAGCCTCGAAAATGGCCCCACCACCCACAGGGACCGTAACCGTCTGCACGCCTTCCAACGGGTGGGCGAGCGACCCGTCGAGAAAGACACGATCGAAGATTGCGCCTACTACGTGAAACGCTGAAAACCGGTTCGGACCCGCGTTCACGACGAACAGTCGCAGAGGCTCGCCGACTCTCACCTGGATCGGGTGATGCGCGTACTCTGCCTCGCGACCGTTGAAGACCACATAATCCGGCGCCAGGCCAAGCAGCTTTTCCCAGTCGATCATCCGTGTGGAATCGGGGAGCGTCTTGGTATAGAACTCGCTCTGCACGAACACAAATTCCTTCGCTGCCGACCGGGCCTGACGCGGATCGACGATGATCGCGCCGTACATGCCGTTCGCGATATGCAACGCCACCGGTGCGGTTCCGCAGTGATACATGAAAGCTCCCGGAACACGCGCGACGAACCGGTAATGGAGCGAGTCGTGCGGCATGAGATTCACATACGCTCGGCTCGGCGCGATTTCCGCTGCGTGAAAGTCCAGGCTGTGCGGCATCGGCGCCTCGTTTACGAGCGTGAAGTCCACGGTGTCACCTTGGGTGACTCGGAGCACTGGGCCGGGCACGCGGCCGTCGAACGTCCAGGCATCGTAGGTCACGCCATCGGCGATGGTGATCTTCGCGTGCTTGATCGCGACGCGCAGGCGGTGTACGCGGCTGGTCGAGCGCGGTGGAGCAGCCGGATCGATGGGTGCCGGCGCAGCGGCCGTGCCGATGGGCGCTTCACCGTGCGACACATCGGCGGGCGCGTTCGTCGGCGGCGTCTCGACGCGCTGAGTTGGCTGTTGCTCGCGGCAGCCGAGGCTCACCGTGGCCGTGACAAGACCTGCGACTATGAGACTCCGACGCATCAGCAGCTCCGCTCGTTGGGTGCGCGCGGAGCTTAGCTGGCGGCCACTCCCGGTTTCATGAAGGCTGCGTGAGGGATTCTTTAGACTCGCGGGCCACGGTGGGAGTAGCAAATGCCGGCCGCTTGACCGGTTCGAGCCCGAGATATTGCCGGGCGCGGTTCAACGCGTCGTCGATGTTGCCGTGGATATTGTCTTCCGTGAGCTCGTCGTACAGTCCCGACCGGTCGAGTGCGACTACCGGCTGCGCGTGCACGTCGGACAGGATCACCAGCACTCCTTCGTGCCTGCTGCGGTGAATGAGTTCGCGCAGCGCATGCAGCCCCGTGGAATCGATGGCCGGGACATGGCGCATCCGGATGATCAGCACTTTCGGCTTCCCGGCGATGCGCCCCACGCGGTCCTTGAACAGCTCCGCAGCGCCGAAGAAGAACGGCCCGGTGATTTCATAAACCTGAACTCCCT
Organism: Gemmatimonadales bacterium; assembly: GCA_036390255.1. Taxonomy (GTDB): domain Bacteria; phylum Gemmatimonadota; class Gemmatimonadetes; order Gemmatimonadales; family GWC2-71-9; genus 20CM-2-65-7. The sequence continues at coordinate 1,537 of DASWCE010000065.1, read as the reverse complement.
CAGGAATCACGCGCTGGCGCACCGCGTTTGGATCGTGCTCGAAATCATCTATCGGATCCTCGAATTCGTGAGTCAACACGCTGATGTTCGTTACCTCCGCCATGCGGCGCATGAACAGGAAGGCCGCGAGCACCATGCCGACCTCGATCGCGACCGTGAGGTCCACGAGGACAGTGAGCAAGAACGTCGTCAACAGCACGGCGACGTCGCTTTTCGGGGCGCGGAACTCCGAGATGAACGTCCGCCACTCGCTCATGTGAAATGCGACGACCACGAGGATCGCAGCCAGCGTTGCCAGCGGGATCAGGCCGGCCCAGCGACCGAAGAACAGCGTGATCAGCAGCAGGGTGATCGCGTGCACCATCCCGGCGACCGGTGTCCGCCCACCGTTCTTCACGTTCGTCGCGGTGCGCGCGATGGCCCCCGTCGCCGGCATCCCGCCGAACAGCGGCGACGCGATGTTGGCCACCCCCTGCGCCACGAGCTCCATGTTGGAGCGATGGCGGCCGCCGATCATCCCGTCCGCCACGACCGCCGAGAGCAACGACTCGATCGCGCCAAGTAGTGCGATCGTAAACGCCGGCGCCGCGAGCGAGCTGATGATGGCAATCGAGAGGTGGGGAATGGCGGGCCGCGCCAGGCCGGCATGGATTTCGCCAAATCGTGCACCGATCGTCTCGACGGGCAGGTGCAGCAGCTGGGCGAGCGCGGTGGTCACGATCAGCGCGACAAACGGGCCGGGAATGCGGGTGGAGATTTTGGGCCACACCAGGATGATCGCGAATGCGGCGACGGCGACCACCAGCGCCCACGGATTCACCGTGTCGAAGGCGTGGACATACGCGTCCCATTTGGGCAGGAATGCCGAGGGCACCGATTGCATCTCGAGGCCGAGCAGATCACGGATCTGGCTGGAGAAGATGATCAGCGCGATGCCGCTCGTGAACCCGATCGTCACCGGGAACGGGATGAATTTGATCGCGCCGCCGAGGCGCAGCAGCCCGAAGGCGATCAGGATGAAGCCGGCCATGAGCGTGGCCACGACCAGCCCATCGACGCCGTACTTGAGCACTATCCCTGACACGATCACCACGAACGCGCCCGTCGGCCCGCCGATTTGCACGCGCGAGCCGCCGAGCAGCGAGATCAGGAAGCCGGCGACGATGGCGGTGTAGAGCCCGCGCTCGGGACTGAGCCCGCTCGCGATCGCAAACGCGATGGCGAGCGGCAGCGCCACGATGCCGACGATGACGCCGGCGATCACGTCCCGGGTGAGTTGCTCCCGGTCGTAGTCTCGCAGTGTGGTGACGAACTTGGGGACAAGCACGGAGGCGGGAAGATAATAGATTCGAGTATGTTCGCCTCTCTCGTCTTGATCCTCGCGTGCACGCAGGGCCTTCCGTCCGATTCCACGGTCCGCGCACTGCTCGCGCCACGCCTCGCAGCATTCCCCGACAGTGGCAAGCATGGACCCGGCATCGTCGTGGGTCTGCTCGATGCCAACGGCAACCGCCGGATCGTGGCGGCGGGTGTGGAC
>DASWCE010000064.1:0-28912 GCA_036390255.1 Gemmatimonadales bacterium | reverse complement strand
GAGCGCGGTGCCGATGAGCCGGAACTGCAGGATCTGGCCGGCCTCGGCAGCGATGGTGTAATCGCCCTGAGTATTGCTCGAGGTGACGGTGGATGTGCCCTTCACGGAGACCGTGACCCCGTTCAGCGGGGCGCCCTGCTCGCTCGTGACTCTACCGGTAATCGTGCGTTGTTGCGCGACGGCCGGCCCTGGAGCGGCGGCGATCAGGAAGCAGATGAACAATGCCAACAGTGCTCGTTTCATATCACCGTGGTTGGGGGTTGGGGGTTGGGGGGGGGGATGGAGTGGACGAGACAAGGGTACGGGCCATCAGGTGGTTGCGGAGTGAAGACGCAGCGAGCAGCTACAGCGCGTGCGCGCGGCTTCTGGCGCACTCGGGAACAAATGGTAGTACATGCCGATCATCATCGGCACGAAGACCAGCGTGTTGTAGACGAGATGCAGCTCGAGCCGCGGAATGAACAGTTGAATGATGCTCGTGGGCTGCGCGGCGCCGAACAGCGCATGGCCGGCGATGACCTGCCCCTGCAGCAGGGCGTGCTCGATGTGATGCCAGAATTGGATGACCAGAGCAGCAATCCACCAGCGTCGCGCGCGTCCGACGAAGCCCGGCAGAAACGCCCAAATGCCCGCCAGCATGATCAGCGCGTAGCCGTAGTGCAACACTTCCGAGTGCACGAGCCACGGGAACGCCTGGCCCAGGACACCGCGCGCCTCGTGCATCGGCCACTTGAGCGCGTACACTTGATAGGCTTGCACGAGATGCTCGGCCCAATGGGCAAGGACGACGCCCATGAAGATTTGCATCGCCCGCTTGTGCCACGGGCCATTGAGCTGTTCGAGAAAACGCGTCAACACCTCTCCGAAACTCGACGGCTACGGGAAAGGCGAAACTATTCGCGAAACGAGACCTTGTCCACCCGATCCGGGCCGCCACCTGGAGCTGGTCGAGCCGCAAACTTTCCCCGCTCCGCTGTGTGCCCGCGCCAATCCGCAGGACTCGGCCGTACGGCTGCCCCATGAGGGTATTCAGCGACGCGCGCTGGTATTCGCCGTTCTTGAGGTAGTTCCAGTAGAAGGAGAATCCGTGACTCGCCACGAGGCTCAGCAAGCCCCAGCGGAGCTGGTTTGCGCGGATCGCCGCCGGCACCGCCGTCAGTAGATCGAAGGGCTGGAGCCCCTTTGGTCCGAAGAACGCGACGACCAGCACACCGTGGACGAAGGTGAATCCGCCGAAGTGCACGATGAAAAACGGGATTAGAAACAGCTTGCCCGCCCAGTAGACCGGGTCGGCGGGCTGTGCGAGCAGCATCTTCAGCGCATTGAAGCCACCCACGACGACGTTTTCGAGCCAGTAGAGGGGACGGGGTCACGGATCCACAGAATAACAAGAACGGCGCCCTCCGAAGAGAGCGCCGTTTCGACTACGTACCGCTTGTGGTTAGAGCTTGACGACGTTCTGCGCCGCCGGACCCTTCTGGCCCTGGACGACTTCGAACTCGACGCGCTCGCCTTCGGCGAGCGACTTGAAGCCCTGCGCCTGAATGGCGGTGTGATGCACGAAGCAGTCCTTCTCGCCGTTTTCGGGCGTGATGAAACCAAAGCCCTTCGCGTCGTTGAACCACTTCACGGTACCGGTGATACGTGCCATCTGATGAAACTCCTGTGCTAAATGCTGTTCCCGGCGTCGCGCGGTCGTCACCTTGCGGTGCGCCGCGAACTGTGATTCCGGCGCCGGTCGAGCGAGGCCCCAAAAAATGAGGACCGGAGATGGTGTCCCAGGTCCTCGATCGGTCTGGCCTGTTCGCTCGGGGAGAACAATCCTCAGACGGACACGAAAAGTCAAGCGCATTGTTTAAACCAGGCACGTCCCGGCGCTGTCTTAGACCCATGACACCACCTGTCGCGCTGTTGCTCGCGCTCTACACGCATCCGCATCCGGTCGTGAAGCCGGCCATCGAGTACACGCTTCGCGTGGATAGCGCCGATCTCTCCGGCTGGTCCGTCGAACTTCACCTGCGCACCACCTCGGACACGTTCCGGCTCGCGATGGCGGCGCATCCCGAGTACGACGATCGCTACTGGCGTTACGTGCGCAACTTTGTCGTCGAGGCCGCCTCAGGATGGGCAACGTTCACGAAAGTCGATAGCGCCGTGTGGCAAGTCGTTGCGCCGCGAGGTCCGGTCACGGTGCGATATCAGATCGTTTTGCCGCCGGCGCAACCAGGGGCGCGCGCCGCGTGGCGGCCGGTTCTCGCGCCCACCGGAGGCCTGGTAGGCGGCCCGCTTACCTTCATGTACTTGCTGGGCGCCGAGCACATGCCGGTGATTGTGACGCTCAAGCTGCCGGCGAGTTGGGGAATCGCGACTGGTTTGCGGGATGCCATGCCAACTTCCCCGGCGTCCTCAACGCATAGGGTGCATCAGGGAATGCAGGTGGAGGGCAACAGCGGGCGACTGTGGTTCTACGCTGCAGCGAATGCCGCGACCCTCGTCGACTCACCCATCCTCGTCGGGCGCTTTCGCGCCTGGCAGTTCACCGAAGCCGGCGTGCCGCATCGGGTCGTCTACTGGCCGCTGCCGGACGCTGCACCGTTCGACACGGCGGCGTTCTTGACGAGCGTCAAGGGCATAGTGCATCAAACGATCACGCTCTTCGGTCGCGCACCCTATCGCGACTACACCTTCCTCTTTCAAGACGGCGCCTACGGCGCGCTCGAGCACCGCAACTCCGTCACCATCGGCGCGCCGAGCAAAGACCTGGCGACTGACCCGCACGCGCTCCTCATGGAGACGGCGCACGAGTTCTTCCATACCTGGAACCTGATGACGATCCGGCCGGTCGAGTATCGCGACATCGATTACCGCACCCAGCCGCCCGCATCGAGCCTGTGGTTCAGCGAAGGCCTCACGATGTTCTACGCCGACCTCCTGCTGCGCCGCGCGGGCTTCCAGCTCCACGACTCTACCCGCATCGCCCATCTCGAGCGCTTGCTGTCGAGCTACATCAACAATCCTGCGTACGCGCGCTTTTCAGCGGAGCAGGTCAGCCGCGTTGCCTACAACTCGGAACCAGGCGCCCTCGGCGACTACAGTGCCAGTACACACCTGCAGGGCGAGCTGATCGGCACGATGCTCGACCTGGTCATCCGCGACGCAACGCACGGGCAGCGCTCGATGGACGACGTGATGCGCCTGCTCTTCGATCGTGCCTCAGGCATCGATGGCCGCAGCATCGAGCAGGTGGTAGAAACAGTATGCACCTGCGACGTGACGCCGTTCTTCAACGCCCACGTGCGCAATGCCGGCGCCATCGACTTCGATCGCTACTTCGGCTCGATCGGCCTGAAGACGGCTGTCACCTCCGGGCCGGCGGTCTATAACGGCGAGCCCGAGCGCGATCTCCGCATGTTTGGGTACGAACCCGAGGCCGACAGTGGCGTGAAGCTCATCGTCTCGAATCCCGCCAGTATCTGGGGCAGGGCAGGGTTGCACAGCGGCGACCGTCTCGAGCGCATCGACGGCGCGCCGGTCAAAACGTGGCCGGAGCTGCGCACCAAGCTCCAAAGTCTCCACATGGGGGACACAGTGCGCGTGGAGGTGCGCCGGCCGGATGGTCCTTTCGCGACGACGGTCCGCGTTGCGGGGTTCGACCGAGCGACCGTGCGGATGACGGGCACGCCGAACGCCCTCGGCACCGCATGGCTACGCGGAGCGCCGTAGCTCCTTGATCTGCTCGACGGCGTCGGGATTCTCGAGCGCGGAGAGATCGCCAAGGTCATCCGTGCCCAGGTATGCGGCCCGAATAACTCGGCGCAGGATCTTCGCGTTGCGCGTCTTCGGCAGATCCGGCACGAATCTCACCGTCTCAGGGCGCAGTGGACGGCCCAGGCGCCCCGCGATCGTTTCGGCGATCTCGCCCGCGACCGCTGGGGAGCCATCGTAGCCGGTCCGTAGCACCACGAACACGACGATCGCTTCGCCCTTCAGCTCGTGCGGTACGCCGATCGCCGCCGCTTCGAGCACCGCGGCGTGTGCGGTCGCGGCCGACTCGACCTCCGCCGGCCCGATCCGCTTCCCGGCCACCTTGAGGGTATCGTCGGATCGCCCCTCGATGTACCAGAACCCCTCTTCATCGATACGGGCCCAGTCGCCGTGCACCCACACGTCGGGAAAGCGCTTCCAGTACGTGGCCATGTACTTATCGGAATCGCGCCAGAACCCCCGCGTCATGCCGGGCCACGGCTTGCGGATGACGAGCTCGCCCACCGCGCCGCGCACCGATCGCCCCTGCGGGTCTGCAACGTCGGCGGCAATTCCTGGTACTGGACCCGCGAATGCCGTCGGCTTGAGCGGCGTCCAGGTCGTGCAGCCGAGGATGCCGCCGGAGCATTCGGTGCCGCCGGAGTAATTGATGAGCGGCACGCGCTTCTCCCCAACGACGTCGAAATACCACCACCACGGTTCCGGATTCCACGGCTCCCCGGTCGAGCCGAGCACGAACAACGGCGAGCGATCGTGTCGCTTCACGGGCTCCTCGCCCGCCCGCATCAGGCCACGGATGGCGGTTGGCGAGATGCCGAGATGCGTTACCCGATGTCGCTCGACGATCGACCATACCCGGCCGGCATCCGGATAATCGGGCGCGCCGTCGTACAGCAGGATTGTGGCGCCGTTGATGAGGCCGCCGGCGACGAGCCAGGGCCCCATCATCCAGCCGATGTCCGTGAACCACCAGAGCACATCGCCGGCCTGCAGGTCGAACACATGGGCTTGATCCTGCGCCGCCTTCACCGGGAAGCCGCCGTGGACGTGCACCGCGCCCTTGGGCCGGCCGGTCGTGCCGGACGTATAGATGAGCATGTACGGATCTTCCGGTGACGTGTCGGCGAAGGATTCGTCGCCTCTTTGATTCATGACATGGTTCCAAGAGACTTCCCGATTGCGCAGGCGGATGTCGCGGCCCAGTCGCTGGACGACGATCACCGTGCGCACGTTGGGTGCACCGTCTACCGCCGCGTCGGCCGTTTCCTTCATGGGAACGATCAGCCCGCGCCGGCGGAAGCCATCGGCCGTGATGAGGACCGTCGCGTCACAATCGCGCAGCCGTCCGGCGATCGCGTCGCTTGCGTACCCGGAGAAAATCGGCGTGAAGATCGCGCCGATCGCGGACACGGCGAGTGTCGCGATCGCGCATACGGGTGTGAGCGGCAGGAAGATGCCCACGCGGTCGCCGGGGCGAACCCCGAGGGCGCGGAGACCGGCGGCGCAACGCCGCACGGCGGTTGCCAGCTCGCCGTACGTCAGGCGTGTCGTGACGCCTTCTTCGCCTTCGAAGATGATCGCGATGCGCGATGGGTCGTGCCGCAGCGCCGAATCCACGTAGTTCATACGGCCGCCGAGCCACCACGTCGTCCAGGCGATGCCACGCGAGGAATCGAGGACGCGCTCGTAGGGTTTGCGCCACACGAGCCCCAGATCGCGGTCTACCGCGCGCCAAAAGCCGTCGGGATCTTCGACAGACCAACGGTGCAGCGATGCGAAATCCCGCTCTCCATGCGCCTCGGCGAAGCGCCGCAGCCGGCTACGCTCGAGGTACTGGTCGGTCGGATACCAGGCGAACGTCATTGGCGCCGGACGGCGATCGCCTCGATGATGAACGTCACGCGATCGGCCACCCGCACCGTGCCGCCGGGTCCGCCCCGGTACGGCCGAATCCCGAAATCGGTCTGCTTCACGGTGAACGTCGTGGTCGCGCGTACCGTGTCGGCTCCAAGACCAGCGCCGACGATCAGCGGCACGTTCTGGGACTGACCCTTCATCGTCAGAACCGCATCGACGCGCACGGTGTCCCCCGCGCGTTCGACAGCTCGACCGGTCAGCGTGATTTCCGGGAAATGAGCTACATCGAGCACGTCCTCCCGCATGGCCGCGGTGACTTTCCGGATTTCTGCCGTATCGGGCGGTGTTATGACCTCGAGGCTGTCTGTCGGAACCGAAACGGTTACGTGCGACGCCGTGAGCTGGTCAGGATAGAAGACGATTCGCCCGGAGAAGCTTCGCGCTCGAATGACATGGTCGTGGCCTGCGAAGCCAAGCAGACCTGCCTTGCCGGTGCGTACTTCGAGACGACTCGGGGGCACGAGATCGTAGCTGACGGAATCTCCCGCGGCTGTTTGCGCCGCCGTTGGCGTCGGCAGGATCGCGAACAGAAAAAGCGGATATACTTTGCGCATCCGTCACAACATACTCAGGGGAGCGCATGACGACGATTACCGATGAGATGATGCGCGAGCGGCTCACGAAAACACGCAGCTACTCCATCGTCATCCTCCATGGGACTGCCAAGATCAAGGAGCCGGGCGCCGACCAGATCATTTGGGAGCATGGCCGCCGGAACTTTGAGCTCCGCGCCGAAGGCAAACTGGCGATTGTCTGTCCGGTCAACGACGGGAGCGGCGTGTCGGGAATCGGCATCTTTAACGCCGTTCCGGCGGAAGTGTCCAAGATCATGGAAGGCGACCCCGGGGTACGTGCCGGGCTGTTCACCTATGAAATCCATCCGTGCCGAAGCTTCCCTGGCGACTCACTACCAACCGCATAGCTTTCGACTAAACCCGCTTCCAGGAATCGCAATGCTGGCTGACCTCAGTATCTGGCACATTCTTATTCTCGTGGCGGTCATCACGCTGATGTTCGGGGCGAAGCGCATCCCGGAGATCGGCGCGTCCCTCGGCAAAGGCATCCAGGAGTTCAAGCGCGGCCTGCGCGAGGTGACCAACACCGACGAGGCTTCGCCCCCGCCACCGCCGCAGCAACTCCCTCCTCCTCCAGCGAGCGCCGGACCGAAACGACTCTCCGAGTAACACAGGCGGTGCACATGCGAATTTCCCTGGTAGCGCTCGGCCTTGCTGCGCTGCTCCCAGCGCACGCTGGCGCCCAAACTCCTGACTTTCGTGGCGCCCTCCGCTGGCGCACCATCGGCCCGTTCCGCGCGGGCCGGGCGCGCGCCCTCGCCGGCGTGCCGGGTAAGCCGACGGTCTTCTATATCGGATTCGACAACGGCGGCGTGTGGCGCTCGAGCGACTACGGCTCGAACTGGGAGCCGCTGTTCGACCGCGAAGCGACCGGCTCGATCGGCGCGATCGCCGTCGCGCCGTCGAGTACCAACATCATTTACGTCGGCACCGGCGCGGGGATCATCCGACCCGATCTCGCCACCGGGAACGGGATCTATCGCTCGAACGATACCGGCCGCACGTGGACCCATCTCGGTCTCGATGACTCGGAGATGATCGCGTACGTGGACGTGGACCCCACCAATCCCGACCGGCTGTTCGTGGCGGCCCTCGGCCATCCGTACGGTCCCAACGCAGCGCGGGGCATTTATCGCTCCACCGACGGCGGCCGCACGTTCGAGCAGGTGCTCTACAAGGACGAGTACACCAGCGGGAACGAAGTCCGCATCGATCCGAGCAATCCAAACACGGTTTACGCCACGCTCTGGCAGCAGCAGCAAACGTTCTGGGAAGCTCAGTCCTTCGGACCGGATTCGGCCTGGCCGGGCGCTGGTGGGATCTATAAGTCGACCGACGGTGGGACGACCTGGACGCAGCTCACCGACGGACTGCCCGCGGCGCTCGAGGCGAACATTGCCATCGCGCCGAGTAATCCGCAGGTGATTTACGTGATGGTGGCGTCCGTGAACCCTGCGGGAGGATCGGGGCCGGTCAGCTTCTACAAATCGAGCGATGGCGGTGCGCATTGGACGCTGCGCACACGCATTCCCGGTGCGACAATCGTCGGTGACACGACGGCCGCCACGGCCGATGCGCGTCCCCTCGGCCGCATTGGCGGCGGTGACTTGCCGCCCATCGTCGTCGATCCCAAGAACGAGAACGTCGTCTACAGCGCGTCGATCGTTATGTGGCGCACGGAAGACGGCGGTACGAGCTGGTCGGCGGTACGCGGCTCGCCCGGTGGCGATGACTATCAACGCACCTGGATCCACCCTGACGACCCCAACGTGATCCTCGCCGTCTCGGATCAAGGGGCCGTCATCTCGTCCAATCGCGGCGCGTCCTGGAGCAACTGGTACACGCAGCCCACGGCCGCCGTCTATCACGTGACGGCTGATAACGCGTTCCCCTACCGTGTCTGCAGCGGGCAACAGGACTCCGGCTCGATTTGCGTCGCGAGCCGCTCGGACGACGGCGAAATCACATTCCACGACTGGCATCCGGCGAACATCCAGGAGTACGGCATCGCCGCACCCGACCCGCGCGATCCCGACATCGTGTTCGGCAGCGCGCGGCGCGGCGTCTCGCGCTACGACCGCCGCACCGGCCAGACGGCGCAGGTCGGTCCCGATTCCGCCGCGCGCGGCGACAAGTTCGGCCGCAACGTGCGCACCATGCCGCTCATCTGGTCGCCGCTGAATCCCAACGTGCTGTACTACACATCGAACGTCGTCTGGAAGTCGGTGGATCGGGCGCACACGTGGACCCGCATCAGTCCCGATCTCGCGCGGCAGACGTGGACTGTGCCGGCGAGCGCGGGGCGTTACGCGAGCACCGTCACGCCGGCGCCGCGCGGAGCGATCACGGCGCTGTCTCCCTCACCCAAGAGCGGGCCGGGGGCGGGGGCGGGGGCGGTGCTCTGGGCCGGAACGGACGATGGCAACATCCAGGTCACGACGAACGGCGGTGCCACCTGGCGGAACGTGACGCCGACGGCGATCAAGCCGTGGACGCGGATCTTCAACATCGAAGCGGGCCACTTCGATACGCGGACCGCCTACGCGGCGGCGAACACGCTGCGCATCGACGACATGCATCCGCATTTCTGGCGCACGCACGACGGCGGCCAGACGTGGACCGAGATCAATAACGGCATCGCGCCGAACGCGGTGGCGAACTCGATTCGCGAGGATCCGCGCGTGCCGGGATTGCTCTATGCCGCCACCGACGTGCAGGTCTGGGTCTCGTTCGACGACGGCGCGAACTGGCAGTCGCTACGGCTCAACATGCCCGCGATTTCGGTGCGCGACATCCAGGTGAAAGACGACAGTACGTGTCTCTGCGCCGACCTGATCGCGGGCACGCACGGCCGGGGGTTCTGGATTCTCGACGACCTGACCCCGCTGCGTGCGCTGGCCAGGTCACGGCCTGCGGGGGGGAACGGCACGTTCGTCGTGCGTCCCCACCTCGCTGTCCGCGTTCGCCTCGGCACGAACGAGCCGACGCCGTGGCCACCCGAGCTTCCCGCCGCCGAGAATCCACCGGCCGGCGCCGTAATCGACTACGCGCTCGCAGCCGATGCGTCCGGTCCGGTGAAACTGGAGATCCTCGAAGCGAGAGGACGTGTCATTCGGTCCTATTCGAGCGCCGATCCGCTGCTCGAGCCCGACCCGGGTGTGGACCCGGTCGCGTACAATCGCATTTGCCAGCGCAATCCTGCGGCATCTGACTGCAGTCTGCCCCTGTATTGGCCGGCACCCGAGCAGCATCTATCCACGCGGGCGGGTCTGCACCGCTTCACGTGGGACATGCGCTATCAGCCGATTGGTGATGCTCCGCGCAGCGGGGAAGTCGAGGCGACGGGGGCGGTGCCGCATCGCAGCGAGCACACGCCGCGGGCGCCATGGGTGGCGCCAGGCGGTTACACGGTCCGTCTCACAGTAGAAGGAAAGACGTACACCCAGCCGCTCACCGTACGGCTCGACCCGCGCGTCAAGACGCCCGCGGCGGGGGTACGCCAGCTCGCCGCGCTGTCGCGCGAGATGTACGACCTCGCGGCCACCGCTCATGCGGCCTACCAACAGGCGCGAGCGCGCGTCGATTCGTTGACTGGCACATTGCGCGCGGAGGTCGAGTCACTCGCGCCTCCCCCAACTCCACGACCGCGGGGATTGCAACGTCCGGGTCCGGCAGCGCCGCCCGCCACTCTCGAGAGCGCGAGCAACGCGGCGCTGGCCGCGGCGATGGCGATGCAGGATGCCGATGTGACGCCGACCGCGGCACAAGTGGCGGCGTGCGGGCGGGCGCGCGCGCAGGTCAACGCGGTGCTGGCGCGCTGGAGGCGGCTGCAACCACGGCGGGGGGGGCGGGGGGCGCGCTGATATCGCAGCGGATCGGTGCGGCAGGCGCGGAATGGGTGAGCGCGCCGATGGCGATCAGCGCAGCGCCGGCGTCGGCGTACGCGCGCGCCGTGTCGACCGTGATGCCGCCTGAAGCCTGAATCGTCACATTCCGCGCCCCCCCCCCCCGCGGCGCGCCCAGGCGGCGACGCGTTCGGGCGTCTGGTTGTCGATGAGGATGTGCGTGACACCGGCGGCGAGCGCCGTCTCGAGCTGCTCATCGGATTCGACCTCGACGATGACCGGCACACCGGGGGGAACGGCGCGCAGCGCGTCGCCTAGCGAGTGGTTGTTCTGCCCCAGCAGCGCCCAGTGATTGTCTTTCCACAGGACCGCGGCGGCGAGCGTCGCGCGGTTCTCCACGCCGCCGCCGATCGTCACCGCATACAGCTCGAGATTGCGCAGGCCGGGAGTGGTCTTGCGGGTGTGGGTGATCTTTGCGGGGGTGCCCCGCACAGCATCGACCGCGCGGCGCGTGAGGGTTGCGACGCCCGCGAGCCGCTGCAGAAAATTGAGTGCAACCCGCTCGCCCGCGAGCAAGGCTCGCGCCGTGCCTTCAACGATCGCGAGCGTCGTGCCGGCGTCCGCCCAGGACCCCTCCGCGACCATCACGCGGACGGCAGCACGGGAGTCCAGCTCGCGAAAGACGGTCGCGAGGATCGGCAAACCGGCCGCGACCAGGGGAGGGGGACCCTCCGCGATGAAGCGCGCCGCGACGCGCTGGTTGGCGGCGCGCCCCAGCAGATGGGTGGTGACGTCCTCACGGGCGCGATCCTCGGCAAGCGCGCGTCGGACCTCGAGCAGCCCAAAGACAGATGGCTCAGCCAATCGCGAGCATCCGGTCGATGGCGCGCCGGGCGCGCGCGGCGACGTCGGGAGCGACGGTCACTTCGTACTGCAGGTGGCGCAGCGAGTCGCGCAGGTTTTCCAGCGTGATCTGCTTCATGTAGCGACATTCAGCGCCTTCGCGAGCGGCGACGAATTCCTTCCCGGGATTCTCCCGCCGCAGGCGATGCAGCACGCCGGTTTCCGTCGCGACCACAAACGTCCGAGCCGGCGAGACTCGCGCGCGCCGCATCATCTGCTCGGTCGACACGATGCGCATGCGGCCGCCGGCGACGTCGCCCTCCGCTTCGGCGTAGTACATCGCGCTCGTCACGCAGCCGCATTCGGGATGCACCAGAAACTCCGCGTCCGGATACTGTGCTCGACGCTGCTGCAGCATCTCGCGCGTGAGGCCGGCGTGCACGTGACATTCGCCCATCCAGACATCGAGCGGGCGGCCCGTGACCTTGCGCAGGTAGTTGCCGAGATAGACGTCGGGCAGAAACAGCACGGGGACGTCGGGCGGCAGCGCGTTGATGACCGCCACGGCGTTCCCGGACGTGCAGCAGTAGTCCGCCTCCGCCTTCACGTCGGCCGCGGTGTTGACGTACGCGACGACGACGCCGTCCGGATGGGTCGCCCGCCAGGCGCGCACGTCCGCCGCTTGAATCGTCGCGGCCAGAGAACAGCCGGCGGTGCGGTCCGGGATGAGAATGCGTTTGTCGGGGTTGGCGATCGCCGCGGTTTCCGCCATGAAATGCACGCCGCAGATGACCAGGATTGGCGCGTCGAGCTCGGTGGCCCGCCGGGCCATCTGCAGCGAATCCGCCACGACATCGGCGAGGTCCTGGATCTCGGGACGCTGATAGTTGTGCGCGAGAATCGCGGCGCGGCGCGCGGTGCGAAGCTCGTCGATCTCCGCGAGGAGGTCACGTGTCGTCGGTGCAGAGGTGCCCATCAGATGCAGCTCCCATTGTTGTGGTGCCAGTGACTGGGGGGCCGATTGGGTAACGCCTCGATCCGTCGCAGATGACGGACCGCTCCCAGCCTGGGACGCGCGTCGCCGCACGTCAGACAGAACAATAATCGGCACCAGCGTCCAGACGAAGGGGGGTGGGGGTGGGGGTGGGGGTGGAGTAGTCAACGCCGCGCATCGGGGGTAGCTTCGCGATTGCGACGCTCTCCAGAGAGGGGCTATGCGTGTCTATACGATCATCCTGGTCGCAACTATGTTCGCCGTTCCGCTGCGGGCCCAGCGGCCCGCCGCCGCAACGACGGACCGGGACACCGCGGCCAAGGCGGCGCCAACACCGATCCCGAATGAGACATCGTCCGCCACCGACCACACGATTCGGATCGGTGGGCAGCTCGTGCCGTATCGAGCCACGGCCGCCACGATGATCCTCAAGAATGACAAGGACGAATCGATCGGCATCCTGTACTACACGGCCTACACTCGCACCGATTCCAGGGACCCGAGCCAGCGCCCGCTCGCCTTCATCTATAATGGCGGCCCGGGCTCAGCGTCCGCCTGGCTGCACATGGGTGCCTTCGGCCCGCGGCGGATCGTCACCACGGACGCGGCGTTCACGCCGCCACCGCCGTACCAGATCGTCGACAATCAGAGCAGCCTCATCGATGTCAGCGACATGGTGTTCATCGATCCCATCGGCACCGGGTTCTCCAAGCCCGTTGGGAAGGGAACCGGGAAGGATTTCTGGGGCGTCGACGAAGACGCGAAGGCACTCGCGCAGTTCATCTCGCAGTACGTGAGCCGCGCCGGTCGCTGGGCTTCGCCCAAGTATCTGATTGGCGAGAGCTACGGCACCACGCGTTCGGCGGTCTTGGGAGACCGACTGCAACGCGATGGGTTGACGCTGAATGGCATCGTGTTGATCTCGTCGGTACTCGACTTCGAGACATTGCTGTTCTCGCCCGGACACGACCTCTCCTATGTGCTGTACTTGCCGAGCTATGCCGCGACCGCGGTCTTTCACAAGGTGATTCCCGCGCCGGGCAACCTGCCCAGTTTTCTCACCGAGGTGCGACGCTACGCGATGAGCGAGTACGCCGCGGCGCTCGCCGCCGGTGCGACGCTCCCAGCGGACCGCAAGGCCGCGGTCGCCAAACAGGTGGCGGCATATACCGGCCTCTCGGAAGACTATCTGTTGAAGGCCGACCTCCGCGTCCCCCTGCGGCAGTTCATGGCGGAGCTGCAGCGCAGCCGAGGACTGGTCACGGGCCGGCTCGACTCCCGCTTCTCGGGCCCGCTGCCCGATCTGCTCAGCGAGAACGCGCCGGGTGATCCGCAATCCTCCGCGGTTACCGGGGCGTTCACCGCCGCGGTCAACTCGTATCTGCGCGGCGAGCTCAAGTTCGACACGCAGGATCGCTACCTGCTGGGCGGTGGCAACCAGGGCCAATGGAATTGGGCGCGCGAAGGCTCGCGCGGCTGGGCGACGACGACGTATGTCGGCTCGGATTTGACGCAGGCGCTCGTGACGAATCCGTACCTGCGAATCGAGATCGAGAACGGCTACTACGACCTCGCGACGCCGTTCTTCGCGACCGAGTACACCGTGAGCCACTTGGAGGGGTTGTCGCCCGATTTGCGCGACAACATCCACCTCAAGTACTACGACGCGGGTCACATGATGTATCTGTACGAGCCGGCGCTCGCCGAGCTGAAGCAGAACGTGGCGCGGTTCATCACCAATCCGACACCCGCGACCGCGAGGACCGCCGGGTCTAACTGAGTCTGTCGCGGCCGGACTGGCGCATCACTCCGGGTGAGCGAGCGGCTTGCCGTCCGGGCCGACCTGGATCTCGGATCGCTTGGTGCCGGTACGCACGTGCGCTTCGTACGCCACGAGGGCACCGCGCTTGGTGAGCGACTCGACCTTGGTGATCTTGCCGGACCCAGCCAATTGGAGGAGACCCGCCCGCACGGCCGCAGGGAGCGAGTCGATCGCGACCTCTTCTTCGATCTCCAGCACGGAGCCGTCGGCGCCGATGGTGACGTCCCGGTTGTGGCCGTGCAACCTCATCGCGACCTCATACTCGAGCTGATCGCCGTTCTTCTCGCTGGAGTACCCACGAACCGTCGCGCCATGGCTTTCCTGATCGGCGGTCTTCTGCACTGCGGGCGGCAGGTCCGAATGCTTCAACCGTCTCTCTTGTGTGGATCCTGTTGACGCGATAGCGCACGTCAGAATCAAAAGGGGAACGGCCCATTTCCCGGTTCGCATGGTAGTCCCGTCGGTGGAGTGGATAGGGACGAATTGTACCCGAGCCTACCTTACAGCCAGCTTACAGCCGCATCCAGCGTGAAACGCACGCGCCGCTCGGCGCGCGCGTAGAATTAGGAGGTCTACACCCCGACAACCAACCAGGAGTCGTATGAACAGACCGTCAATCCATGCCCTTGCATTGCTGGTCGGCGTCGCGCTGGCGTGGCCCAGCGCGAGCCCCGCGCAAACCTTCAAGGTCGCGAAGTACAGCATCGGCGGCGACGGCGGCACCGATTACTTGACCGCGGAGCCGGGCACCAGCCGGGTGTTCGTCTCGCGCAGCACGCACGTGATGGTGATCGACGGCGCCACGGGCAAGGTGCTGGGCGACATCCCGGACACGCCGCGCAATCACGGCATCGCGTTGGCACCGAAGTCAGGACATGGGTTCATCACCAGCGCCGGCGACTCGACCGTGACGATGTTCGATCTCACGAGTCTCGCCGTGATCAAGAAAATCCTGGTGCCCACCGGTGGGCTCGACGGCATCATGTACGACGACTTCTCCGACCGCATCATTCTCACGAATCACAGCCAACCGGCCGGTACGCTCGTGGCCATCGACCCGAAGACCGGCGCGATCGTGGGCACGGTGCGGCTCGAGGACACCGGTCCCGAGGGCGCGGCCAGCGACGGGAAGGGCAGGATCTTCGTGAACAACGAAGGCACGAGCACGATGCAGGTGATCGATGAGCGGACGATGGCGGCAGTCGCGTCGTGGCCGCTCGCGCCGTGTGATGGCCCCACCGGGATCGCCTACGACCGCAAGACGGACCGGGTCTTCTCCGGGTGCGGCAAGACGTCGGTCGTGGTCGATGCCAAGACGGGCAAGATCGTCGCCACGATCACCAATGGTGACGGCGTCGACGCGCTGGGGTGGGATCCGTCGCAGAAGCTGATCTACATTCCCGCTGGGCGCGACAGCAACGTCACGGTCGCGCGCGAGGATTCACCCGATAAGTACACCGTGGTCGCGACCGTTCCCACGATGCGCGGGGCGAAGACGATCTCCGTCGATACGCTGAAACACGTGGCGTATCTGTTCCAGCCCGAATACGGTCCGCTGCCTCCCGGCACGCCACCACCACAGCCGGGTCAGCGTCCGCCGCGGGGTCCGGTGATCGGGGCGTGGTTTTTCGCCATCACGCACTGATCATTCGGTGATGCCGTCCGGGAGAATGCTTTGGGCTGCAACTCCTTGGCCAACCCCTCCAGTACCAACCGGCGGAAGATGGCATCGACCTCGGCGGGCGCTAACGCCGCCCCCTGGTCGAGCCACCACGTCAGGACAGCCATGAACGCGCCCGCGACAAACTCCACGGCGAGCTGCCGCCGCTGGGGGGACGCTTTTGCGGCAAGCGCGTTCACGTCATTCGCCGCGAGGTCTGCGATCGTGCGATGAATGCGCTGGATGATGAACGCCCCGCTTTCGTGGCCCACGATCGCGCGGTACATGGCCAGATGACTACGCGCGTGCTCGAGCATTGCGAGGCTGAACCCGAGGCTGCCCGGGGACTGTCGTTGCTGGGCTAGCAATAGTCCCCGGAGATCCTCCAGCCGGCTGGTCAGCAGCGTTTGCTTGTCGGCGAAGTGTGCATAGAACGTCGCGCGGCCCACATCGGCACGATCGATGATGTCCTGGACCGTGGCGGCCTCGTAGCCCTTCTCGATGACCGTCGCGACCAAGGCATCCTGAAGCAGTCGTCGCGTTCGTTGCACGCGCCGGTCTACGGTCTTCTGTTTCTTCATCGAGTCCTCGTTCTCGAACACGCGCCGTCAGTCTCTCCGTTACGGAACAGATCGCGCTCGGCTGTCCCGAACTGAACAAATCGGCGGCACTTGTGGATTGCGGGCAGCGTATCTGAACATGATGTTCGATAGCGAATACAATGTCAACTATCAAACAACGCGTTCGGGAGTACGCCATGAGCCACGACGAGATCCTCCACCGCGCCGCCCGCCGTTCATTGCTGAGCGTCCTCGTGACGGCGGGCTTCGTCACCGTCAACCACCTGTATCCGTTAGGCGCCAAAGCGCTGCTGCTCGGAGCCTTGCTCGCCGGGGGCGCCACCGCGCTCCTCTGGTGGTTCCGCAACAGCCGGAGTTCGGTGGCCTTCGCGGGCTACCTGCTCATGAATCTCTGGATTGTGGTGGGATTCGGCCTGCTCAAGGGTTTCTGGGCGGACACGCTGCCGGTGTTCATCGGTTCGCTGTTGGCGTCGCTCTCGACATCCTTCGCGCGACCGACGCTCGCGCCGGTGTGGGTCGAGCTGAGCGGGATAGCGATGTTCATCGGCAGTCTTTTCGTCTTTTACAACGCGCTCGCGCTCATCCGGGCCCGCCGCGCGTCTCTCGGCGGCGCGCCGCTCGCGCTGCCGGGACGTGCCTTCGCGCTGGCGTTTGTCGCAATCGCCGCGGCCTACGCCGTCGTCGACCGTGACCGGTGGGTGGCTCCGCCGAACGGCGTGGTCAAGATCGGTGTGATCGTGCCACTGACGGGGCCATATACGATCCTTGGAAACTCGTTTCTGAAGGCCGTCGAAATGGCGGAGCGCGATCTGCGTGGGACCAAATACCGGTATCAGCTCGTCAGGGTCGATGTGGGGCAGGATCCACGCCAGGCCGGCGCTGCGATTGGGCATGCGATTCAGGATGAGAAGGTCAACGCGATCGTGGGGGGGATCTCGCTCTTCGGCCAGGTTACTCAGCCGATCGCGACCGCCGCGCGCATCCCCCACACCTGCGTCTGCACGGTGACGTCGATCGGCGACGGGGCGTACAACTTCACCAATATTCCGACGCCCGAGGCTGAGGCGCGATTGTGGGTGCAGGAGGCTCGCCGCCGCGGGGTTCGGCAATTCGCACTGCTGTCCCAGAACTACCCGAGCATCCACAATCACGTGAAGGCGCTCAAGGCGGAGGCCGCGCGGGTCGGGCTGCCTATTTCCTACGAAACCGAATTCTCCGACTCGGTCAGAGATTTCCGTGGCTTGATCGAAGCCGCCCGGGCCAGCCATCCCGATGTCTACTATGTCGAGGCATTGAGCCCACAGCTCGACATCCTCGGCCGTCAGCTCAAAGAGACGAACATCCGGAACATCGCCTCCGTGGTGGCGCCATCGCTCAGCGAGCACCCCGAAGTCTTCGAGGGCGCGTGGTACACCGATAGCGATCTACGCGACATCGGATTCCGGCGTCGCTTCGAGGAGCACTACCCGGCCACGCGCTTCGCGACGCACATGATGCCGTACGCGTACGACGACTTCAACATGATCGTCCAGGCGTACGAGCGGGGCGAGAATCCGGCGGTGTACCTGCGCAACCTCACCGCGTACCCGGGCACCGCGGGTCCGCTGACCAAGCAGCGGGGCAGGGGGAATTTCCAATCCACACCCGCCGTCTGGACGATTCGGGACGGCCGGCCCACCCTCAACGCCAACTGATTGGAGGCTGACATGATCACGCGGAGACAGAACACAGCCCTTCTGGCAGCGCTTATCGCCCTGGTTCTGGGGAGTGCCTATCTGATCGTGGAAAGAAACAACGCGGAGATGGGCGGCTCACGGGGGGCCGTTCCTACAGGATTCATCCACTAGGCGAGGGACCGAGCATGAACACGCGCTGGAGCAGTCGCGTGGTCGGTCAGGGGACTACGAGATGCCGCCCGGAAGAATGCTCTTCGGCCCGAACTTGCCGCGCACGCGGTCGATCGCGCGCGCTAGGCCACGGTCGCGGTCGGTTTCCGCCGTGAACATGCCGAGCTGATCAGCCGAGGTGGATGGTTTCAAACCCGAGAGCCGGACTCCGACGAGACGGGCGGGCACGCGTCGATCGTCTCGCAACTTTTTGAGGAGCTCGTGGGCGACCCGCAAGATCACACGATCGGCGACGACGGGCTCGGGTAACGTTCGCTGGGTAGCCCGCGTGCGAAAATCGAAGTCGCGCAGCCGCACGGCGACCGTCCGTGCGGTGAGGCCATCACCGCGCAGGTCCGCTGCGGCGCGCGTGACGAGCCGCAGCAGCTCGCGCTCGATGTCTGCGTCCTTGTGGAGGTCCTTCCCGAACGTCTCGTCGCGACTCAAGCCCCGATTCATCACGCGATGGGCGACGCTGCCGTCGTCGAAGCCGTGCGCGCGGTTCCACAGCCAGCGCGCTTCGCGCTTGCTCATCCACCGCTCGAGGGTGGCGAGATCGTGCCGCAGCAGATCCTCGACCATGACGAGGCCGTGTGCGGCGAGACGCTCCTGAAACTTGGGACCGACGAGGGGAATGTCGCCGAGCGCACAGGTGCGCAGAAATGCGTCCTCCGCTCCCGGCTCGACGATCAGCACGCCGGCGCCGCCGCGGCTCGGCTTGGCGCGATCCACCGCCATTTTGGCGATCAGCTTGTTCGTGCCGCCGCCGATCGACAGCGTCAGGCCGGTCGCTTCGCGAATCCCGGCGCGGATGCGTTGCGCCGTCGTGGCGAGCGGCTCGTGACGATAAACCCCCTCGGTGCCGGTGAGATCGAGATACCATTCATCGACGCTCGCGCCTTCGACGATCGGTGAGTACCGATGCAGCAGTTCCCGAATCTCGGCGCTCTTCTGCAGGCACGCTTTGAAGGGCACGGGCACGCACACCGCGTCGGGACAGAGTCGCAGCGCGCGCGCGATCGGCATCGCGGAGCGGACGCCGAACTTCCGCGTCTCATACGAGGCCGAGCAGACGACGCCGCGGCTGTCGCGCGAGCCGCCGACGATCAGGAGGGGCGCCTTGCCGGCGCCCTCGGGATCGACGGCGCGGGCGACGGCAACGTAGAACGCATCGGCATCCGCGAGCAGAATCCGACGCATGCCCGAAGATATCCCGAAGCATAGACTACGTCCAGACCGATGCCTTCTTTGCCCACGGACTGTCGCGGTAGCGTTCCTTGAACGCCTGACCGGTCGCTTTCAGCGATGCCGGATTTCCGGTCGCCTTGTATGGCGCGACGCCCGACCAATACAGCGCCTCCGCTGCCGCGTCGGTGTTCGGCAGTGTATCCACGACTTCACGGAAGCGACGCTCGGCGTCCGCCCATTGCTCCGCGTCGAAGGCGATGCGCGCGCGGCCTATCATCAGTTGGGCGAGCAAGTCGTCGACGGGAAGAAAGCCCTCGATGCGGTGGTGCTCGACGCCGTCGGAATCCAGGAGAAGGATCGTCGGCGTCCACGGCGCCTTGTAGCGCTCGCTGTACTGCTTGAACGCGTCGGGATTCTGGCGTGGGTGCACGCGCGCGGCGAGAAAGTTCTCGTTGACAAAGCGCGCGACCCGCTCGTTCGGCCACACCTCGGCATCCAGCCGAGCACAGCCGCTTCACATCGGGGCGGCGTTGAAGTCCAGAAGTACTGGTTTCTGTTGCGTTTTTGCGTCCTGCAACACGCGATCCACATCTTGCCGGAAATCGATTTTCATGGCTCCTCCCGCTATGTTCCTCGGCACTATGAGTAAAGGTACAATCGGCATCCTCACTGGGGGCGGCGACGTCCCCGGACTGAACCCCGCCATCCGCGCCATCACGATGCGCGCGCTGCGCGACGACTACAAGGTCATCGGCATTCGCCACGGCTGGGGCGGCCTCGTGGATTACGCGCGTGAGAAAGGTGCGGACAATTCGGAGCAGATCCTGCCGCTGACGGAAGCGATCGTGAACCGCGCCGGACGCACGGGGGGCACGTTCCTCCATACCTCGCGCGTGCGGCCGAGTCACTTGCCCCAGGACCGCGTCCCGCCGCACCTCACCGGCTACAATGACAAGATCAACGACATCACCAAGGATGTCATCAAGAACCTCGAGCACATCGGCATCGATGTCCTGATTCCGATCGGCGGCGATGACACGCTCAGCTACGCCAAGCGATTGCACGATGAGGGGTTGAAGGTCGTGGCCATTCCGAAGACGATGGACAACGACGTCTACGGCACGGACTACTGCATCGGCTTCAGCACTTGCGTGACCCGTACCATCGAGCTCACGCACCGCCTCCGCACATCGGCGGGCTCGCACGAGCGCTTTCTAGTGATCGAAGTATTCGGCCGCTACGCCGGCTTCACGGCGCTGCTGCCGACCATGGCCGGCGCCGCGGATCGCTGCGTGATCCCCGAGTACCCCGTGGAACTCGAGCACCTTGCCGAGCTGCTGGTGCA
Organism: Gemmatimonadales bacterium; assembly: GCA_036390255.1. Taxonomy (GTDB): domain Bacteria; phylum Gemmatimonadota; class Gemmatimonadetes; order Gemmatimonadales; family GWC2-71-9; genus 20CM-2-65-7. The sequence continues at coordinate 8,491 of DASWCE010000064.1, read as the reverse complement.
GGACCGCATTAAGAACCCGAGCCGGTATTCGGTCGTGCTGATCTCGGAAGGCGCGCGGCTCACCTCGCACGAGGGGATGAGCTTCGAGGGTGAAGAGACCGACATGTTCGGGCACCGCAAGCTCGGCGGCATCGGCGACGAGATCGGTGCGGCGCTCAAGGAGAGCTCGGCCAAATACAACAACGGGCGGCGCGTCGACGTCGTCAACCAGCGGCTTGGCTACCTGGTGCGCTCGGGCGATCCCGACGCGCTCGATTCGATCGTCCCAATGGCCTTCGGCAATCTCGCGCTCGACCTCGTGAGGCGAAAAGAATACGGCCGGTTGGTCAGTATCCACCGCGGCTTCTACGACAGCGTGCCGCTCGCGAGCGTGACGTCCGAGAAAAAAGTCGTCGACGTTTCGAAGTACTACAACACTAAGCGCCTGCGGCCGATCTACCAGTTCGACGGCGCGCCGCTGTTCATCATGACGAGCGACTGGAAGACGCCGCGACCGGACTGATCGATTGCATTCTAGGGTTTGCGAGTCACACGCAGATTGGCGAAGTGACCGCCGGAACCTTCTCCCACCCACAGGCCGATCGATCCACGCGCGCGATCGCTCAATTCGTTGACGACGAGTGCCGGTGTCGCCGCGCCATTCACGAAGACGCTCACCTTGGGTCGCTCGATCACGATGCGCGCGTGAAACCAGGCATCTCCGTCCGGTTCGGGAATGACGGGCGCCTCGTATTGGCCCGGATGTTCTGACCGGAGCTTTTGCCACGGGAAGCCGGGGTGCGAGACGTACTGGACGGCGTGCGCATGACGTGTGGAGTCCGTCGCTCGGAAATTAAACGGCCGGAAGTAAACTGCCTCATACGTCTGACCGTCGACCACGTGGAAGGCAACGCCCACAAAGCTTCCTTGCACCGGCTGACTCCGGCCCAGGATGTCGACGTCGATCACGCCATTCCCAAAGTCATACCCCTTGAGCCAGACCACGCCCATACCCGGTGCTTCGCTGAGCTTCAACGCGCGTTTCCCAGTGGTATCGACGACTGACGTGGTTCGGCCGCTGACTTGCCAGCGCGGATCTTTCCCGACTGCGGTGACATCGAGCGTGTCGGCGGTCTGCGCGGCAGCCAGACACGCGACGAGCGTTACGAGCATCATATCGAACCTCCCCCTTTACCGATTCTGGTGGCAAACTCTGTCATGCTCAACGTGGGTCTGGTCGGATTTGGTTTCGCGGGCAAGGTGTTTCACGCGCCCGTCATCCGCGCCGTGGACGGCCTGCTGCTCACCACGATTGTGCAGCGTCATGGCCCCCCCGACCAGCGCTATGCGGATGTGGAATTCGTCCGGAGCGTTGACGAGTTACTGACACGCAAGATCGATCTCGTCGTCGTCGCGACGCCGAATACGTCGCATCATCCCGTTGCGAGACAATGCTTGCTCGCGGGACATCATGTGGTCGTCGACAAGCCGTTCACGACGACATTCGCCGAGGCGCAGGATCTGGTGCAGATCGCCAAGCAACAGCGACGCATGGTCACGGTCTATCAGGATCGGCGCTACACCGGCGATTTCGCGACCGTCCGCCGCGTCGTGGGTGAGGGCGACCTCGGCCGCATCGCCATCTTCGAGTCCCATTTCGATCGCTTTCGCCCCGAGCTCAAGCCGAATGCGTGGCGCGAGCAGGCATTCCCGGGCTCAGGTGTCTGGTTCGACATCGGGCCACACCTGTTCGATCAGGCGTTGCTCCTGTTTGGCGTGCCGGAGGCGATCGGCGCCGATATCCGGATCGAGCGCGACGGCGCGGTCGTGGACGACGCGTTCGACGTCACGCTGTACTACCGGCATGTGCGCGCCGTGCTGCGCGCCTCGATGTTGCGGCCACCGGTCGGCCCGACGTGGATGGTGCACGGCACGAAAGGGTCGTTCATCAAACACGGCATGGATCCCCAGGAGGCGGCGCTCAGAGCGGGGCGCACGCCTGACGAACCCGACTGGGATACGGAGCCGCCGGAGCTGTACGGCTCACTCATCGCGTCTGACGGAACGCGAACAGTTCCAACACTCCGGTCAAGCTTCGCGCAGTATTATGAAAACGTTCGCGACGCGATCCTCGGGACGGCTGAACTGGCCGTCTCCCCGGAATGGTCGCTCGATGTGATGCGCGGCCTGCTCCTGGCCGCCGAAAGCAGTCGAACCCGAACCGTCCTCCCATGGAGCCCATGAAGCGACCCTGGTTCTACGTCCTGCTCGGTGGCCTCGTCGCCGGCACCTTCGACATCACATACGCATCCATCTTCTGGTACCTGAAGCGTGCTGTCCTCCCGACGCGCGTCTTCCAGTCCGTTGCCTCCGGGCTGGTGGGCGACGGGAGCTTCACGGGCGGCTGGCGCACTGCACTCCTCGGCCTCATGCTCCACTACTGCATCGCGATCTCGATGGCGATCACCTATTACCTCGTTGCGCGCCGCTGGTCGGAGCTGTGGCAGAAACCGTGGACCTACGGCCCGCTCTACGGAGTGCTGCTCTACGGGATCATGAACTACATCGTCGTCCCGCTCTCGGCGGCCAATCCAGGCTCACGGAATCTCGTGTGGGTCGTGTTGAGCATCATCGTGCACGCGTTCCTGATCGGCACCCCGTGCGCGCTCTTCGCGCGCCGCGCGATGGTCGCGAGTCGCTTGACGGTAGAGCAGGTTCCGGTCGGTGCCTGACATCCTGCACGACTTTCCGATCTTTGCGCCGGCGGAAGGCCGAGTTACTCGCTGCGATCGGTAGCCGCATCGGGGTGCTCGCCCAAGAACTCCACCCAGGCCTTCTTAACGCACGGATACCGCTTGGCTGCTTCGACGAGATCGAGGAACCCGACGAACGTCTTATCCAACCGATCGGCGAGTGTCTGGTTGGCGATCCTGCCGTCGGGGGCGAACGCCTGGTGGGCCTGGGCGAGTGAGAACATGTCCGGATACATGCGGGCGCCGAGATGCTCGAGCGGCACCCGCAGGGCCCAGAGGCCGCGGTTGCCACCGACCATCGACGGCGACGCGGAGATCAGCATCCCCTGTTTCGCGTTGAATGGCTGGGGCCGATACCGCGAGACCCAGTCGATCACGTTCTTCAGGACGCCAGGAAACGAGCCATTGTACTCGGGCGACGCGATCACGAACGCGTCCACATCCTCGATGCGGCTGCGGAGCTGCTCCGCGCCGGGCGGAAATCCCGTCGCGCTTTGCGCGTCCTGGTCGTAGGAGGGACAGTCGAACTCCTTCATGGTCGCAAGGTCGACTGTCCCCCCGTGATTCTCGATGACCCCACGTGCCAGATTCGCCAACCGAGTGTTGAGCGACTCGGCGCGGAGAGAGGCGGAAAACACCAAGACTCGCACCGCCTCCCGTTCCGCCATGCGTTACGACCGCACGAGTGACCGCAGCTTGTACGCGGCCATCAGCTGCACCGCGCCGGCGAGCAACGCAAAGCCGGCGATCAATCCTATGATCGCTGCAAGCGTGATGGGTGGGGCGATCAGCGCAAATACGCCCGCGGCCACGCTCAATACGCCGAATGCCGCGGTCCAGCCCCACTGCATGCCCATCTGCCTTTCTTGCATCGCGGCGTAGATCTCGATCGCGCCCGTGATCGTCAGCAACCACGAGACCCAGATGACCGCGAAGGCCAGCGAAGGCACGGGATAGTACATCAGCGCGAAGATGCCGAATCCGACGCCCACGAGGCCCGAGAGGAGTAGCACCCACCAGTGTTTCATCATCGGCCTTAGCTCGAACGCGTGCACGATACTCGTGAATCCGGTGAACAGCGCCCACAGCGCGATCACGAGCGCGAACGCGGCGACCGAGTCCATGGGGCGCGCGAAGATGAAGACGCCAACAGCGACCGACAACAGTCCGCGCAACAGTAGCGCCCACCAAGCGAGATGAGCGGTCTTGCTCACCGAATCCAGCACGCCACCCGTCATATGGCCTCCACTGAGGGTGTGAGTGAGTACCATCTCCCTGCGCTGTCATCACGATGCAGGTCGCGAATCATGCCCGCTAGAGGCAGTCGCTCAATAGCGATTTTGGTGTCAGCTTCGAACCCGTGAACCTCATCCTCGACGTCCACGACCTGTGCTACGAACTGCCGGACCACGGACGCCGGTTGGTGGATGGCCTTGCATTTACGGTGGGCGCCGGAGAGACGCTGGTGCTGCTGGGACGCAGTGGCGCCGGGAAGACTACGACGTTAAGACTCCTCAACCGGCTCCTCGAGCCCACGGATGGGACGGTGCGGTTCGTCGGAGAGTCGACGGCTGGTCTCGACGCGAACGTGCTCCGTCGGCGCATCGGCTACGTCATTCAAGACGTCGGCCTCTTCCCGCACTTCACCGTTGCGGCCAACGTGGGCCTCGTGCCGCGGCTCGAGCAGTGGGCCTCCGACCGCATTGCGGCGCGCGTGCGCGAGCTGCTCATGCTGGTCGGGCTCGATGCGGAAGCCTTCGCAGATCGCTATCCACACCAGTTATCCGGCGGTCAACGCCAGCGCGTCGGCGTGGCGCGCGCGCTCGCCGCTGATCCGCCGCTCTTGCTGCTGGATGAACCATTCGGCGCGCTCGATCCGATCACCCGCGTCGAGCTGCAGCGCGAATTCCGCGGCCTCGAAAGCCGACTCGGTAAGGCGATGGTGTTTGTGACGCACGATGTACGTGAAGGTCTGCTCCTGGGCACGCGCATCGGAGTGCTCGACGGCGGCCGCCTAGCCTTCCTGGGGACGCCTGACGAGTTCCGCTCGAGTCCGCTCCCTGAGGTACAGAGATTCCTGGAGGCCGCCTGAGACTGTTCGAGTTCTACGCCGCGCACGCCGGCGAGCTGTGGCTGCTCGTACGCCAACACCTCGGTCTTGTCGCCGTCTCGACTGGCGTGGCGGTCGTGATCGGACTTCCGCTGGGTGTGCTCGTGTCTCGCCGTCCCGCGTGGCGACGGCCGGTGCTCGGCCTCGCCAACGTGTTTCAGACGATCCCCAGTCTCGCACTCTTCGGTCTGCTCATTCCTTTCTTTGGCATCGGCGCCTGGACTGCCGTCACCGCCCTGGTCGTGTACGCGCTGCTGCCGATCGTGCGCAACACCTACGCCGGCATCACGGGCGTCGACCCGGCCGTGCGCGAGGCCGGCCGCGGGATGGGCATGACCAATGGAGAGCTCCTGCGCTACGTCGAGCTGCCGCTCGCGGCCGGCGTCATCCTTGCGGGTGTGCGCGTCGCGACGGTGGTGAGTGTGGGGATTGCGACCATCGCCGCGGCTATCGGCGCGGGCGGACTGGGCGTGTACATCTTCCGCGGCGTCGCCATGGTGGATGACACGTTGATTCTCGCCGGCGCCGTACCGGCAGCATTGCTCGCGCTGTTGCTCGACGGCTTGCTGGGACTCGCCGAACGGAGGCTCGTCTGGCGCGCGCGTTGATACCCCTCCTCGCACTGCTGGCCGCCTGCAGCCGCACCGACCGAATCATCGTGGGGGCCAAGAACTTCAGCGAATCCGACCTCTTGGCCGAGATCGTGGCGCAGCAAATCGAGCGGCGCGCCCACGTGCCGGTCGAGCGTCGACTCCATCTCGGCGGGACCTTTGTGTGTCACCAGGCCATCACGTCCGGGAGCATCGACGTCTACGTCGAGTACACGGGAACCGCGTTCACGGCGATTCTCAAGCAAACGCCTCTGGCGGACGCCGACAGTGTGTATCGGTTCGTCGCTGCCGAATATCCGCGTCGCTTTCGGCTCCGCTGGACGAGCCCCTTCGGCTTTGAGAACACGTTCGCGATTCTCGTTCGCCGCGCGGACGCAGCGCGCTACCACCTGAGCCGGATATCTGATCTCGCAGCTGTGGCTCCGCGCTGGAAGGCGGGATTTGGGTATGAGTTCCTGGAACGGGCAGACGGATTCACCGGCTTGGCGCAACGCTATGGGCTGCGCTTCTCTGCGCCTCCCACTTCGATGGACCTCGGCCTCACCTATCGCGCCTTGGCGGATGGGCGCGTGGACGTGATCGCCGGCAATTCGACGGATGGTCAGATCGCCGCGCTCGACCTCGTGGAGCTGCGCGACGACCGTGGCTACTTCCCGCCGTATCAGGCGGCGCCCGTCGTTCGCGCGGCCGTTATCGCGAATCACCCCGCTGTGGCCGGGGCGTTGGCGGAATTGGGAGGGAAGATCTCGGAAGCCGAGATGCGACGACTCAACGCATTGGCGGACGTCGAGCGCCGCGACATCGCTGACATTGCGCGGGAGTGGTTGGCGAAAAACCTGCCGTGAGCACACACAGGAGAGCGAGTATGGCCGATCCTCAGGGCACCGTTGTCGTCTCGGGCGTGGAAGGCTTCAAGCGAGCGATCACCGCCGGTCGCCACCACCTCGTGGCCGACGAGCCGGTCGATGTCGGCGGCAGCGATCAGGGGCCCGGCCCCTACGAGCTGTTGCTCGCGGCCCTGGGCTCCTGCATGTCGATGACGATCGCGCTCTACGCGCGCCGGAAGGCGATTCCGCTGCACCGCGTCGTGATTCGCTTAAGTCACTCGCGAGACTACGAGAACGATTGCGAAAACTGCATGACTGAGGACCGGCGGCTGGACCGCGTCAGGGTCCAGCTCGAGCTCACCGGCGACTTCTCGGCGGAACAGCGCGCCAAGTTGATCGAAATCGCGCACAAGTGCCCCGTGCATCGGACACTTTCGGCCGGGATCAACGTCCAGATCGAGGCTTAAGCGCGCGGCGCCGGCTCGAACATCAGCTGGTCCACAAAGCACCAGCCCCAGTCTTCGCCGGGCTCGAAGCTACGCATGATCGGATGCTTGGTCTTGTGAAAGTGCTTGGTCGCGTGCCGGTTGGGCGAGTCGTCACAACAACCCACGTGACCGCACTCCAGGCACAGTCGGAGATGCACCCATTCCTCACCGGTCTGCAGACACTCCTCGCACCCGTCGGGCGTCTTGGGTTGCACGTCGCGGACCTCGGCCAGATGCTTGCATCGTTGCGCCATTACGGAACCCTCCCGCCCCTTGCGTCGGTTGCTATGCTCCAAACTAGCGCGTACTTCCTGTGTTGGAATACTCACTTCGTATAGTGGTCCTGGAGCGATGACTGCACCAACTATTCAGTCCATGACAAATCCGTCGGTGAGCCGTCCCCAACGCGATGAAGCGTTTCCAGTCTTGACGCCCGCGCAAATCGCGCGCATCGAACCGCACGGTCGGCGCCGCAAGATCGCCGCGGGCGACGTGCTCGCTGAGCCCGGCGAACCGGTCACCCGGATTTGGGTCGTTGTCGCGGGTCGGCTCGATGTGATCACCTCGACAAAGCGGCCGAACGATGATCTCCCCAGGTTTACCGCCGGGATGTTCACCGGCGAGCGTAGCATCATGGCGAGCGGGCGCTTCCTCGGTCAGATCTACGCGAGCGAAGGAGGCGAGGTGATCGAGGTTCCCCGCGATGAGCTCCTCACGCTCATCCGGACCGACTCCGAGCTCAGCGACCTCTTTCTGCGCGCTTTCATCCTGCGCAGGCTGCAGCTGATCGATCGCGGCTACGGCGACACGGTAATTCTAGGATCGAATCACTGCTCGGGGATGTTGCACATCCTCGAGTTCCTCACGCGCAACGGCCATCCGTACACGATCAGAGATCTCGACACCGATCCCGAAAGCCAGGAGCTGCTAGACCAGTTCCACGTGAGCTCCGCCGACGTGCCGGTCGTGATCTGCCGCGGCACCATCGTGCTGAAGAATCCGACGATTCAGAAGCTCGCGGACTGCCTCGGCCTGAACCCGACGCTCGATCGCACGCAGATCTGGGACGTCGTCATCATCGGGGCGGGGCCCGCGGGGCTCGGCGCAGCGGTGTATGCCGCGTCCGAAGGCCTGAACGTGGTCGTCGTCGAAGCAAACGCGCCTGGTGGCCAAGCGGGGACGAGCTCGAAGATCGAAAACTATCTCGGGTTCCCCCTCGGCATCTCGGGACAGGAGTTGGCTGGGCGCGCGTACGATCAGGCGCAGAAGTTCGGCGCCAGGGTGCTGATCGCGAAGACGGCCGCCAAGCTCGACTGTAGCAAGAGACCGTACCGTGTGCTCCTGGGCGAGGCAGAGGATCCGCTGCTCACGCGTGCGATCATCCTCGCCACGGGCGTAGAGTATCGGCGGCTCGCGCTCGCGAATCTTTCCAAGTTCGAGAACGCCGGTGTGTATTACGCCGCGACCCACATGGAACGGCAAATGTGCACCGAAGAGGAAGTCGCGATCGTGGGCGGTGCCAATTCTGCGGGCCAGGCGGCCGTATTCCTCGCGGAGACCGCCAAGCGAGTGCACATGCTGATTCGGTCCGGCGGGTTGTCGAGCACGATGTCGCGCTATCTGATCAGCCGCATCGACGCCCATCCGCGCATCGTGCAGCATCCTCGCACGGAAATCGTCGGCTTGGAAGGCAATGGTCACCTGGAGCGAGTGACCTGGCGCA
>DASWCE010000063.1:0-4144 GCA_036390255.1 Gemmatimonadales bacterium | reverse complement strand
ACGGAGCGAGGCGGCCGTGAACTGGTCCGTCTCGAGCCGCGCGCGTTGGACCAGTTCGTGCGCTTCGTTGCTGCTCGTGCCGCGCGCCCGCACGGCCGTGGTGGTCGCGGGCGACAGCGAGAGGTTGAGCGCGCGCGCAATGGCCGAGACGAGCTTGTCCTGCAGCGCGAACTGGTCCTGGTCGCTCGCCTCGAACGCCTCCGACCAGAGGAGGTGGTCGTTCGCGGCATTGACGAGCGACGCGGTCGCGCGGAGTTGCGTCCCGGACCGCGCCATCCTCACCATCACAATCGCCCCGACGCCAAGTTCCTTCCCAGCCTCGCGCACCGTGCGCCCGTGCATGACGCTCAACGGCGAGTAGGCCCGCACCGAAAGCCCCGGGATTGTCGACAGCTTGGTGGTCAGGTCGCTCGACAGTCCGTCGGCGAGAAAGGCGTGTGCCGTGTCTGCGCCGATGTCCGTCGGGAGCACGGCGATGCTGCGCAGTTTGGCCGCGCCGCCAGTTCGCGTTGCGAGGAGCCAGCTCGCGATGACGATGACCAGGACCACCGCCGCCGCCGCCGCCGCGATCGCGCCCCACCGGCGCGAACCTCCGCGTGACGCTTGCGTGCCGGTCGGCGTCATCCCCCCGCTCGGCGTCGTGATGTCGTCCAGCGCGTGCACCACCTCGCTCGCGCTCTGCGGGCGATCGGCTGGGCGTTTCTCCAGGCAGCGCATCACCAGCGCCGCGAGCGCGGGCGGCAGTGAGGCGCGCCGCCTGGTGATCGCCTCGGGCGCTTCGGTCACGTGCGCCGCCAGCAAGTGCTGCGGCGTGCGGCCCGCGAAGGGCGGCTGCCCCGTGAGCAGTTCGTAGGCGAGCACGCCGAGCGAATAGATGTCCGCGCGGTGGTCCACGCTGGGATCGGCGCTCGCCTGCTCGGGCGACATGTACGCCGGTGTGCCGAGCGCCACGCCGAGCGACGTCATGCCGCCGTGCTCCGCGTTGCTCGATGCGCTCAACGCCTTCGCGACGCCGAAATCCGTGACCATCGCGCTGCCGCCGGAGAGCAGCACGTTCTCGGGCTTGATGTCGCGGTGCACGATGCCGTGTTCGTGCGCATACGCGAGCGCGGCGGCGATCTCGCGCAGCATGCGAATGGCCTGGTTGACGGGCAACTCGCCGTGCCGCGCGAGGCGAACCCGCAGTGACTCGCCGTCCACGAACGGCATCGTGAAGTACGGCAGGCCGTTCGACTCGCCCGCGCTGAGCAACGGCACGATGTGTGGATGCTGGAGCTTGGCCGCCAGGAGGACCTCGCGCTTGAAACGTGCGAGCGAGACCTGCGCCGCGGTCTCCGGCGGGAGCACCTTGATCACGACCTTGCGGTCGAGCGCGGTCTCCTCGGCGACGAACACGCGCGACATCCCACCGCCGCCGAGTTCGCGCTCGAGGGTGTAGCTTCCGCTCAGGGTCGCTTGAAGCTGGTCGCGTAGATCGGAAGAAGGCAGGCGTCACTTCGAAGTTGAGGAGGTACGAAGTTAGCCCCGCATCACCGCGTCGGCGAACAACTATGGCATGCAAAGCCCCGTCTTCACTCAGTCGGGACGGCGGGATGTGAACCCGCGACCCCCTGAAAGGTCATCAGCGAGTCGTGGTTTTTTGCCGGGCGGAGGCGCAGAGTATCGATAAGCGCCGAGAGTGCCGGTCGTAGCTGCCGTTGACTTGGATAGTAGAGGAAGAAACCAGGGAACGGCGGACACCAGTCTTCCATCACGCGCACCAGTGCCCCACTTGCGAGATGCGGCGCGACGCGGTCCTCGTCCGCAAACGCCAGACCCACACCATCGATCGCTGCACGGATCGAGAGCTGCACGTCATCGACGATCAGCGGTCCGTTCACGGCAACAGTGAGTGACTGCTTGCCCTTGTCGAACTCCCAGCGGTACACGCCGTCGGAGCCATGTCGAACGTTGATGCATCGGTTGCTCAACAAGTCGCGCGGGGATGTCGGCTTGGGATGCGACTCGAAATAGCGGGGCGACCCGACGATGGCCGGCCGGAGATCCTGGGACACGCGGATTACGATCATGTCCCGCTGGATGAACTCCCCGAGATGAATGCCGGCGTCGAACCCCGCGGCGACGAGGTCGACTCGGGCTTCGTCGGTCGTCACGTCGAGCACGACGTCGGGATAATCGCGCGCGAACTGTCCCAGCTTCGGGGCGAGCACCGTCGGCGCGGCAAGAGGCGAGACGACCAAACGCACGCGACCGGCCGGCCGGTCACGCAGCCCGGAAACGAGCTCCAGCGCTTCGCGAACGTCGCCGAGCGCCGGGCGTAGCCGCGCGACGAGTTGTGCTCCCGCATCGGTCGGGGCCACGCTACGCGTCGTTCGCGCGAGCAAACGGACACCAAAACGCTCTTCCAGCTCTCGAATCGCGTGGCTCAGCGCGGAGGGCGTCACACCCAGACGCTTGGCCGCGCGCGTAAAGCTTCGTTCCTCGGCCACCGCGAGGAACGCGGATAGGACACTCAGCTCGTCGCGAACCATTTGTGAACTGTATTCATTAACCCTTGTCGATTATTCCCGCTACTGCCGCGCCGTACCGCCCGTTACGATTGCGCCGTGGACATCAAACGCGCCGGTTCGCAGCCCTCGAGCAAGGGCCCAGCCGACTGGTTCACCGGGACCGTGCGGGTCGATCCGCTGTTTCAAGCCCCCGATCCGGCGCGCGCGGCCGGCGCCAGCGTCACGTTCGAGCCGGGCGCTCGCACGGCGTGGCATACGCATCCCCTGGGGCAGACTCTGATTGTGGTGTTCGGAGCAGGCCGGGTGCAGCGGTGGGGTGAACCGATCGAGGAGATTCGGCCGGGCGACGTGATCTGGTTTTCACCCGGCGAGAAGCATTGGCATGGCGCCTCGCCCACGACCGCCATGACGCACATCGCCATTCAGGAACAGCTCAATGGCAAAGCCGTGGATTGGATGGAAAAGGTCAGCGACGAACAATACCAGGCAGGAGCGAAGACACCATGAAGGGCGCTGTTCTCTACGGCCCGCGCGATGTGAGGTTCGAGGAGCGCGAGTCCCCGAAGATCGTTGAGCCGGCCGATGCCGTCATCCGAATCTCGCTCACGTGTGTGTGCGGGTCGGACCTGTGGCCCTATCGCGGCATCAGCCCGGTGGCCGAGCCGACGCCGATGGGGCACGAGTACTGCGGCATCGTCGAGGAAGTCGGCAAGGCGGTGAAGTCGGTCAGGCCGGGCCAGTTCGTCATCGGCTCGTTCGCCACATCCGACAACACGTGTCCCAACTGCCAGTATGGCTACCAGTCGTCGTGCATGCACCGCGAGTTCATGACCCGGGCGCAAGCACCGATGTTGCGCGTGCCGCTTGCGGACGGCACGCTCGTGGCCACGCCGGAGGTGCCGCCCGCGGACCTGATCCCGAGTCTGCTCACACTGTCCGACGTCTTGGGCACGGGCTGGTTCGCCGCCGTCGCGGCGGATGTGCAACCGGGCAAGACCGTGGTGGTCGTCGGAGACGGCGCGGTGGGTCTGCTCGGCGTGCTCGCCGCCAGGCAGTTGGGTGCCGAGCGGGTCATCGCGATGAGCCGCCACCCGGCGCGGCAGCAGCTCGCGCGCGAATTCGGCGCGACGGACATCGTGACTGAACGCGGCGCGGACGGTGTAGCGCGCATCAAGGAACTGACCAAAGGCGTTGGCGCGGACGCGGTGCTCGAATGCGTCGGGACCCAGGAGTCGATGATGCAGGCGATCCAGGCAACGCGCCCGGGCGGCTCGGTGGGCTACGTGGGCGTGCCGCACGGTGTCGAGCTCAATGGCGAGGATCTGTTCTACACGCACGTGCGTCTGCACGGTGGTCCCGCTCCGGTGCGGCGGTTCCTCCCCGAGCTGATCGAGCTGGTGTGGAGCGGGAAGATCAATCCCGGAAAAGTATTCGACTTGACTCTGCCGCTGGACCAGGTGGCGGAGGGGTATCGCGCGATGGACGAGCGGCGGGCGATCAAGGTGCTGCTGCGGCCATGACTTCCACGGCGCTGATTACGGGAGCGAGCCGCGGCATCGGACGCGAAGTCGCTCGCGCGCTCGCATCCGAGGGCTGGCACGTGCTGTCCGGCGTGCGAGATGCCAACTCGGCAC
>DASWCE010000062.1:0-30256 GCA_036390255.1 Gemmatimonadales bacterium | reverse complement strand
TGCGCTTGCTCAGCGGCGCGTCGCGAGAGGTCCTGCGACGTGGCGGCCATCTCCTCGGTGGAGGCGCTCATTTCCTGCGTCGATGCTGAGATCTCGGTCGCCATGGCAGCGGCCTCGTCCGAGGCGGCGCGGATCGCGCCGACGAGCCGGCGCAACGCCACGACCATCGAGTGCACCGAGGACATCAGCTCCCCGACCTCGGCGGCTTCAGCGCGATGGGTCAAGACGGTGACCGAGAGATCGCCGCCGGCGACACGACTCGCGATCGCGCCGGCGGCGCGGACCGGCTCCGTGACGAGACGGCCGAGCCGCTGGGACAGCCAGAACAGTGCGCCGACGGCGATCGCCGCGACGAGCAGCGCCCCGAGCCAGACCGCGCGCTGGGTGCTCCGCGCCGTGGCGAATGCGGTGGCGAGCGGCTCGCGATACAACACCCACCACGTCCCCCCGCCTCCCTGGTTGGCGGGTACGCTGACCACCAACTCGTCCTCGCCACGGACTGTCGTGATGTGCGCGGTGCGCGGTTCCGCGCCGAGCGGGACCCGATCCCTATCGGGGAGGGTTTGCAGCAACAACGCCGGATCATGGGTGACAAGAAGGTCGCCTCGGCCGTCCACCAGCTGGACATAGGCACCGCCCGTCAGTCCCTGGGTGCCGAGCAACGCCGTCAGCCGGTCGAGCGCGACGACCCCCTTCACGACGCCGATGGGCTGCCGGAGCCGCGGCGGGTGAATCGCTACATCCAGCTCGACCGCGGCGGCATTCGCGGACGAATCGAACCCCGCTTGGCCGTCGAAATGGCCTTCGGAGATCGCGCGCTGCCACCAGGTCTCGTCACGCTGGACGAAGTCCGACGGCCGGTCTGAAGCGAGCACCGTCAACCCCCGGCTCTCCGTCACGATGATCTCGGCAAGATCCGAGGTCGATGGGTAGGCGCGCAGGTAATCCCGCAACACCGGATCCCCACCCAGCTGACGCGTCGCGTTGAACGCGCGCTCGAGGTCGGGAATCGGCATGCGGTCGAGGCCGCGCGCGGCCGCCGCCTGAGCGGCGTCTTGGACGGCCGCGATCACCTGAGGCTCGCTCGCCAGTGTGGTCACTTCGCGCCGGCGCTCGCGCATGTATTGCGTGACGATGGCGGCGGATCGAGCGGCCACATCGAGACCGCGCTCGTCGGCCTGTTGCTGGAGCACGGAGCCCACGCGGTTGCTGGTGATCCACGCCACGAAGAGGACGAGGAGGACGGCGGCGCCGGCCCCTGAAATCAGAAAACTCTGCCGCAGCTGCTGAGACTTTATCGCCATTCCCGGGGGGTTTAGTTTTGGGCACGTATATGCGTGACGTCCCAAACTACGATCCCGCCTCGCTCGAGGCAAAGTGGCAAGCCCGCTGGGCTGAGCGTCACACCAATGAGCCCGACCTCGATCGCGCCGCGCGGCCGTTTTACAACCTCATGATGTTCCCATACCCCTCGGCCGAAGGGTTGCACGTCGGCAACATGTTCGCGTTCACGGGCACGGATATCTACGGCCGCTTCAAGCGGCTCCAGGGCTACGAGGTATTCGAGCCGATGGGGTTCGACGCATTCGGCATCCATTCCGAGAACTACGCGCTCAACATCGGGACGAACCCCGCGAAACTCATCCCGAAGAACATCGCCACCTTTCGGAGGCAGCTGCGTCGCTTCGGCGGCATGTTCGACTGGCGGCACGAGCTGTCGACGACCGATCCCGCTTATTACAAGTGGACGCAGTGGCTTTTCCTCCAGCTCTTCAAGGCGGGACTCGCCTACAAGAAGCGCGCGGCGGTGAACTGGTGTCCCAAAGACAAGACCGTGCTCGCGAACGAGCAGGTCATCGACGGGCGTTGCGAGCGCTGCGATACCCCCGTCGAGCAGCGTTTCCTCGATCAGTGGTTCTTCCGCATCACGAACTACGCCGAGCGCCTCCTCGAGAACCTCCCGAGCCTCGACTGGTCCTCCTCCACCGTCCTGCTTCAGAAGAACTGGATCGGCCGGAGCGAAGGCGCCGAGCTCATGTTCGAGACGCCGAGCGGCAGGAAGATTACCGTCTTCACGACGCGGCCCGACACGGTGTTTGGCGCGACCTATCTCGTGCTCGCGCCCGAGCACCCGCTCGTGGACGAGCTGACGGCAGTCGAGCAGCGCTCGACCGTCAAGGCATACCAGCGCGACGTGCAGTCGAAGGACGTCGTCTCGCGACGCGTCGGCGATAAGACCAAGAGCGGCGTCTTCATCGGGTCGTACGCCCGCAATCCCGCCACGGGCGAGGCAATTCCGATCTGGATCGCCGACTATGTGTTAATGGAGTACGGGACCGGCGCGATCATGGCCGTCCCCGCGCACGACAAGCGCGACTTCGAGTTCGCCACGCAGTTCAAGCTTCCGATCCGGCAGGTGGTCGCTGTCGAGGGCGAGAAGTTGCCGAGCGTCTCCGAGAACGGGGTGTTAATGAACTCGGGGGCGTTCGATGGGATGGTGTGCACCGAGGGCGCGCGCAAGATCGTCGCCTGGTTGGCCGAGCGCGGGCTCGCCACGGCGCGCGTGCAGTACCGCTTGCACGACTGGTGCATCTCACGGCAGCGTTATTGGGGACCGCCGATTCCCATCATCTACTGCGAGAAATGCGGGGTCGTACCGGTGCCCGAGAAGGATTTGCCGGTCGAGCTCCCATACATCGAGGATTTCCGGCCGGACGATACGGGCGTGAGCCCGCTCGCCCGGCACGAGGAGTGGTACTTCGTGAAGTGTCCGCAGTGTGGCAGGCAAGCGCGGCGTGAGACCGATGTGTCCGACACGTTCCTCGATTCGGCGTGGTACCATCTACGCTATCCGTCGACCGAGTTCCACGACCGGCCATTCGACCCCGCGCGGACGAAGAAGTGGCTCCCGGTGAGCAGCTACATCGGCGGGAACGAGCACGCCGTCTTGCATCTCTTGTATTCGCGCTTCATCTGCATGGTGTTGTCGGATCTAGGGCACGTGAGCTTCGAGACGCCCTATCCCAAGTTCCGCGCGCACGGGCTGATCGTGAAAGACGGCGCCAAGATGTCCAAGTCGCGTGGCAACGTCGTCGTGCCCGATACCTACATCCAGCAGTGGGGCGCGGACACGTTCCGGATGTATTTGATGTTTCTCGGACCGTTCCAGGACGGCGGCGACTTCCGGGACGAAGGCATCGTGGGGATTCGGCGATTCCTGGAAAAAGTGTGGGCCCTTGTTCATGAACGCGGGACAAAAAGGTCGGCGCACGCCGAGCAGAAGCTCCATCGGACGATCCGGAAGGTGACCGCCGATACCGAGGCGCTGCAATACAACACGGCGATCGCGGCGATGATGGAGTACGTCAATGAGCTGCGGGAGCAGGGAGCGGGGAGCAGCAAGCTGCTCCAGCCGCTCGTGATCATGCTCGCGCCCTACGCTCCGCACATTGCCGAGGAGTTGTGGGAGGTGTTGGGCAACAAGGAATCCGTGCTCCAGGCCCGCTGGCCTTCATACGACGAGCGCCTGGCGTCAGCGGGCGACGTCGAAATCGCCGTGCAGGTGAACGGCAAGCTCCGCTCGCGCCTCACCGTGCCGCGCGGCATGGGTGAGCAGGACGTGCTCGCGCGCGTACTCGCCGATGAAGCGGTCAAAAAGTTCGTCGACGGCCAGAAGGTGAAGAAGGTGATCTTCGTGCAGGACCGGCTCGTCAACCTGGTCGTCTAGAGGGCTTTGGCGACCAGGTCACCGACCAGGTAGCCCACAGCCGCGACCCCCATCCCGATGACGAACATGTCGATGCCGCTGCGGATCACGCCGCGGCCGGTAAAGAAGCTACGCGCGGCGCCCACGATGAAGTGCGACAGCATCGCGATCGTGAATGACAGCCAGATGGCGACGCGCCCCTGGAACAGGAGAAATGGAGCCACCGGAATGAACGCGCCGACTGCCGTCGCGAGACCGGTGATCCACCCCTCGCGGAACGGTGTCGCGTGCGCCTCGCCGATCTTCAGCTCATCGCGCACCTGCTCGCCCAACGCACGCTCCGGATCCCGCATGACTTCCTCCGCCATGCGGCGCGCCGTCCGGGGATCCACACCTTTCGCCTCGTACTGGAGGGCCATCTCCTCCTGTTCCACCTCCGGCATCAGGCGAATCTCTTCCTTCTCCATCGCGATTTCGTGCTCCCACACTTCCTGCTCACTCTTTGCCGCCAGATAGCCTGACGAGCCCATCGAAAGCGCGTCGGCGATCATGCCCGCGACGCCGGAGATCATGATCACGTGCGGCTGCACGGCGGCGCCGATCACCCCCGCCACGAGCCCAAAGTTCGCCGTCAGCCCGTCGTTGAAGCCGTACACCACATTGCGCAGGAAGCCGCCTGATCCCGTCTTGTGCCACGGTTCGGCGCCCTTGCCGGCCAGATCCGCAAGCGTCCCGGCGTGGGCGGCCGATTCCTTGGCGAGCTGGAGCGAGACCTCCTGCGCGTCAGCGAGCCGGCTGGCCTTGTGAAGGTTGAGGTACCCTTTGACCTCCTCGCCCTCCTCGCGCAGCAGCATCGGCAGCAGATAGCGTGTCCCGAACCGGCGGCCGAACCACGCCCGCAGCCGCGCGTTCAGCGATGGCTTCGTGCGATCGACTGTATGGCCATGTTCGGCGAGCAGCTTGCTCCAGATCTGGACGTGCCGCTCCTCGACCCCGGCCAGCTTGATGTAGACGTCTTTCTTGTGGGGATCCGTCTCTTGTCCGGCGAGCGCCAAATAGAGAAACGCGGCGTCAGCTTCATCCTGCCAATGGTGGAGCCATTCCTTCACATCCGCTGTGGGCATGCGGCAAGCTACTACGCCGCAAGGCCTTAAGGAACCGTGATTTTCCCTAGGCCAACTCGCGACGTTCTACGTAGTTGTGGCATCTAACTTTTCGGACATGACCGTGGCGCTCGCCGTTCCCGATGTCATCGTCGCCCGCGCGCAAGCCGGAGATGAAGCAGCCCTTGAAGCCCTGTATCGGGCCTTCGAGACGCCTGTCTACAATCTCGTCCGGCGGATTTTGCGGCGGCCGGAGGACGCGGAGGACGTGCTGCAGGAGACGTTTCTCGAGCTCGTGCGGAACATCAAGCAGTATCGCGGCGAGGGCCATCTGTGGGGTTGGATCCGTCGGATCGCCACGACCAAAGCATTAATGCGGATCCGTCGTGAGCAGGTGCGGGAGACGGAGTCGCTGGAGGACGAGCCGGGGAAACCCGGGATGCACGTTGCGGCAAACATCGATTTGGAGCGGGCGTTCGAGCGACTATCCGAGACGTCACGCGCGGTCGTGTGGCTCCACGACGTCGAGGGCTACACGCACGAAGAGATTGCGGAGCAGATGGGAAAAACGGTGAGCTTTTCGAAGTCGCAACTGGCGCGAGCCCACGCGCGGCTGCGGCGGATGCTCGGTGAAGGAGCGCACGCATGATGCACTGCACGATGGAAGATCTGGAGGCCCTGCGGGCAGGTGAGGCGTCGGTCTGGGCGCGCCGGCACGTCACCACCTGCGCTGCGTGTCAGGTGGAGCTGGAGAAGTTGTACCAGCGGGTCGCGCAGCTCAAAGCGTTGCCGGCGCTGCACCCGCCGCGCGACCGCTGGCCCGTGATTCAGGCGGCGCTGCGCGTCGAGCGCGCCCGCCGGCGTCGTACCTGGGGCACGTGGACTGGCAGTCTCGCCCTCGCGGCCACGATCGCCGCGGTTCTCCTGGTTCAGCCCTCGAGTGGAAACACGGGCAAGCTCCACGCCGAGCTGCGCCAGGCGAAGCAACAGTCGGCGACGCTCGAAGACTCCTTGCAACAATACGATATCGATGGCCGTGTGCTGAGCGGTCACGCGGCGGCCCTCGTGGCGGAGCTGGAAGACCGCATTTCCATTCTCGACGGCAGGCTGGCGCAGCAGGACCAGAGCGTCCAGGACGCCCAACTCGTCAAACTTTGGCAGGAGCGCGTCGGATTGATGCGCGAGCTGGTGAACGCTCACGCGACCCGCGCTCGGTACGTCGGGCTCTAAGAGCCCAGGGGAGAACTGATGATGCGTAATGTGACTGTGGCAGCGCTTGCCGCCTGTTTGCTGTTGCCTGCGATGTCCGGCGCGCAGGATACGCCGCGCCGGCCCGGTCGGCCGCGCGTCCGTGTCGAAACGCGCAATGGGCCCTTTGGCGTGTACACGTTCAGCGACAATCGTGGCCGCATCGGCGTGATCGTGGATCCTCGCGCTGACGCCGCGGGGGACAAGGTCGGCGCGCGGATCGAGGGCGTCACGCCCGGGGGGCCGGCCGAGAAGGCGGGTCTCAAGGTGGGTGACGTGATTACGCGCTTCAATACGACCGCCCTCGCGGGCGTGCGATCCGAGGACAATGAGGACTCCGGCCCGGGCATGAAGTTGATCGAGCTCGCGCGTCGACTCGAGCCGGGCGACACCGTGCAGGTCGAGTACCGCCGCGGCACCGATTCCCGCAAGGCCACGATCGTCGCCGAGGATCTCGGCGGCACCGCCTGGACCGGACCGATGGAGGGGCCCGAGATGGGCGATATCATGGAAAATGTGATGCCCAAGATGCGTATGGGTCCGGGCGGCGAGTTCGGGTTTGCGTTCGGAAGCCCCTGGGGCGGCATCGAGATGGTGAAGCTCAATCCCGATCTGGGCGACTATTTCGGCACGCGCGAAGGCGTCCTGGTGGTGCGCGCGCCGGAGGATTCCTCGCTGGCGCTCAAAGGCGGCGACGTCATCGTGTCGATCGGGGGCCGCAAGCCCGCATCGCCGGAGCAGGCGATGCGGATCCTGCGCTCCTATGATGCCGGCGAAACGGTCGCGCTGGACGTGCTGCGCAAGCAGAAGCATGTCACGGTGACGTGGAAAGTGCCGGAGAACGAGAACCGATTCTTCAAGATGGCGCCGCGGATGCATGAGGAGCCGAGCTGGTTCCGTGTGGCGCCGCAGATTCGGGAGCAGCTCGAGCTGCCGGTGCGGAAGATTCGGGATGTGATTCGGACGAGCCGGGTGATCTGACCTCTCCCCCGTTCCCCCTCTCCACGTTGTGGAGAGGGGGTCAGGGGGTGAGGCCTACCGATTCGGCCCTATCAGAATCGCATTCGTCAGCAGCTTCGCCGGCCCCCGCCAAAATGCCCGAAACAGCGGATCGCTCAAAAACAGCACCACGCGCCCGTTTCCCTGATTCTCGACTACGGCCCAGGTCGAGCCCTTGAGGAGTCGCGCGGTATTGTCGGGCCAGGTGAAGCCCGACAAGACCAGCGAGTCCACCGGATCAGTGAAAGACACCGCGTTCGCGCCGCTCTTGGACGGTTTCCAGAAGGTGTCGCCATCGATGAAAACGGGGATCCGGTCCCGCTCATAGCCAACCGTCAGCCAGTGTGTGGTATCCAGCGTCGCCCGGAAAATCGCGCCGGGGATCCACTCCAGTCGGTCACGTGGCGCCCCCGTTTTCGAAATCAGAGGCGGCTCGTTTCCCGGCATGGTGGTGTCGGGGCTCGCGCCGCTGTCGGGTGCCACGCTCGCGACGCTCGAGAGCTCCAGGTCCTTTGTAGCTGCAAGCGCAGCGGCGCCGCCATACCCGATCAGGACACCACCCGAGCGAACCCACGCCTTCAACCGCTCCACGCCGTCATCGCCGAGCTCGCGCCGCATCCGGCCGCTCGAGCCGTCGGGGATGATCAGGACGTTGAAACTCGACAAATCGCTCATGCGCCCGATCGCCCGGAGCGGCACCGGTGTGAACGACGCGTTCAGTTCCCTGGTCAGGAAGTACCAGAGCCAGCCATAGCTCGTCTCAGAGATCCCATCCCCGGCGGCGACAAGGATCTTCGGCGCATGAAGTCCGCCGACTTCGTCAGAGCCAATGCCGACCTCCGCCGAATCGGGGAATGCCGTCTGCACCGCGGTGACCGGGACGCCCAGCGCTGGGCCGAGCGCCGCGATGCGCTCGTGAAGCGCGGCCGGATTGCGTTGAATCCGGGCGATGAAGGCGCCCCGCGGATATGTCCGGCCGTTGGCGCGCACGGGCGCTCGGGAGGCAGAAAGCTTGAAGCCCTCCCCCTCCAGCGCGAGCACGAGCCGCGCGGCCCCGGGCCGGTCGTTCAGAAACAGATAGGCGCTCGCGGCATGCCCCGGCGCCGGTGGCGGCGGCACGATCGAATCGGTGACGGCGTCGCCGACGGACCCGGCATCCTCAGTCCAGTAGGCATCGAGATTGAAGGACAGCGGCAGAGACCACGCGGTGATGTCGTAGAACCCGTAGTCCTCCTTGTCCGCATCCTCGCCGCGGCGCCGGTTGCGATGGAATTTCGCCAGCTCGCGCTCCACGAACGAGCGCTGCAGCTCGGCATCGGGCTCGAGCACGCCTTTCGCGACGCGGCTTTGCGGTTGATTCAGGTCGATGACGTAGCTGCCTGCCGGAAACGTGCGCGGGCTCCCCGCGCCACGACTCAAGTAGTTGTGCGCGAGGCGTGACGTGACTGGCTGCCGCAGGCTGGTGACCTCGACGCCGTTGTGGAGCAGGAGCCCGACCACATGGGCGGCCGACTGGGGATCGTTGCCCGGCACAATCACCACGCGTTTGATCCGGTCGGTCGCGGCCTCGGCCAGGGCGGAGCGGCGGAAATCGTAATAGTCGAGGAGCCGGCTCTGGCGGTTCTTTGCGGTCGTTTCGAGCGTGGCGAGCGAGGCGACGAAGTGGTGCGCGATGCCGTCGCGGAATGTGGAGATGCTGCCGTCATCGCGGCGCAACCTGAATTCCGGCCCTCCGTCCGTCTCATAGGTCATGCCGCTGGCGCCCTGGAACGTCGACCATTCGTCCCAGTAGCCCACGTAGAAGAAGTCGAACACGCCGCGCACCTGGTACTGCCACCCGTAGCGATCGAACGCGGCGGCATTCCCCCGGCCGTAGGTATCGAACCACTTCGTCGTCTGGGGTGGGAGATTCAGGTTTACGGCCTGCGCCACCGGCGGGAAAAAGAATGTGGCGGTCGTCGAATGGTGATCGACGAACACCTGCGGCCGCCAGCGCAGCACGCCGTCCATCATCGCGCGGACCTCGGGCTGACTCTGCGCCAGTAAATCGCGATTCATGTCGAAGCGGTAATGGCTGTAGCGCCCGGTGATACTCCATGGTTCGTTGTGTTCGAACGACCAGGGATGATCCGCACCGATGCCGACCGAGTTATACCACGCCGCGAACCGCTCGTGACCGTCGGGATTGGCCGAGGGATTGAGGACGACTACGACCGATTTGAGCATCTCGAGCGTCTGCGGCTCGTCCGAGGCGGCGAGCTGGTAGGCGACCTGCATCGCCGCCTCGAACCCGGCCGGTTCGTCGCCGTGGACCGAGTACTGGAAGACCGCCACGGCCGGGCTCTGCGCGGCAATCGTCGCGGCGCGCGCCGCTGACGTCTTGCGGGGATCGGCCAGCTCGGCCATGCCGGCCCGGACCTGGTCGAGCTTCGCCAGGTTCGCGGGATCCGAGATGATCAGCGCCCGGATCGGCCGGTACTCCGTGGTGCGCCCCCAGGTCTCGATCCGGACGCGGTCACTCGCGGTGGCGACCAAGGTGTCGAGATAGTGCTGCATTACTGCGTACATGGTCTGCTGTTCGCCGGCCGCGTAGCCGGTGATCGCCTCGGGGCGCGGGACCGCCGGGCGATAGGGTCCGCGGGAGTAGAAGTCGAACGGCTCCTGGGCGGCGAGCGAGCCGGCGGGGGGGCACACCAAGCTGCCCCACACGAGCAGCGTGAGCAACGGGCGCATGAAATCCTTCAGGATGATGTTGTGCCGAGCCCACCCTTCAGGGTGGGGATTACCGGCGGCGCGCCGCCGGCAGTGCTTGGTCGAAAGAAGCGAACTCGAATGGCTTGGGGACGCAAGGGCGGCCGGTCCCGTCGAGGAACCGGCGCATCTGCTCGTTCACGAGGTCGCCCGTCGTGAAGATCACGCGTTCGGCATGCGAGGGGTCGTTGCTGCGGAGGCGTTCGTAGAGCTGCTCACCCGAGAGGTCGGGCATACGCATGTCCAGGATCACCGCGTCGTATTTAGTCGCTTTCAACCGGACGAGTGCGTCCTCGCCGCTCGCGGTCGTCTCGACCTTGTGGCCTTTGCCAGACAAGTAGCGCTGCAGTGAGACGCGGACCGACGCCTCGTCATCCACGACGAGCACGCGCAGGCTGTCGCTTCCCAACGGCTCGACGTGCGTCACCGCGGCGTGCTCACCCGAGGCGCCCGGCTCGGTCACGGGGATTTCGACGATGAAGCGTGCGCCGCTCTGCGGCGAGTTTTCCGCCCAGATCTTGCCCTCGTGCTCGCGCACGATACCCAGGGAGATCGACAGCCCCAGGCCTGTTCCCGAGCCGGTCGGCTTCGTCGTGAAGAACGGATTGAAGATGCGCTCGATGAGGTTGGCCGGAATACCGGCGCCCGAATCCTCGATCTCGATGCGGATGGCCTCACCGTTGCAACGCGTGCGCACCGTCAGGCGGTGGTGGTGGCCTTCCTTCTGCTCCATCGCCTGCTCGGCATTGGTGATGAGGTTCAGGAACACCTGTTGCAGCTGGTGCGCATCGGCCATGGTTTCCGGGATCGACTCATCATACTCGCGGCGCACGTCAATGCCGCGCACACGAAGCTCGTAGCCGCGCAGCTCGAGCGTGTCGTCGAGCACCTGGTTGATCGCGGTGGGTCCCTTCTCGGCTTTATGCTGGCGCGCAAAGGTCAGCAGGTTCTGCACGATGCGGCTGGCGCGACGGGCTTCGCTGTAAATCGTCTCCGCGGCGGTCCTTTGGTCGGGCGGAAAGCGTTTCTCGGCGAGCAGCAGCTGGGCAAACGCGGAGATGCCGGCGAGCGGGTTGTTGAGCTCGTGCGCGACGCCCGAAACCAGCTGTCCGATCGCAGACATCTTTTCGGACTGAATGAGCTGCTCCTGCAACATCTTCTGGTCGGTGACGTCACGGATGAGACACAATACTTCCTCGTCCTTCTGCGGCGTCGAGTAGGTGATCGAGATGGTGCGGACCTCGCCGTCCTTGCGATAGAACTGCGACTCGAACAGGCCCGTTTCGCCCGAGAGCGCCTGCTGGAAGTGCCCCAGCGCTCGCGGGAGGTCGTCGTCGTGGAGCATGGGGGCGAACCACTGGCCCACCAGCTCTTCTCGCTTGTAGCCGGAGATGATCTCGGCCGCATGGTTCACCGTGGTGAAGCGGCCGTTCGCGTCCAGGGTGACGATCGCATCGGAGGCCGATTCGACGAGATGGCGGTAGCGCGCCTCGGAGCGGGCGAGTGTGTCCTGCGCGCGTTTGGGATCGGTGATGTCTCGCAGTGTCGCCACCGTCCCGATGAGCTCACCGTTCACCCGGAACGGCCCGCTCGATACCGACACATCGAGTTCTTCGCCTGTGTGATGGTTGACGATCCGGGTTTCGTAGCGTTGCGGTTCTCCGGCGAGGACCTTGTCCTCGCGCGCGGCAACGTGGGCTCGTTCTGGCGGCGTCACGTGATCCGCAATCGCCTGGCCCACCACGTTGTCCATTTGCCACCCGAGCAACCGCGCACCGGGCTCGTTCGCCGCAAGCACCCGCCGGTCCGTGCCGGTCACGACGACGGCGTCCGGCAACGCCGCGACGATGTCGGCCGCCGCCTGGAGCAGATCCAGTCGAACGGGGGGGGGAGGGCGCTTGCCGGCCGTGGTACTGGCGCCGCGAGCCGGCGAAATACGACGAGTCTTAGTCACGCGTGATAAGACGCCTCCATGGACAAGCGCATCAGCTTGAGACTTTCGAGGGCTACGCCGGTGACCTTCTCGGGATCATCCCCGCGCTTGACACAGTCCTTGATGATTTCGAGCGCGTGGATGGGATGTTCATCGTCGTATTTCGCATGCTCTTCCAGCCACCAGCGGCCGCGCGGACCGATCTTTTCGTTCTTGGCGAGACCGCGCAACGCCTTCTCGGAGATTTTCTGGGCCACGCCTTCCACGGCATAGTTCGTGGCGGAGACGGCCTGGCCAAACTCCGCGTTGCGGCACATCTCGGTCAAGTACGCATGGAACTGCTTGGTCTCGGGCAGCATGGCTTCCGGTTCCTGGAAGCGCTTCTTGGGAACGTTGAAGCCATCTCCCATCGCGCGCCACATCGCGTCGTGGCGGCGCTCGACGCGGATGTTGTCGGTGAAGAACTCACGCCCCATTGCCGGGGAGCGATCGAGCAGCATCTGCAGCCACTGCGGGAAGTCCCGAATGATGGGGTAGAACGCGACCAGAAAGTTCTGGATCTGTCCGTCGACGAGCTGATTCTCGGACGCATCGATGATGACGGGCGTGTCGAGAATAGCCTGACGGCTTGGCTCCAGCGTCGCATCCAACTCCGCTACCCAGGTTGGGTGCGCGGTGATCTCCACTGCCATTGGCTGCTCCTATCCCGGGCGCGGGTGGGGGCAAACAAGGGAAATACTTGGTCCAGCGTGGCCTCAATGTACGGGCGGCAGTCGAACTTGCAAGCTTAAGTCCGATAGTGACTTGGCGCACAGCCCGAAACTGACGTCTTGACAAGATATATCGTACAAGAATATCGTGACGTAACATCTAAACTCGGAGCTGCAAATGGTTGGCAGGTTTGGCTGGCAAGGGTTCGGCTTCGGATTCGGGCCCAGAGGATGGGGTTTCCGAGGCGGCAGGGGGGGGGGCCGTCGGCATTGGTTCGGCGCCGGCGACATGAAGTACGTGATCCTCAAGCTGCTCAAAGACAAGCCCAGACACGGGTATGAGGTCATGAAGGAGCTCGAAGAGCGGCTGCACGGCTGCTATTCGCCCTCTCCGGGCACCGTTTATCCCACGCTCCAGTGGCTCGAGGACGAGGGACTGGTGCGCGCGACGGAAGTCGAGAGCAAGAAGGTCTACCAGATCACCGACTCGGGGATCAAGTTCCTGGAGGAGCATCGCGACGTGGTGGAAGACATTTTCGACCGCGTCAAAGACGCGGTAGACGAAGTGCTCGGCGGCGGGATGGGCGACTTGAACCGCGCCATGGGCGCATTGATGCGCAGCGCCTATCGTACGGGCTGGCGGTCGCGAGATGACACGGTCCGGCAAAAGATCAGCGACATTCTGAAGCGCGCGGGGCAGGAGATCGACGCGCTGGTACAGGCCAATGAACGCGCCTGACCGGGGTTCCGGGGTGCGCGCGTCCGACGCCGAGCGCGAGCGCGTTGCGAAGCTGCTCGAGAGCGCTGCCGCCGAGGGCCGGTTGACACCGGACGAAGCCGGAGAGCGTCTCGCCGCGGCATCGGCCGCCACGTATCGCGAGGAGCTCGGCCGGTTGGTCGCGGACTTGCCCGCCCCGCGCAGCCCCGATGCCGGGGCCTTCGCGCGGGCGCCGCGGCGCGCATGGTGGGTGTGGACCGCCATGCCAGTCGCGTTCGCAATGCTGGTGGTTGGCTTCTGGGGTTTCTGGGGAATGCGGCTGCTGTTGTGGCCACTCGGATTTATGGCGATCGCGTTCTTCCTGCGGCCCTGGCGTCGCCGGCGCTGGCGCCGCTGGCGGCGGTGGCAACGAGCGGAGCTGCTGCGGGGATCGTACCGGTTCTAGCTGCTGTGGCGCTGGCGTAGCTCCTCGATGACGCGCGTGACGTACACGCGCGTCATTTGTTTCCGCCACGACAAATCGAAATCGGTATTGTCCATGGGCTTCGAGGGCCGGTACGCTGCCTCGGCGGCCGCGGCAATGGATTCATCGGATAGCGGCGCTCCTTGCAGCGCCGCGCCGGCTTCCGGAATCTCCTGGGGGTAACTCGCAACGCCACCCAGGACGATCCGCGCGTCAGCCACATTCTTTCCCTTCCATCGTATCCACGCGGCGACGCCGAGCACCGGGAAATCGAACGAACCGCGCCGCCGCAGCTTGTGGTACACAGCGTCCCAGCCGTTCGGCGCGGGGAGGCGGACGTCCACAAGGATCTCATCGGGCTGCTTCGTCAGATAATTGATGCCGTCATTGTTATAGAAGCGGCCCGCCGGCACGACTCGCTCACCTTGCGGGCCGACGAGCCGGTACTCGGTGCCGATTGCCACCATGACGGGCGCGACGTCTGATGAGCTCACTGCCCAGCAGCGTGGCGACGACGGGGCCACCCAGCAGATCGCACCGTCTTTCTTCATGCAAAAGTCGATCGACTTCCGCCACTCATAAGTCTGGTTGTAATAGTTGCAGCGGGTGTCGAGGCAGAGGTTGCCGCCGAGTGTGCCCATGTTGCGGAGGAGGGGTGTGGAGACGAGGCGGGCGGCGGTTGCGACTGCAGGGTGGGACTGTTGGACGGTCGGACTGTCGGACAATTGGCTCAAGGTCACACACGGTCCAACCGTGCGACCGTCAAACCGTCCGAGCTCGGGAATCCCCATCAGCGAGATGACAATCTTCGGCTCCTGGTGCCGGCGCTTCATGTTCGGATAGAGGTCCGTTCCCCCCGCGACGAACATACCCTCGGGACCGGCGTCGCTCTTCATGCGAAGCGCCTCAGCGATGGTCTTCGGCTGCAGGTATCGGAACGATGGCAGACGCAGCATCAGTGCTGACGCTCCGACGCCGCAGCCGTGATTGTCACGCCCTTCCCATCGCCGCCCTCCCACGGCGGAGCAACGCGAGTCGGCTCAGGCCACGGGATGTCGGGGAAGCTGTCAGGGCCGTATCGGGCGTCTTCCCCCTTCTCCTTCCTTCGTAGCGCCTTCCACACTTTCTCAGGCGTGATTGGTACCTCATCGATACGCACGCCGACCGCGTCGTACACCGCGTTGGCGACCGCCGGCATCACGGGCAGCAGCGGCCCCTGGCCGACTTCCTTCGCGCCGAACGGGCCATTCGCATCAGGATCCTCGATCAGATAGGTGATCACGTCGCACATCTCGAGTGTCGTGGGACTCTTGTACTCGAGCAGCGACGGAATCTTGTGGACGACGTTGCGATTGCCGCGGTACGCCATCTCCTCCATCAACGCCTCGCCGAGGCCCATGTAAATCGAGCCTTCGACCTGGCCGATGACGGAGGCGGAATTGATCGATTGTCCGACGTCATGCGCGATCCAAATCGTCGGGACGCGCACGATCCCCGTTTTCGGATCGACATCGACCTCCGCCACGCAGGCGCTATAGGAATAGGCGGGCGACGGTCCGACTCCAGCGCCGCGATACTTGCCCGCCCCCTGCGGCGGCGTGTAGGAACCCACTGTCCCGACCGTGCCCTCAGCCGCCTCCGCGAGCTGCACGGCCTCCGCAAACGACACACCGTGCTTGCGGTCCAGGCCGTCGAACACCCGTCCCTCGGCGAACGTCAGGCGCTGGGGCGGTACCTCGAGCTTCTTCGCTGCGTGGACCGCGAGGATCTGGCGCGCGCGCTCCGCAGCCTGCAGTGCCGCATTGCCGCTCATGAGTGTGACGCGGCTCGAGTAGCTGCCGAGATCGACGGGGGTGAGGTCGGTATCCGCGGTGACGACGGCGATGTCGAAGGGATCGATGCCGAGCACTTCGGCCACGATGTAGGCGAGGATCGAGTCCGATCCTTGACCGATCTCTGTCGAGCCGCAGAAGACCGTGACGCCCCCGCCGCGGTCGCATTTCAGCTGGACGCCCGAGTGCGGCATGTTGTTCCAGTAGATCGGCAGCCCCGCGCCCGAGATGTAACTCGAGCATGCGAGTCCCACGCCGCGTCCCTGCGGCAACTTGCGGAACTTCCCTTTCCAACGGGAGCCCTCGACCACTTTCTCGATGCATTTGCCGAGACCCATGGAGCCCACACGGAGATAGTTCGCCGTGAGTGAGTTCGGGGGTACGAGGGTCCTGAGCCGCAGCTCCGCAGGATCGAGGTCGAGCTGCTCGGCAATCTTGTCGAGGTGGACTTCAATCGCGAAGCGTGGCTGCGGCGTGCCGTGGCCGCGCTTCGGGCCGCAGGGCGCCTTGTTGGTAAATGCGCGCGCGCCCTGGAAGTGGTAACGCGGCACGTTGTAGGTGACGGTCTGCAGCGCACCGGTGTAGTACGTGCTCGCCACGCCGTACGAGCCGTACGCGCCGCCGTCGAGCAGCGAGCGGAAATGCATGCCAGTGATCGCGCCATCGCGCTTAACGCCCGTGCGGACCCACATGAGCGTCGGATGGCGGCCGCGGTGACAGTAGAAGACTTCTTCGCGCGTGAGTGTAATCTTCACGGGCCGGCCAGTAACCATCGCGAGCTTCGCGACCACGATTTCGTGACTGAACGGATCGCTCTTGCCGCCGAACCCACCGCCGTTGGGCGTCGCGATGACTCGAATCCGTGCGGCCGGCAATTCCAAGACCTTGGCGAGCGCGCGATGCACGTAGTGGGGAGTCTGGGTCGAAGTCCACAAGGTCAGCTTGCCGTCCGGCGACCACATGGCGACGGCGGCATGCTGCTCCATCGGCAGGTGTGTACTGCCCTCGAAGAAGAACAGGTCCTCCCGGATCAAGTCGGCCTCGCCGATCCCCGCATCGGTGTCGCCGAATTCGAGGTTGATCAGCTTGTGGAGATTGCCGCTGTCGCCGTAATCGTGGATCCGCGGCTCGGGATGCGCGACCGCTGCCTCCGCGGAGTCGAACGCCTCGAGCGGCTCGTACACGACCTTAATGAGGTCGAGGGCAGCGGTGGCCGCCTCCTCCGTCGTCGCCGCCACAGCCGCGACGGGGTCGCCGATGAAACGGACCTTGTCGAGGCAGAGCGCGTGCTCGTCCTGGGACACGGGCAGAATGCCGAACGGAATCGGCAGATCCTGACCCGTGAGCACCGCCTGGACGCCAGCGAGCTGTTTAGCGGCCGTGATGTCGACCGACACGATCTTTGCGTGTGGGTGCGTGCTGCGCAGCAGCTTGCAGTACAGCGTGCGCGGAAACGCGAGGTCATCCGCAAAGCGCGTCGCCCCGGTCACCTTCGCGACCGCGTCGACTTTTCGCATCGCTTTCCCGATGATCCTATGCCCGGCCATGGACCACCTTCCGCATGCGCTCGGCCGCGAGCTCGACGGCTTCGTAGATCTTGATGTAGCCGGTGCAGCGGCAGAGGTTGCCCGCCAACGCGTCCTTGATCTCGTCGCGCGAGGGGTTGGAATTCGTGGCCAGTAAGGCTTCGGCTGCGAGGAGAAACGCGGGAGTACAGTAGCCGCACTGGGCGGCGCCGAGGTCTGCAAAGGTTTCCTGGAGGGGGTGCAGCTGCCCGTTCCGGGCCATTCCCTCGACGGTGCGCACCGCGCGCCCGTCGCACGCGAGCCCCAGCACCAGACATGACAGCACGGGCGTTCCATCGAGCAGCACGGTGCAGGTGCCGCATTCGCCCAGCTCACAACCATGTTTTGTGCCGGTCAGTCCCAGGTCTTCGCGCAACACTTCGAGCAGCGTCTTGTGTGGCGCGAAAGCCACCTCCGCTGGCTCGCCATTTACCGAGAGCGCGATCTTGACCTTGGAGTCTGCAATCATGGTTACGTCGTAATCTTGATAAGAGGTACTGGGGGCGCCAGCTTCCGGCCATGACCAAGGCCCTCATCTCTCTCGCTTGCGTGCTCGCGGTCGCTACGTCAGCGCCGCTCGCCGCGCAGGACTATCGCGCGCAAGCGGTCCGCATCCTCGGCACAGTCCCGCTGATCGACGGCCACAACGACATCCCCGACGCGATCCGCGGGCGAGGCGGGCTCGACTCAGTCAACTTCGCGGTCAGTCAACCGAAGCTGATGACCGATATCCCGCGGCTGCGCAGCGGGCACGTGGGCGGGCAGTTTTGGGCTGCGTACGTGCCGGTGACGACGATGGACTCTGGACCTCACCCGGCCCTCTACGCACTCGAGCAGATCGATCTCATCCATCGCCTGTGCGCAAAAAATTCTCGCAGCCTGGCGATGGCATATACGGCGGCCGACGTGCAGCGCAACTTCACGGCCCGGAAGGTGTCCTGCCTGATCGGGATCGAGGGTGGGCACGCCATCGAGAACTCGTTGGGCGCGCTACGGATGTTCTACGACCTCGGCACTCGCTACATGACGCTGACGCACTGGCGCAGCCTCGATTGGGCCGTCGCCTCCACCGATACCGCCCATCGCGGCCTGTCGGCGTTCGGCAAGCAGGTCGTGCTCGAGATGAATCGTCTGGGGATGCTGGTCGATTTGTCGCACGTGAACGACCAGACAATGTCCGACGCGCTGCACACGTCGCGCGCGCCGGTCGTTTTTTCGCATTCGTCCGCCCGCGCGCTCACCAACCACGCGCGCGACGTGCCCGACTCCATTCTGAAGCTCGTCGCGGACAACCGCGGTGTGGTCATGGTGAATTTCAATCCCGGGTTTGTATCGGAGGCGGTTCGCGTTCACAGCGACAGCGTCTCCGCGCGGTTGGACGCGCTTCGCGCCGCGGGCGCCGACTCAGCAACGCGCGCGGACTCACTGAAGGCGTGGAACGCCCGTGCGCCGCACGCGACGGTGCAACAAGTCGCCGATCACATCGAGCACATTCGCCAGGTCGCCGGCGTGGATTGTGTTGGAATTGGCTCGGACTTCGACGGCATCGACGAGGTGCCGGTCGGTCTGGAGGACGTCTCGAAGTTTCCGGACCTGATCGCCGAGCTGCTGCGGCGCGGCTGGAGCGAGCTGGATGTGAAGAAGGTCGCCGGACTGAACACGCTGCGAGTGCTGCGAGAGGCCGAGCGCGTCGCGGCCCTAATGCGGCGAACGCAACGGTAGACAGTTACAGCAAGCGTCGCCATGTTGTCGGCAGCCCCTCTTCGCGAGGTCGGGACATGAGGCGACCCGCTCAAGCAGTGATCGTCCACGGTGTGGCGGGTGGACTCCTCGCTGGACTCGTAGTCGCGCTGTGGTTCCTCGTTGCGGATTCGGTGGCGGGACATCCCTTCCGTACGCCCACGCTGCTCGCCGGCCTGCTGCTGAACCGCGAGTTCTCTGAAGTCACCTTCCGTCTCGTCGCCGTCTACACGGTGCTGCATTTCGGGGTCTTCGCTATCCTGGGCGTGGGGATGGCGTCGGTCAGCGCGGCGTTCCAAGCGCCTCCACGTCTACTCCTCGGCCTGGTGTTCGGCGTGCTGCTGCAGGAGGTGACATTCTACATCGGGCTGCTCCTTCTACATTCGCCGCACCTGGGCGTCGTCCCGTGGCCGCGCGTCGTCGGTGCGAACATCGCCGCCGGCCTGGTGCTCGTCGGCTACCTGCACTACGCCGAGCGCGACCCCCGACCGTTGGGGCTTGGCGCGCTCCGAGATCATCCCGCGCTGCTGCGTGGCGTGGTCAATGGACTCATCGGAGCCGCCGTGGTGGCGGTCTGGTTCTTCCTCTTGGATGTGGCCCGTGGGACTCCGTTCCACACTCCCGCGGCGCTCGGCTCTGCGCTGTTACTCGGCGCTGCTGGCCCAGGAGACATCGTCGTCACATTCGGCTTGATCGCCGTCTACACGGTCGTCCACGTCGCCGCCTTCGTCATCGCTGGAGTGGTGTTCGTCGCGCTGGCTGAGCAAGTAGAGCGCGTCCCGGCGATGGCGCTGCTCGTGTTGCTCACCGCAATCCTGCTCGAGGGACTCGTCCTGGCGACGATCGGGGTCGGCGCCCAATGGGTGTTGGGGACGGTCGGGTGGTGGTCGGTGGCCGTTGCGAATGTGTTGGCGGTTCTGGCGATGGGCTGGCAGGTGTGGCGGACGCACCCGCTGCTCCAGCGCCGGCTGCTGGAGCATCCACAGCTTCGCGTGTAGGCGGGGAGTTAGAGAACAGTAGGGGCGCAGCATGCTGCGCCCCTACATCGCATTCCCTAGGTTACGGATTCGTCGGTTTGGCAGTCGTGCTGTCGTGACGGTCGCGCCGTAAATCCCGGCGGTCCTGCCGCAAATCCCGCCGATCCGAGCGGCGATCGCGCCGGTCACCGCGCATATCGCGCCGGTCCTGTCGAATGTCGCGCCGATCATTGCGTACGTCGTGACGGTCCTGCCGCAGGTCGCGGCGGTCGCGGCGCACTTCATGACGATCCCTGGTGGTATCGCTCGGCTGCTGCGCGTTGACGCCGGCGGGGGCGCCGAGCGCCAGCGCCAGCAAGGCGGCGATGAGCGTGCGGTGTTTCATGGCCTCGTCCTCGAAGGGTTGTGAGTCGTTGTGGAGACGGCGTGCACACCGACTCGTTAAGCCACGGCCATGGGACCAAGCAACGTGAGGCAGGTCACGCCTTTTCAGAGGCCGCGTTCCACTCCGATCGCGACCCCGGTGCGTGACAATATCGGACTGGAATGAATCACCGTCACGTCAAAGCGCAGCGTCATGCCCCGCGCGGCGTTGTAGCGGATTCCTGCCACCCCGGTCGCGGTCGTGAGTGATCGCACCACCGCGCCGACGAGGTAGCTCTCGCGGCCGCCTGCTCCCAGCAGCGAAGCAGTCGTACGGCGCGACAGTGCGCGCGCCACTCTGAGCGAGACTGCTGCATCGGTGCGATGCGATGGATTCCGGGAGACGAAAACGCGCATCGTCCAGGACATCTTGTTCGTCTCGGTGGCGACGTGCGGCATCCAGATGTCGACAGGACCGACCGCATAATTCCACCGCCTGTAGCCTACGCCCGCCGACACCCGCGGCGCGATCAGTGCGCTGGCGTCCGTCTCCCAAGTGTTCTTGGGAGAGAAGGTGGGTTGGCGTGACGTCCCCGCTTCGACGGTGAGCCACAGCCGTTGCATCGGATGCACGACGCCGCCGACCCGCTCGGTCACGTCCGTTGCTCCGAAGCGGCCCAGCACCTCCCCCGCGACCCAACCGGCGTGGCCGCGCGGGGATGACAGGGTGAGCTGCGCGCCGAGCGTGGACCAATCCTGACTGTTGTCGACCGCTTCGTAGGAGCTCCAGACCGAGACCCGCAAACTCTGGCCGAGGCACGGAGCCGCGAGACACAGCGCGAGGAGCGCGGCAACGCTCGCCTTGCCGAACCCTTTGCGGGCCATATCACCCCACGCGTGCACGCCTTTGAAGACGTTTGCGAACGCTTTGAGACGCCACCACACCGTGCATTGGCGATAGCCAAAGTTCTCGAGCGAAGCGAAGAGCAGCAGCCGGAAAAGGTCGCCGAAGCGGCGGTAGCGGCGGAAACTCACTTCTTCCAGCACGACTGCCCAAATGGACAGGAGCATGCCGTAGCCCCAGGCGACGAGGACGAAAAGGAGTGCGAATGAGACATTCACGAGACCGAACGCCAATCCCAGCGCCGTGATCAGGTACCCCATGAGCTCGACCACCGGCGCCAGCATCTCCCCGAAAGCGTAGAAGGGCATCGCCAGGAAACCAATGCTGCCGTAGCGCGGATTGAAGAGCATCGTCTTGTACTGCCACATGGCCGAGATCAGGCCGCGATGCCACCGCTCGCGCTGCCGCGACAGGACTTTCATGGATTCCGGCACTTCGGTCCACGCGACCGGGTCCGGAATGAACGGCATGTCGTACGTGATCTTCTTGGCGCGGAGATGGCGGTGCAGCCGGACGACCAGGTCGAGATCCTCGACGATGCTCGTCGTGCGGTAGCCACCGATCGACATGACGTACTCTTTGCGGAACAGCCCAAACGCTCCCGATATAATCAGATTGCCGCCGAGGCGATTCCACCCCAGGCGACCGAAGAGAAACGCGCGCAGGTACTCGACCACCTGAATACCGGGAAGGATTTTCCCGGGTACGCGCGCGTCCGTGACGCGACCATCTTTCACGGTGCAGCTGTTGGCCACGCGCACCGTCCCGCCGACCGCGGCGATCTCGCGACCCAACAGAAACGGCCGCGTCAGCCGCAGCAGCGCGTCCGGCTCGATCAGCGTGTCGGCATCGACGGCGATCACGAGTGGAAAACGGGACGCGTTGATCGCTGCGTTCAGCGAGTCGGCTTTGCCGCCGTTCTCCTTGTCGAGGACCAGCAACCGTGAGCGAGAGCGCGACCGGTACAACGCCCGCAGCGGCTGTGTAGGGATGATCTCCGGGTAGACACGCGGAATCTCATAGAGATCGAACGCGTGTCGCAGCTGCTCCATCGTGTCGTCCTTCGAGCCGTCGTTTACCACGACGACTTCGTAGTTGCGATACTCGAGCGTGAGAATCGCGGTGACGCTCGCTTCGATCGTCGCACTCTCGTTGTACGCCGGAACGAGAATCGTGATGGGGGGCAGGGCATCGCTCTGCATCAGCCGTTGGAAGTCTTCATCCTCCGCCAGCCGCGTCTGCTCCCAGATTTCCGGGATCGAAAGAACCAGGAGGACGGCGTAGAACGAATTCAGGGCCAGGAAATAGACGAGAATCGTCAGATCGGTCGTTCCGACGATGGTGGTGACGGCGCTCATGTAGCGAACTCTGCCAGCGCCTGCGCCGGCAGGCCGAGAACCATTTGCGCCATGGCGCGTGCAAAGGGGTCGGCGCCGACCTCCGCCTCGAGCAACGCGTTGCGGCCCGGCGCTGCGAAGCGCATCAACGCGAGCGCCGCACGCAGTCGGACCCACCACACATTGTCCCGGAGGGCGGCTGTCACGATCGGCAGCGTGCTGACATCGGCGATCATGCCGAGCGACCGTACGGCCTGCGCCCGAACCGCCCAGGCGTCGTCGGTCGCGAGGCGCTTGAGGGCGGCGACCGATTCCCGATGCGGAAAGCTCCCGAGTGCGCGCGCCGACTGAATGCGCACCTCGGGGTCCTGGTGGTCGGCGAGCGCCGTCAGGCGCTCGCGCAACGCCGGCTCCGCGAGGCGCGCAGCAAATTCGGCGAGACGGGGCAGGGCTGGATCGTTGGCGCGGCTCAGCCGCTGCTGGAGATGCTCGACGACGACGGGACGCGACCGCAGTAACATCGCGGCATAGTACGCCTGGACGGTCGGCGCGAGCTGCGGCAGGCGGTCCAGCGCCGTGAGGGTGAGCGACGTGTTCTCCATGCGCTCGAGGCAGGCCACGGCAGCGACGTGGACGGCGGGATGCGGATCGTTGATCAGCTTCGTCAGGCGCGCCACATCCTGCGGTGTCGCGGCGACGCTCAGGAATCGCGCGGTCTCCAGACGCTTCCACCAGCGCGCCGAGGTGGTGTTCGTGCGGACGAGCTTGGCCCACCAGTGGTGTTCGAGCGCCTGCGCCAGCTGGCGCCAGCGCTCCCCCGGCACCCGCGCCGACCATTTGACGATCGCGTCGATCGCCAGCGGCACGGGGAGCCGGGACAGTCCGACAAGGACGCCCGCCAGTGGGGTCGTCCCTGCCGCCCAGCGCCGCATGGAGGCGTCGATAGCCTCACGGCGAGGATTCAGCCGGGTGCTGCGCCGCAGCCGGAACCAGCGGTTCAATACGATGAGAATAATGAGCGCGCCGAGGAGGATCCCCTGGACGACGGCGACGACAGTCAGGAAGTGGCGGGCGGTCATCGGCCGACCCAGCGCCTGATCTTCTCGAGCGCGACGCGCAGGCTGATCGGCTTCACCATGTAGTCCATCGCGCCGGCTTCGAGGCCGCGCAGCTGCTCAGTTTCACTGCCGTGCACCGTCGTGAACACGACGCGAAACTTCCCCGGACACTCCTGCTGCAGCTGTTCGAAAACCGAATAGCCGTCGAGCGCGGGAAGATCGACGTCGAGGAGCAGCAACGGCGGCTGTGGGCTGCCGCGCGTGTCCATAGTCTTGAGCACCTCGAGAGCTTCGCGCCCGTTGCGATAGTGGAGGAACCGGTAGCCGCGCGCCTCGAGCCCGAAGGTGAGCAGCTCGGCGAGCGCCGGATCGTCCTCGACGACAACTACTTCCGGGACCTCGGAGGCACCGGGCGTGTCGGAGGTTGGTGGAGGTTGGTGGAGGTCGGTGGAGGTCGGTGGAGATTCGGGTGCGACCGGCGTGACGGGCGTAACGGGTCTAGTTGCCGCTTGCTTCGTGAACAGTGCCGCTGCCAGCCGCCGCACGAAGCCCCGAGCAGCCTGACCTCGACCCGCCACGCCGTTAGCCGGATGCTCGATCCACTGCTTGGCAGCTTCTTCGAGCTCGGCGGCGACCACGGAGGCCTGGGGGAAGCCGAAGGATCCTGCGGAGCCGCGCAGACGATGGGCGTCGCGGCGCAGCTCTTCGATTGCGGCCGTGTCGTCGCCCGCTGCGATCAGCCGCTCAGCCAGCTCTGCGATCGCCCCCAGCTGATCGCGGGCTCCTTGCAGGTATTCGTCGCGTACTCCGGGGGGCAGCCCGAAGTCGTCGACCTGAGGGCTCACGGGCTCCAAGATATAACTAGCTTGTCTTTCGACCTAATGACTGACGCTGCTGTAGGGCTGTGCGCCACCTGCCGGTGGGTCCGGCTGGTCACGAACCGGCGGGGATCTGTCTTCTATCGGTGCCTGCGCGCCGACGCGGACCCCCCCGACCAACGGTTTGTGCGGTACCCGCCGTTACCGGTGCTGAGCTGCCCCGGCTACGAGCGGAGCGGCAGCGACCCGCTTGCTGAGACCGAGCGCGATGACGACGAGCGCTAGTGCGTCGCAGACCTCGGCGACGATGTGCGCAAAGAGGAATGAGTCAGGCCAGCGTGATAGGTGAGGACGCTGTTTAATGCCGGGTGTCGGGATCCCCCCTGAGAGGGTGGAGGCCCCCAGGACGCGCAGGCCTCCCCCCGGCGCAGGTCCGAAGCGAATTCCGTGCCCAATCACCTTTCGCGCTGTTTCGCGCTGGTTTGTGCTTGTTTGTGATGCCTCTCACTTGCAGATTGCCCAACCGTCGTTCACTTTGGTCCCGCGCGCTCTATGTCCTTAGCAGAAAGGGCCTTGTGATTCAGCACTTCGTGTTGAAGTACTTCGAGCGCATCCTGGTCCTTCTGCTCGTCGCGTCCATGCTCGTCATCAATTCCCTGGTCGAGCAGAAGTTCGCGTTCCTCAGCTTCTATTATCTGCCCATCATCCTGGCTGGATTTCGAGGCGGCCGGCGGTTTGCGGTGGGGTCCGGCTTCTTCGTGGTGGCGCTCGTCCTTTACTTCCAGGCCACCGAAGGGATGGGAATGGAGCCCGGGGTTACGCAGGACGCGTTATTGACGCTCGTCCCGTGGGGCGGTTTCCTGATTTTGACCGGATATGTCGTCGGCGGCCTCGCCGAGCAGCGGGCCACACGCCTTGCCGACCTCAAGAACGCATACCTCGCGACGCTGGAAGTCCTCACGTTCCATATCGAGTCCGCCGACACGAATCAAGAGGGACATGCGACCCGCGTCGCCGAGCTGGCGGGGGCGATGGGCGCCGAATTGAAGCTGACGGAGGGGGAGCTCGAGAACCTGCGAATCGCGTCCCTGCTTCACGAGGTCGGAACCGCCGATCAGCGGCTACTGAAAATGCTGTCGCGCTCGGTTACCGATGAGTCCGTTACCGTCGCGCGCGCGCTGCGCGGCGCGGCCGAAATCATTGCCGAGTACTCGCATTACTACGAAATCGTGGGCGATGACTGGGATATCGAAGCGCTGCCGATGGCGATTCCGGTGAAGGTGCTGGCGGTCGCCGATGCATTCGAAACACTCCAGATGGCGACGCCGGTGCGGCCGGCATTCACGCGCTGGAGCGCGTTGGAGGAAATCGAGAAAGGCGCCGGCCGGACGTTCGCGCGCGAGGCGGTGCGCGCGCTACGAGTCGTGGCCGGCCGTCCGCAGGCGCTGCGCGCTAGCTAGTTGAATCAGGTGGCGGGGGGTTGCGACCGCTCGCCACACCGCTCGCGACACCGACGCCCAAGGCGACAACGGTTCCCAATCCGATGGCAGGGAGAATCGTCGCCGGCAGCAACGCAACAGCCGCAACCGCCCCCGCGACGAGCGGCGCGGCGGGTTTCTGAATGGCGTCCACGTACCGCAGGCGGCGCCGCACGAAGCTTCTTGTGACCGCAAAGCCGCCGACGAGCGCCGTGGCGGCCAGGGCGAGTCCCAGATAGACAAACATGATGTCCTCCTGTAGGTACCGCGCTGTACGCAACTTGCGCGAGCGGCGTTTCAGGCGCAATTGTGGGCGCGATGGCTAAAGGCCCCCAATACAGCGATGCGAGCGATGTCATTCGCCTGTTCCGCGTGGCAACGTGGTTCGGGCCCGCGTGCTTCATCATGCTGTCGTTTTTGTGGGGCTTCATGTGGAACAAGGGATGGATCTCGGACGGCCTCTTTGCATTCCTGCTGATCCTGAACTTCCCGATCACGGT
Source organism: Gemmatimonadales bacterium (assembly GCA_036390255.1). Classification (GTDB taxonomy): domain Bacteria; phylum Gemmatimonadota; class Gemmatimonadetes; order Gemmatimonadales; family GWC2-71-9; genus 20CM-2-65-7. The sequence goes on along the minus strand of DASWCE010000062.1, from coordinate 4,053 downwards.
CGCCGGCGTCGTCCTGATTCACCGCGCAGTCGGCGATGTCTCCGTGTTCATGGTCAAGACGATGTTCGCGGACGGCGACATCCCGCCCCCGCCGACCTACCCACGCCAGGACGTGTTGATGGCGCAAGGGAAGTATGCGGAGGCGGCGGACTGGTTTCGCGATCATCTGAGGATCGAGACGGGCGATCACGAAGCGCGGCTCCGGCTTGCGCATCTGCTGGAGATGCGTCTCACAGGGTACGATGAAGCCGAGCGCCTCTATCTCGAAGTCCGCAACGCCGAGCCTGCCGCGAATGCGAGTGAGCTGCTGCGCGCGACCAACGGTTTGATCGATCTGTACCGCAAGTTGGGGCGGACCGGCCGCCTGAAAGTGGAGCTCGGGCGCTTCGTTGATCGCTACCGGGGAACGCCGCTGGCGTCCGGTGCCGAGCGTGAGCTCAAGGAGTTGAAAGCAGCCGATCCTACCAGCGAATCGCGGCACTCCCCCAGGTGAATCCTGATCCAAACGCCGTCAGCACGAGGATGTCGCCCTGCTTCAAGCGTCCGGCCGCCAGCGCTTCATCGAGGGCAATCGGGATCGAGGCCGCCGTCGTGTTGCCGTACTTCTGGATGTTGCTGTAGACCTGATCCTCCCGCAGGCCGGCGGCTTTCTGGACCATTTCGATGATGCGGAGGTTGGCTTGGTGGGGAACGAGGAGTTTGACGTCGGCGGGAGTGAGGCGGTTGGTCTGGAGGGCGATGGCGATCGATTCGGGCATCTTCAGCGAGGCGAACTTGAAGACCTCGCGTCCTTCCATCACTGCCCGATGCAGTCCCTGCTCGAGCATCTCCACGCTGACGTACGGATCGTGTGCGAGGCCCGGGCCATCGACCCACAGTTTTTCGGCGTAGCGCCCGTCGGCAAAAATGTGCGTGGACAAGACGCCCCTGCCGTCGTCGTCAATCGGGCCTAGGACCGCCGCGCCGGCGCCGTCGCCGAACAGCACCGCGGTGTCGCGCCCGCGCGTCGTCTTGTCGAGCCCGCGCGAGTGCACCTCGGCGCCTACCAGCAGGATCTTCTTGTACTGGCCGGTGCGGATCCAGGCGTCGGCGATCGAGAGTCCATAGAGGAAACCGCTGCATTGATTGCGAACGTCGAGGGCGGGAATATCCGTGAGGCCGAGCTCGCGCTGCAGAAAGACGCCGTTGCCGGGCTCGAAGTGATCCGGCGTGCAGGTGCAATAAATGATACAGTCGATGTCATTCGCCGCGAGTCCTGCCTTCACGAGCGCCTTCTTCGACGCCTCGCGCGCGAGTCCGACGCCGGTATCGCCCTTATCCACCCAGTAGCGCGTCTTGATGCCGCTGCGCTGCAGGATCCATTCGTCCGACGTGTCCATCAGCTGCGCGAGATCGTCGTTGGTGACGAGGCGCGCGGGGACCTGAAAGCCCGTGGACAGAAATGCGGTGCGTGGCATGTACGCTCTGGGTTGCGAGTGACTACCGTGGCACCCAAGATTACCGCATGGACCTCACGGTGACTAGGCAACAGTACGAAGCCGTGCGCAATGCCAAGCACCTGCCGGACGTGTTGAAGAATGTGCTCGACACGGCGCACAAGGACGCAAACGGCCACGTGCTGCATCTCACCTACGAAGAGGCGACGGCGCTCAACGAGCTGGCCGCCTGGAACGTGCACACCGACGCGGCGGGCAACGTCACGCCGGAGTCAAAGCACTTCGACGATCTCGTCCGCGCGATCATGACTCATCCGGAGTTCTGATGAATCGTATCGTCATCCTGCTGTGCCTTACCCTTCCCGCGTCCCTCGTCCCCCGTCCCGCCGCCGCCCAGAAACGCGCCATCACCTTCGACGATTTCCTGGCGCTGAAGGTCGTCAGCGATCCGCAGCTCTCCCCCGACGGCAAGTGGGTCGCGTACACCGTCGCGACGCCTTCGCTGCAGGACAATCGCAACGTTTCGCGGGTCTGGGTCGTCGAGGTGACGACCGGCAAGTCGCGACAGCTGACCGGTGGGCCGGGCTCGGACCGCCAGCCGCGTTGGTCACCCGACGGAAAAACACTCGCCTTCATTTCGACGCGCGAAGGTGGGGCACAGGTGTGGTTGCTCCCGATTGCGGGCGGCGACGCGCGGAAAGTCTCGAGCCTTCCTGACGGCGCATCAGACCCCGTGTGGATCCCTGATGGATCGGGACTGCTGATCGTCAGCGACATCAAGTGGCCGGCGAATCAGGAAATCGATCAGCGCAACGGCGCGTATCCCACGGACGCCAGGATCTGGACCGGGCTCATGTGGCGCCATTGGGATGACTTCCGGGCGGGAAAGCGGCAGCACCTGTTCCGCATCGACGTCGCGACTGGGAACGGCATCGATCTCACGCCCGTCGATCACGATGTGCCGACGATCGCGACGAGCGGTGATGGTGACGTCACCGTATCACCCGATGGCAAAGACATACTCGTCGCCATGCACGCCGACACGAGCGTTGCCGACAACACGAACGTCGACCTCTATGCGGTCGACGGTCCTATGCTCCGCCGGGTGACCACGAGCCCCGGCGCCGATAACACGCCGCGCTATTCGCCGGATAACCACTGGGCGTCCTACCTATCGATGGAACGCGCAGGGTTCGAGGCGGATCGCGTGCGGTTGATGCTCGCGGACCGGCACGCCGCTACCCCGACACCATTCGACGCGACTACCGGATGGAGCCTATCGGTGAGCTGGTACTCCTGGTGTCCCAACTCGCACTGCATCTACGCGGTCGTCGAGGAACGGGGGCGTGACAACATCTACCGCATCGAAGTCCCCGGCTACAAACGGACGCGCGTGATCACCGGCGGCGTCAACACCAGCGTCCAGGTGGCACCGGACAACCGCACATTGGTCTATCTCCACCAGACCAACACGCGGCCGGCCGAGGTCTGGGTAGCGGGGAAGGCACTGACGCACCACAACGACTCCGCCCTCGCGACACTCGATCTACCGCCGCTCGAGGGATTCGCCTTCGTCGGCGCGTTGGGCGATTCGGTCTTCGCGTGGATGCAGAAGCCGCCCAACTTCGATCCCGCGCGAAAATACCCGCTCGTGTATCTGATTCATGGCGGCCCGCAGGGCGCGTGGACCGACAGCTGGGGACCGCGCTGGAATAATCAAATGTTCGCGGCGCGCGGCTTCGTCGTCGCCGAGGTAAACTTCCACGGCTCGACCGGCTACGGTCAGAAGTTTACCGACGCGATCTCCCAGCATTGGGGAGACTATCCGTACGAAGATCTCATGAAGGGATTGGACGTGGTCGCGCGGCTACCGTACGTCGACTCGACGCGCATGGGGGCCGCGGGCGCGTCCTACGGCGGCTACATGGTCTACTGGATCGCCGGACACACGAACCGCTTCAAGGTCCTCGTCGACCACGATGGCGTCTTCAATCCCGTCAGCATGGCCGGCAGCACCGAAGAGCTGTGGTTCACCGATTGGGAGTTCGGCGGCCCGCTCTACGCCAATCGCGATCTCTACGAGAAGTGGTCGCCGCTCAATCACGTCGGTGACTGGAAGACGCCGATCTTGATCGTGCACAGCCAACTCGACTACCGGGTCGATCTCTCGGAAGGATATCAGGCGTTTACGGCGGCGAAGCGCATGGGTCTCGACGCGAAGTTTCTCTCTTTTCCCGACGAAGGGCACTGGGTGCTGCGACCCCGCAATCGCCGCATCTGGTGGGGCACGGTCCTCGACTGGTTGGAGGTACATCTCCATGAAAGCCCTCACCCGTAATACGCTGCTGGCGGTACCGCTCGGGTTCCTGATTTACACGACCGTGCTCCCGCATCAGGGCCGGGTGGGATGGGATTTGCTCGACGCGTTCACGCTCGCATTCTGCTTCACCTACGTCGGGCATTGGGTCGAGGTATGGCTGCTCAGAGTGCCCGGCATCGAGACTCCCATCGGCAAAGTCATTCGAGTGGTGGGTTGGTTTGCGGGTGGCTTGTGGTGCTATGAGGTCGGGCGCTGGCTCCTGCTCCTATACGGTCGCAACACGGGCGCGCTGCCGCC
>DASWCE010000061.1:0-20699 GCA_036390255.1 Gemmatimonadales bacterium | reverse complement strand
ACGCTGCGCCAGGTTGCGAAGATGTGGTTGCGAAGGGTCAGGTCTTCAGGATAGAAATCGCGGAAGCCGGGGAGCGCTTTCCCTTGCATCGCAAGAATTTAGCCCCCTCTAGCCCACCGGCGCAAAACCGGGCAGTCGCTCGAACGCGTCACCAACGGTGTGAAACGAGCCCGTGACAAGGATCGTTTCCGCGCCGTCCTGAATATCCTCTAGTGCCCGCGGGAAATCGGGATCGAAATGCGACAACGCGTCCAAATCTTCCAGCGACCAGCGTTGCATCACGGGAATCGACGGCGGCACGGTCAGGATCAACTTGTCGACGACCGGCCGCAGAATCGCGAGCATGGCCCGCCAGTCCTTATCATTGCGGATGCCCACCAGTGCGTGCAGCGGCCGCCGGATGGGTGGATCGGCGGATTGCAGCGCCTCCGCGACCACGCGCATGCCGTCGGGATTGTGCGCGACGTCGAAAATCCATTTGCCGCGCACCTCGAAGCGACCGGGGATATACGCATCGGCAAAACTCGCCGGCAGATGCTTCCCGACCGGCCCAAACGGGTGGGGTAGCGCGTTCAGCACCGCGTGCGCCACGAGGGCATTGGCAATCTGATGCCGTCCACGTAACCCCAACCGCGTGTCCTTCCTCGCCCGCAGCGAAGTGTCGACCATGATGATCGGCTCGGCACCGCGGCGCTTGGCCTCCTTCACCAGCTCGCCGCGAATGTCGTGATGGGCTTCGCCCGTGACAAACGGCACCTTTGGCTTTGCGATGCCCGCCTTCTCGCGCGCGATCCCCTTCAGGTCTGATCCCAGGTAATCGACGTGCTCGAGCGCGATCTTGGTGACCGCGGTGACCAGTGGCGTGAGCACGTTCGTGGCGTCCAGCCGTCCACCCAGCCCGACCTCGATAACGGCGACGTCCACATCCCGCGCGGCGAGGTCGGCGAACGCGATGGCTGTGGTTGCCTCGAAGAAGCTGGCATCCAGCCGCTCGATGTGCGGCTTGAGCTGGGCGGTCCATTCCGCGAATGCATCCTCGCCGATCGGCACGCCGTCGACGGTGATGCGCTCAACCGGGGAAATGAGGTGTGGCGACGTGTACAGCCCAACGCGCCAGCCCTGCGCCCGCAGCTCGTGCGCGACGAATGCGCACGTCGAGCCTTTCCCATTCGTGCCACCGATATGGATCGCCGGGAAATGACGCTCGGGGTGCCCCAGCACGTCGAGTAACCCTTCGGTTGGTCCGAGGCTCCACTTGATGCGACCAGCTTGTCGTGCGAAGAGAAACTGGCAGGCGTCTTCGAAGGTCAGTCGGCGGCCTCGGCCGGCCAGGCGCCGGTCATATGACGTAACAGCTGCGCGGCCGTGTCCCTGAGCTCGCCGCGGGGAACTACGGCGTCGACCATGCCGTGGTCGAGCAGGAATTCGGCGGTCTGGAATCCCTCGGGCAGGTCCTGACCGATCGTCTGTTTGATGACGCGGGGACCGGCAAAACCGATCACCGCGCCAGGCTCAGCGAGGATCACGTCGCCCTGCATCGCATAGGAGGCCGAGACGCCGCCGGTCGTGGGGTTGGTGAGGACCGACATGAACGGTACGCCCGCGCCCTGCAGCTCGGCGATCACCACGGACGTTTTGGCCATCTGCATGAGCGAGAGCACGCCTTCCTGCATCCGCGCGCCGCCCGAGGCCGACACCAGGATGAGCGGCGTGCGCTTGTCGATGGCGTGCCGCACCAGCCGGGCGATCTTTTCCCCGACAACGGATCCCATCGAGCCGCCCATAAAGGCGAAGTCCATGACGCCGAGATTGACTGCCATGCCGTGCAGGCGGGCATATCCGGTGCGAATGGCATCGAGGGGCCCCGCTTTCTTCACGGCGGCCTGCACGCGATCGGCGTAGTTTTCGAATTTCAGGGGATCGGCGGACTTCAAGGTGGAGAACAGCTCGTGCCAGGATCCCTCGTCCACGAGCAGGTCGATATACTCCTGCGCGCTGATGCGGCGATGGTAGCCGCAATTCGGGCACACGTTGAGCGCGCGAACGAATCGTTCACGGATATCGACGTGCCCGCACTGATCACACTTCTCCCAGGCGTCTGCCGGGATCTCGAGCTTTACGCGCTCGGAGGTGCGCGGCTTACGTTCCTTTTTGAACCAGGCCATTCGCGCCATATGTAGTGACGAAGCGCACAATCTGGGCTGGGTGCCCCGTGGACGCCAGCCCCGCGGAGCTAAGCTATTGTCATAGCTCGGCATACCCCGACTGGCGGGACTCCCACGCCACGCGGAGCGCGATTCCCACGCCAATCGAGCACACGAGCAGGAACGAGCCGCCATAGGAGAAGAACGGCAGCGGAATGCCGGTGATGGGCATGAGGTTGATCGTCATGCCCACGTTTTCGACGATGTGCGTGAAAAACAGGCCGGCGATGCCGAAAACGCACAGACTCGAGAAAGGGTCTGTGGCCTTCCGCGCCACACGCAGCAGGCGGAAGAGCATCCAGCCGAAGAGCGTGAGCGCGACCAGCACGCCGACGAACCCCAGCTCTTCGCCAACGATCGAGAATATGAAGTCGGTGTGCTGCGCCGGGAGAAACGCCAGACGCTTCTGCGTGCCTTCCGTGAACCCCTTCCCCAGCAGGCCGCCCGAGCCCACCGCCACTTTCGACTGAATGACATGCCACCCCGCAGCGCGGGGATCCACGTCCGGGTTGAGGAAGGCCAGCAGGCGGTTTTGCTGGTATGGCGCGAGCCGGTTCCAGAAGGGGATGGCAAACACGCCACCCATGACGTTCGCCGCCATCACCATGATGCTTTCCCACACATAGGGGCGCCACCAGACCAGGAGGACGGTCAGCGTCGCGATCCACACGCCCCAGGCGACGGTCGAGAAGGCGAGCACGAGCCCAATAACCGGAGAAGAGGCAAGCAGCAACAGCGAGGGTTTCGTGCCGGCCCAGAACAGCATGAAAAACAAGATCGCCACGAAAACGATGGCACTGCCGAGGTCGGGCTGCTTCAGGACCAGGAGGCAGGGTATGCCGGCGATGAGCGCCGGCACAATCAAATCCCGCAGCGTGGAAGGCGCTTCGCGCATGGCCGCGAGCTGGCGGGCGAGCATCAGGATCACCGCCAGCTTCGCGAGCTCGGCGGGTTGGCCAAAGCGATGGCCTCCAATCGCGAGCCAGGACTTGCTGCCGGCCGCGGTCCCAGCGCCGGTGCCGATCCACAGGGTCAGCATGAGCAGAAACAGCGCGATGCCGTACACAAACGGTGTGGCCCACTCCAGCATGCGGGGCGACGTCCGGAACGTGAGGACGGCGACGATCAGACTGAGGCCCAGCCACACCAGCTGGCGGTGCCAGATCGTCTCCACGAACGTCGGGACGTCGGTCTGGCCGGCGGAGTAGAGTGTGGCCAGACCGTACAGCGCCAGCGCCACTACGGCAATGGCGAGGGGCTTATCGAGTTCGCGGGCGCGCGACAGCACTGTCTGGGATGACCGGACGGGTGGTATCCGGTCGGGTGGAATCGGGACGCGTGAAAGCCGGACGCACCGAGTCCGGGATCAGCGGAATTTGGAACGGGGCCGGTGCGGAATCGTTGGGAATGGTCACCTGCATGGTGGCCGCGGTGCGCTCGTCGATGCCGAGGTAGTGCGCGATAGCGCGAGACACCAGCGGAGCGACCGCAGTCCCGTGGCGGGCGAACTCGATAATCGCGCCGACCACGACTTCCGGCTTATCGGCGGGCGCGAAGGCGATGAACCATCCATGATCGAGACCGTGCGGGTTTTGTGCCGTCCCCGTCTTGCCGGCAATGGTGAGATTCGCGACGCGTGAGCCCCGGGCCGTGCCCTGCTCGACGACGGCAATCATGGCGCGGCGCAAGGTCGCGAGCTGATCGGCGTTGATATCGAGCGACGCATGCTGCGATTCGGTCCGGGTTTGACGGACGACGAACGGCGTGCGCATGCGCCCGTCGCTGGCCAGCTGCTGATACAAGCGCACCATCTGAATCAGGGTCTGGGCATTCTCACCCTGCCCAATCGCGAGGTTCAGCGCGACCGCCGACGTCCAACGGCGCGGCCCATAGATGCGATCATAGTACTCCGGACCAGTCGGGAATTCCGATGCGATCTCGCCGGGCAGATCGATACCCGTGCGACCGCGGAACCCCCAGTCATTCGCGTCTTCGAGCAGCGAGCTCACGCCCAGCTTGATGCCCAGTTGATAGAAGTAGACGTCGCAGCTTTGCGCGATCGCTTCGGTGAGCGTGAGATCGCCGTGCCCGCGGGCGTTCCAGCAGCGGAAGAAGCGATTGCCGTACTGCAGCCCGCCGCGGCAGGGGATCGGCATGTGACTGCGTGGACCGACGATGCCGCGCTTCAACGCCATCGCCGCGATCGCGAGCTTCCAGGTCGATCCGGGCGGATACCGGGCTTTGATGGCGCGGTCCAGTAACGGCGTGGACGGACTCTCGCTCAAGGTTCGCCAGTACGCCGGCGAAATGCCGCTCACAAACGCGTTGGGATTGAACGTCGGCGCGCTATACAGCGCGAGGACCTCACCCGTGTTTGGGTTCAACGCCAGGACGGCGCCACGCTGGCCAGGTGGGAAGGCGCGCGCGATGTATTGCTGCAGATCGAGATCGATCGTGGTGTGCAGATCGGTGCCGGGGACCGGGCGGAGGTTCGCGGCGGCCGCAGCTTCGCGCACCATCTGGCCCCGGGCGTTGACCTCCACGAATCGCAGCCCCTCATCCCCGCGCAACACGGAGTCGTACTCCAGCTCGAGACCGTCCTTCCCTACCAGGCCCCCGAGTCGCACTCTCGCGAATTTGGCGGCGCGTTCCGCCTCCGTGACTTCGGCCACGTAACCCACGAGCTGCGCGACCGCGGTGTCGGGATATGATCGCTTGGGCTCCGCCTGGATCAGGAGGCCGGGAATCGCAATGCGGCGTTCCTCGAGTGCGGAGACGACCTTGAACGGCGCGTCGCTGAGGACGAGCGACGGCTGATACGGCGCCCGCCGCGCGCGCTGGAGCACGCGGGCGATGGCGGCGCTGTCGATGTTGGCGATCGACGCGATGAGCGCGAGCGTCGACCGCAGGTTTGCTTCGGGACCGGGCAGCAGCGACACCGTGTAGCCCGGCACGTTCTCCGCCATCACGTGACCATTGCGATCGTAGATCACGCCGCGCGGCGCCGGCAGCGGGATGGGCCGCAGTCGGTTCGTTTCCGACTGCAGCTGATACTTGCCGTGCCCCAGGATCTGGGTGCGGAAGAACGACAGCACCATGATGCCCAGCACGATCCAAACGCCGGTGCGGGCGATCCCCAGGCGGCGATCGACTAGGTACGGGTGGAATGCATTCACGCGATGCTCCGTCGCGGCGGCGTTAGCCATCCGCGGAAGAACCACAAAACTACGATGCCCACGAGAGCGGTCGACAGCGCCTGCAACGGGGACCAGACGAGCAGCTCCCACGCTACCTGCGAGCCCTGCAGCCGTCCCGCGACCAACAAGACGATGAAGTTGCGGATCCAGGTGCCGGCGAAGAACAGGCACCCTTTCACGAACACATGCTCGGCGAAGAAGACCGCCTTCGCCCACGACGAGGTAAATCCTACGATCGTATGGGCCAGCGCGCCGGCGCCGAAGCTCGCCGGCGTCAGCGCGTCACGGAGCAGACCGAGGATGAACCCTGCGGCGGCGCTCTTCCCCGGCTCTGCGCGGATCGTGTAAATGAGCAGCGCCAGGAGTAGGAAGTCGGGCGCGACGCGATCCCCTCCGAGATGGCTGCGGACCGTGAACTGCAGCAGAACCAGGACCGTCATGATGACGGGATACCGATAGCGGTCCGTGCGTCGCATCATGGCGGCGGCTCGCCTAGAACGCTGTCTTGCGGGATCGTGAACGCATTGCGCAAGTCGGATCCCGCCGGCCGTGGCGCGCTCAGAATCATGACATGCGACAGCTCGGCCGGGTGAATGGCGGGTCGCACGAGAAACGTTCGACCCCAACCCTTCTCCTCGCTCGCGGGCCCGATCACGATGCCGATCGGAATACCGCGCGGAAACACGCCACCGAGGCCCGACGTCACGATCACCGTTCCTGTCGGCACCTGCTGACGATACAGCACGCCTTGCAGCTCGAGGAGCCACACGCCGGGACTCTCCGCCCCATGCGGCGCGGCAATGCCGACGACGCTGCCGTCGGTGGCCATGGCGCTGGCGCGAAACTCCGGGTGCGCCCAGCTCAACACCACGCTGGTGTGCTCGTCGACGGTGGCCACGAGCCCGACCAGGCCCTCCGGGCTTACAACCGCTGAGAGTGGTCGGACACCTTCTTTTCTTCCGGCCGACACCACGAAACTCAGGGGATTGGTCGGCTCGGGTTGGTGCAGAATCTCGGCGGTCACATAACCGCCGCCGAGGCGGGCGCTCAGACCGAGCAGATTCCGCAGGCGTGTGTTCTCGCTGCGCAGCTCGGGCATGAACGTGGCGGCCAGCGCCATCGAGTCGCGCTGCGCCACGACCGCGTCGTAGCGATAGCGCGCGGCGGCGAGCAGCTCGGTCTGGCGCTGCAAAAACAGAAACGGCGCGAGCACGCTCTGCCGCAGTCCTTGCGCGAGCGGGTCACGCCATTGATCGGGAAGGCTGAGCGCGGCAATCGACAGCGCCACGCAGGCGATGAAGAGCAGCGTGTCGGCCCGCGACGCGTACCGATCCGTGCCGATCGCCATGGGACTAGGTGGTCAAGACGTTGCGGTACTTCTCCGGCGCGTCGAGGATGCGCCCCGCTCCACGCACCACGCAGGTCATCGGGTCCTCGTCCAGATGTATCGGCAAGCCGGTTTCCTGCTGCAACAGCAGATCGAGTCCCCGAATCAATGCCCCACCGCCGGCCATCACGATCCCGCGGTCGACGATATCGGACGCGAGCTCCGGCGGCGTGATCTCCAACGCGCGGCGCACCGCGTCGACGATCTGTTGAATTGGCTCCTGGACGGCTTCGCGAATCTCGCTGGAGTGGACGCGCACAATCTTCGGAATACCGGAGACGAGGTCGCGCCCCTTCACTTCCATCTCGCGCTCCTCGCCGATCGGGGCGGCGGACCCGATCTGAATCTTGATCTGCTCCGCCGTCGGCTCGCCGATCAGCAGGTTGTAATTCTTGCGCATGAACTGCACGATCGCCTGATCGAGCTCGTCACCGCCCGTGCGAATCGACGTATCGGACACGATGCCGGACAGCGCGATCACCGCAATCTCGGTCGTGCCGCCACCGATGTCGATCACCATATTGCCCGTGGGCGTCTCGACGGGCAGGCCCACGCCGATCGCGGCGGCCATCGGCTCGGCGACCATGAAGACTTCCTTCGCTCCCGCCGATTGCGCGGAGTCACGCACCGCGCGCTTCTCGACTTCGGTGATCCCGCTCGGCACACACACGATGACCTTGGGGCGGACCCGGAAGAGATGGCGATCGATGATCGTCTTGAGGAAATACCGCAGCATCTTCTCGGTCACGTCGAAGTCGGCAATGACGCCGTCTTTGAGCGGCCGGACGGCAAGCACGCCATCGGGCGTGCGGCCGAGCATGCGCTTGGCCTCGAGACCGACGCCTTTGATGTTGCCCGTGGCCTTTTCGATCGCCACGACGGAGGGCTCGTTCAGCACGATCCCTTCACCGCGGACGTAGACCAGTGTGTTAGCGGTACCAAGATCTACGGCGATTTCGTTCGCCGGGCTCCAGGCACCCATTTTTAAGTTCAGCCAGCGTGGCGGCACGTGATCGTCGGTAAAAGAGTGAGGCGGGCTGCTGCGAACGGCTCAAGGTAATGAAATGCGTAACCTCAAGCAAGGATGAAGCTTGACGGCCTCTGTGCGGTCGGCTAGGCTATCGCCCATGCGTCGCGTGACCCCCGACACAATCGCCGTCGTAGACCTCGCGGTATGCGACCGCTGCGGCCTCTGTTTACCGCTGTGCCCGCCGGAGGCCATCCATCTCGAGCTGAACACTCTCACCGTGGACGACGCAACCTGCACCGGATGCGAGAAATGTATCGCCCCCTGCCCCGTCGGGGCGCTCGCGATGGTCGCCTATGCCTGACGTCGACATCCTGGTCGTGGGCGCGGGACCGGCGGGCGCCGTCGCGGCGTGGCACGCGAAGCTGGCCGCGCCTGAGCTGGACGTGGTCTTGTTGGAACGGGACCGGGCGGTCGGTGCACCGGTGCGCTGCGCCGAGGGCGTCGGGGACGCGGGGCTGCGCGAGTTTGTGAATCCGGATGGCGCCGCCTGGGTCTCGCGGCGCATCACGGATGTCATTTTTCAGGCGCCCGATGATACCGAGATCGTGCTCGCCAACAGTGGCCTGGGCTGGATTCTCGATCGCACACGGTTTGACGCTTACCTCGCGGCCGAGGCCGCGGCCGCGGGCGCTGCGGTGCTGGTCGGCGCCGAGGCGACCGGCATGGGGCGCAATGGAGACGACCGTTGGCACGTGCGCGTGAAAGAACGCGGTCGAGAGGACGTCTATCGCGCGCGTGTCGTGATCGGTGCCGACGGCGTGGAGACGATGGTGGGCAGGTGGGCGGGCCTCGATACCCGCGTGCCGTCGCGGGACATGGAGTCGTGCGCGCAGTATGTGCTCCAGGGAATCGAGTTCAATCCCAATGCGATTTATCTGCAGTTCAGCAACGCCATCGCGCCGGGCGGTTACGCCTGGATTTTCCCCAAGGCGGTGGGCGTCGCCAATGTCGGACTGGGGATCGTCTCGCTCAGGGCGGACGGACGCAACGCGCGACAGTATCTGGATGACTGGATCGGCCGGCGTTTTCCCGCCGGCGCGCGCACTGGCTACACGGTCGGCGGCGTGATCGTGCACACGACGATCAAGAAGACGTACGCCGACGGAGTTCTGGTGGCCGGCGACGCCGCTCACATGCTTAACCCCCTGTCGGGCGGTGGAATCAACAATGCGATGAAGGCAGGACGGCTGGCCGGCTGTACGGCCGCGGCCGCGGTGCGCGAACACGACACGAGCGAAAGTCGTCTCGCGAGCTACCACAAAGCCTGGATGGACTTACTCGGCGAAGACCACCTCAAGTACTACCGGCTCAAGCAGGCGCTCGAGCACATGGACGATGCGTTCCTGAACGCTCTCGCTCGAACCGTGAACAAGATTCCCTCGGACAAGCGAACGCTTGGACGCGTCCTCATGAAGGCGATCGTCAAGCATCCACAACTGATTCCGGTAGTGGCGGGGTTTTTTGTATAGCTCGTAGTAGCGTCGTGCCCACCGCACACCGATTCGCCACATGCGCCACGAGTCTTCCCACGACCCCGAGGACATCGGTTCTCAGGCCAAACGGCACCTGCGCTGAATCCCATAGGTAGACGGGGACCCGCGATAAGTGGAGCGCCGTTCCACGACCTCTCACCCCGCCAAATCCCAGCTCGTACCCGGCATGCTGTGCATGGCTCAGCACACGCTTGTCGGCAGCTCCAAACGGGTAGGCGATCGCTCGCCCCGCATCAGATCCCAGGCGCGAGGTCAGCACGTCGTGTGAGCGTTTGAGCTCCGTTGCGACCGTCGCATCATCGAGCCACGTGAGCCGGCGATGCGTCGCTCCGTGCGATGCGAAGTCGAAGCCACGCGCACGCCACTCCTCGATCTGCGTCCAGCTCAGATGTCGCAGGCGATTCCACGTATAGCGGACATCCCAGGTGTTCGTCGTGCCGATGTAGTCCGTGATCAAGAACGTCGTCGCGGTGAAGCCGAGCTCTGCGAGGACGGGATAGGCGTGCTGGGCAAGCGAGGCATAGCCGTCGTCGAACGTCAATAAAACCGTGCGTCGTGCGTCGTCCGTCGTGCGTGGCGCGGCGAATTCGGGGAGCGACAACGTCCGCCAGCCGTCGCGCGCGAGGGCGCTCATCTGTCGGGCAAAGACCGAGCGGCCCACCCGAGTCACGCCGAGCTCGAGCGGGCCGCCGATGCGGTGATAGCAGAGGACGGGCGGGTGGGTCAGTGCGGCCACATCCACGTGAACACGGCGCAGGTGACGAGCGCGAAGATCACGCCGTCGAACGTGGCCTTGAGCGTCATGGCCCACGCCCGGCGATACCAGATGGACATCTGCCACAGCGCGAGCGTGTAGCCGACGAACGCGGTCGTACCGGCATAGCGGCAAATCGCGCTGAACGGCGGGCCGCCCGGGGGTACCGCTGAGCCTGCGATAAATGCGGCGAACACACTGACCACGAGACAATACGCGAGCCACTGCGAGAGATTGGAGACCATCGAGCCGCTCCAGGGCGGCATGACCGTCAGCAGGACCGCCGGTCCGCGCTTCATCTTCTCCTTGAACTCGGGGGAGCGCATCTCGGCCGGATTGGCGGGCCGCGGCATCAGATAATCGCCCGGCGGAATGCCGATCGGCCGGAGGGCGTCGAGCACCCGGTCCTCGCTGGGATAACGCGGATAATCGCTCTTATGCCACAGCGGGGTCATGTGGATGATGGAGCTGACAACGAACACCGCCACTGCCGCAATGAGGATCGGCAACCACAGGGCGGACAACGCGGTCATTGAGCCTCCCGATTCCAAGGGGCGTCAATCGTAGCCTCAATCGTGACGTGCAGCAATCTTGTCACGACGCTCTGCCGGCGGGCTGTGACAATTCTTCAAGTGCCGCGAGTACGCCGTCGGCACCAGGGTTCTGACCGACGTCCGACAGATAGCTCCAGCGGATCGTTCCACCTGCATCGATCACGAACAGCGCGCGCTCCGAGAAGCCGTCCTGATCGCGATACGCACCGTACTTGCGAGAGACCTCGCCCTTGGGCTCGAAATCCGCCAGCAATGGGAATTCGAGCTTGCGGGCGTTGGCATATGCTTTATGGCACCAGACCCCGTCGACGGAGATCCCAACGAGCTGCGCATCATAGCGCTGAAATTCCGGCAGCACCTCATTGAAGAGGGCCAGCTCGTCGCCGCACACCGGACTCCAATCTGCGGGATAGAAGACGAGAATTACCGGCCGCCCACGTAAACTGGAGAGTGTGAGTCGTTCGCCTGGCGCCTGGTTGAGCGTGAAATCGGGTGCGCGTACACCGCGTGACAGAATCATGGAATCCTCCTTGGCGACCTCCACCAACCTTCACGAACCTCCACCAACTCAACAAACCTCGCCCTAGCGAAGCACCTCGTCGCCGTCGCGCGCATGCGACTCCATCTGCCGCTTCACCATGACGTAATAGACGCCGCGCGCGCCCATCAGGTCCTCGTGCGTCCCGCGCTCGACAACCCGGCCCTCTTCCATCAGGAGGATCAGATCGGCGCGACGGATCGTGGAAAGCCGGTGCGCGATCACGAACGTCGTGCGGTCCGCCAGCAGATCCGCCATGGCGGCTTGAATGAGCTGCTCGCTCTCGGTATCGAGATTGCTCGTCGCTTCGTCGAGAATCAGGATCTGCGGCCGGGCGAGGATCGCGCGCGCGATCGCCAGGCGCTGCTGTTGGCCGCCCGAGAGTTTGACGCCGCGTTCGCCGATCGTCGTCTCATATCCCTGCGGTAAACGAATGATGAATTCGTGCGCGTTCGCCCGCCGGGCGGCGTCCTCGATCTCGGCATCGGTGGCATCGTGCCGGCCGTACGCGATGTTGTCTCGCACCGAGCCGTCGAACAGAAAGACGTCCTGCTGCACGATGGCCAGCAGGTCTCGATAGCTCCGCAGCCGGAAATCGCGAAGATCCACGCCGTTCAGCAGGATCCGGCCACGGGTGGGATCGTGGAACCGCGCGACGAGATCGGTCACGGTCGTCTTCCCCGCTCCGCTCCTCCCCACGAGCGCTACAACCGAGCCGCCGGGTACCGCGACGTTGAATTCGTGCACGACCGGCATGCCGGGGCGGTACTCGAACGCCACGTCTTCGAACCTGATCTCGCGCACCAGCGTCGGTGCATCGCGCGCGTCGGGCCGGTCCGGCTTGTCGTGCTCCATGCCGAGGACTTCGAAGACGCGCTCCATCGCGGCGAGCGAGCGCTGCATCTCGGAGAAGGAGTTCACGATGCTCCAGACGGGATTGAGCAGCAGGAACATGTACCACTGGAAGGCCATGATGTCGCCGACCGACGCCCGACCCACGATGGTGAGGTAGCCACCAAACCACACGATCACGACGCTGATGCCCGCTTCGAGCAGCCCCCACGATGTCCACAGCAGCAGCTCGCGGCGGTGTGCAAACAGCTCTTTGCGCAACACCGTGTGGCGGCCGAGCATGTAGCTGATCAGCTCCTGGATCTCCTGGCGGAACGCCCGCACCACGCGAATCCCGGAGAACGTTTCGCCGACCCGGCCATCCACGACCTCGACGTCTTTGCGGACGGAGCGATAAATCGGCCGAATCCGCCGCACGAAGATCAAGCTCAGCACCAGCACGCCCGGGATGATCGCCATCGCCGTCAAGGCGAGCTGCCAGTTTAGCGCGATGAGGATGCCGATGGCGATGACCAACCGCACCACCGAAATGACGGGAGACACGATCGCCATCTGCAACAGTCCGGTGGTCGTCTCCACGTCCCCGGTGAGGCGGGACAAGATACCGCCGGTCTTCATGTCCCAGAGCCGCGGCAGCGGCAAATGCAACAGTCGCTCGTAGAGCGAGCGCCGCAGCGAAAGCGTGACCTGGACGTTGAGGATCTGCTGCCGGTAGTTGTTCCAGCCGCCGCCCACGTGCGAGAGGACTATCACGGTGAGAAACACGAGGCCGGTGAGGTTGAGGCGGGTCAGGCGCGCCGCGTTGTCGAGCCCCCTATTCAAGATCACGTGGTCGACAATGAACCGCAGGAACAGCGGCTCGATCATCTGCAGACCGGCGACGACCAGGGCGAGGGCAAACACCGCACCGAGGGCGTAGCGGTGCGGCCGGAGCCAGTTGACGTACTCGCGCAGGTAGGCGCGGCGAGAGCCAGGGGCCGGTCCCCCTCCCGGCCGGCGGCCGTCTTCGTCGGCGACGGCATCCAGCCGCCGCCGCTTATAGTCCTCGACGAACTGCTGGTATCGCTTGCGGGAAGAACGAGCGGGGCTCACGAGACAACGTGAACCCCGCTCGGAACTCTAGTCAACTGGGGCTACTTGCCGAGATCGTTAACCGCCGCGATCAGCATCTGGACCTTGGCCTGATCGCTCGAACCCCGTGCGTCGGTGCCTAGCTGTGTCGCCAGCGTGCTCAGTGCCCTCCGCCGCGACAGCCCCGACGCTTTCTCCGCACGCTGCAGTCTGGCGCGCGTCGCTTTGATCCGCGCCGTGGGGAGGCCGTGCGAGCGCTCCAGCTGATCGACGTAGGCGCGCGCAACGACGAAGCTCGCCGGCCACACCAGCTTCTGCTGATCCTGCGCGTTGAGATAGTCGAAGTGGATCAACTTCGCGGCGTCAATCTCGTTCTGCGAGAGCAGCGGGCCGGGCTTCAGCTCGAGAATGTCGAGGCCGCGTGCGATCTCCGAACTGAGGATGTAGCCGTTGTACCAGTACGCCGACCACGAGCCTGCGCCAACCAGCTTGGTCGAATCCATCGGCCCACGGTCGAAGAATGCGATCTCCTTGGGGTGCGACGGGTCCGTCCAGTCGAACACAGAAATGCCGCCCTGGTACCAACCCTGCGCCATGATGTCGCGACCGGGCACGGGAATGAGAGTGCCGTTGTGAGCCACGCAATTCTCGTTCGAGGTCTGCGGGACCGGCAGCTTGTAGTAGCTCTTGAAGGTCATGCTGCTGCCGGCCAGCGTGAAGATGGCGTCGGCACCCCATTCCGGCTTATCGGTCACGCGGCAGCGCGGCTGCAGCCCACCGCCCCATTCGTCGGTAAACAGGATCTTGCTGCCATCATTGTTGAACGTGGCGGAGTGCCAGAACGAGAAGTTCGAGTCGGACACCGCCCCGATGCGCTTCGGATTGGCAGCGTCGCGAATGTCGAGCAGCAGGCCGTAGCCCCCGCACGCGCCGCCGGCGAGCCCGATCGCGGGATAGACCGTGATGTCATGGCACTGCGTCGGTCCCCGTGGCGGCCCCTGGCGCGCCAATTGTGCCGCGACGTTGCGGTCAACGATCGCCTGCGCGTTCGCCCGCAGCGTGGCCGTGTCGGCGGCCGTCGGCGCACCTGAACCGGCGCGGGCCTTGACGATGCTGTCGAGCTGGGCGGCGATGAATCGCGGGCCCGCGATTTGGTCTTGTCCGCGAACGGTCACGACGATGCCGCCGTGCGCGCGCGCCGAGTCCGCCTGGCGTTTCGCCTCGGCGATGTCTTCCGGCGCCTCGCCATGCCGCGGCGGGACGGCGAGATCTTCGAAGATGCGTGGCGAGTTGACGATGTGCGCCAGCTCGGGATGCGCGAGCGGCACCTGAATGACTTCGATGCGGAACAACGCGGTGCTCGGATTGGAATCGGGCAGCGCCGACGAGCAGCCGGCGAGCTCGTTGGGCGAGCGAACCGGCGCGGAGCCGGAGACATAGATGTAGACGTTGTCGGTGTCGTTCGGCTGCGTCACGACGGTATGCGTATGCGAGCCACGACACGTCTGGACGTCGGTGATGTGGCGCGGATTGGCCAGATCGGTTGCGTCGAAGATGCGGATGCCGCGCAGCCGGTCATGGCTCACCGTATCGGTCACGCCCTGCGTGCCGCAGTCCGTGCGCCCGTTCAGCGCTTCGCCAGAGACGAAGAGGAGGTTGCGGTATACCGAGACATCGCTCTGCGAGCCCGGGCACACGAATGCCTTGTAGAGCTTCGGACTCGCCGGATTCGAGATGTCCCACACCTGCAGGCCGTTGAAGTTGCCCTGGATCACGTAGTTGCCGCGGACCGACAGATCGGAATTGATGTAGCTGAAGTCCCCCGGGTTCGTCTTGTTGAGGAACGAGTCCGAGGGCGGCGTGGTGGACACCAGACGCAGATTCCAGGCGGCCTGCGCGGCGTCAAACCAGCCGGCCCGAAGTCCGATACGGGGATCGGGACGAGCAGGGCTGGTGTCAGCGGCGGCCTTCGCTTTGGTCGATGCCGCGGCGTACCGGGATTGCGCGCGCAGGTCGGAGACCCCGGCGATCACCAGCGAGACGGCAGGAATGATGACGACAAAACGTAATTTCACTGAGAGCTCCGTTTGAGGTCCTCGAGCATGAGGGTCATACGATTGATTTCGGTGGTCTGGTCGGCGTTGACATCGGACGCGAACCGAAAGATCGGGCCGTCCTGCGCGGCCCCCGGCACCGCGAGGAGCTGCTGCACCATCGTGATCGCACCCTGATGGTGCTGGATCATGAAGGTGAGAAATAGTCGGTCGAACTCCGGGCCCCGTCCGGCATCGAGCTGCGCCATCTGTTCGGGGGTTAGCATCCCCGGCATCAGCATCGGCTGGTCCATGCCCGGCATGATGTGACCCCGCGGGTCGGCGGGGGGCACGTACTCCCCGTGCTCGCGGAGCCAGCGCTGGGCAAACGCGATCTCGTCGGTCTGGGCGACGACGATCCGTTCGCACAGGACGCCTACCGCGGGACTGGCACCGTGCGACGGGGCCCATTTGGCCATCTGAATCGCCTGCGCGTGGTGACCGATCATGCCGGCGACAAAGTGGACGTCCGCAGGTGTGTAGTGCTTGACCGTCTGCGCGGTGGCCCCGCCGGCTCCTGACGCCGTAAGCGCCAAGAGAACAGCAATTGATCGAGTCATTCCGCTATAAAGCTACCCCGAATAACGCCGCTGACGAGCGCCTCACTCCCCGGTTGAGAAATGAAACATGAGCACCGCTAGTTTACAGCGTGACCGTTTCGCCTCCGATCGAACCCATGCTCGCGAAAATCGCCGAGGAGGTCCCGCGCGATGGCGACTTCCTGTTCGAACCCAAGTGGGACGGCTTTCGCGCGATCGTGTTTCGCGGCAAGGACGACGTCTACATTCAGAGCCGAGACCTGCGACCGCTGGATCGATACTTCCCCGAGCTGCACGCGGTCTTGCTCGAGCAGTTGCCGAGCGGCGTGGTCGTGGACGGCGAAATTGTCATGCCCACGAAGCACGGGCTCGATTTCGGCGGACTCCAGATGCGGCTGCATCCAGCGGCCTCGCGCGTAGAGAAGCTCGCGAAGGCAACGCCCGCCGCCTTCGTGGCGTTCGATTTGCTTGCGATCAACGGCAAGAACATGATGGACATGCCGCAGCGGGAGCGGCGGGTCCGGCTGGAACAGTTGTTCAAGAAGATCCGGCGCCCGTTGCACCTCACGCCGATGACACGCGACCCCGCCCTCGCCGTCGACTGGCTACAACGGTTCGAGGGCGCGGGGTTGGATGGCGTGGTCGCCAAGCCCGCCGGGGCCACCTATCAGCCCGGCAAGCGCGCGATGCTCAAGATCAAGCACGTGCGCACGGCGGATTGCGTCGTGGCGGGATTCCGCTGGCACAAGAGCGTCAAGGATGCCGTCGGATCGCTGCTCCTCGGGCTCTACGACGACGATGGGACGTTGCAGCATGTGGGCGTCACGTCGGCGTTCCCGATGGTGATGCGCAAGCAGCTCGTGAAAGAGCTGGCGCCGTTGCGCAAGGACGCTCTACAGCGTCACCCCTGGCGAAAGTGGGCGGAGGTCGACGCCGAATCGAGTCGGATGCCTGGCGGGCAAAGCCGCTGGAGCGCCGACAAAGACCTGTCGTGGGAGCCGCTGCGCGTCGAGCGGGTGTGTGAAGTGAAGTACGACCACATGGAGGGAGACCGCTTCCGCCACCCGCCCGTGTTGCTCCGCTGGCGACCGGACAAGAAGCCTAAAGACTGCCGCTACGACCAGCTCGAAGTCACTCCGGCTTACGAGCTGGAGAAGGTGTTCGGGGCCTAGGCCTGAGTTTCTCGGGCACGTGCTGAAGATTCAGGCGGATGCGATACCACGCTGACGAACGGCCGCGCATTTGATCAACCAGCACATCGGCGGGCTCCAGGAGCGTCGCGACGCGCGGGTGCCGCTTCTTCCATTTGGCCAATCCAGCGAGGGCTTCCTTCTTGTCCTTGCCGCGGCTGACCTCGATCAACGGAAACTTCGGGATCCGCGCGCCCCCCCCGCCCCCCCCGCTTCCCCCGCCCCTCCGGCGGGCTTTCGACGGTTGCACGCGCGGCGGCTCGCCCGGTTGCTTGCGGTAGTGCGGCGGCCAGGGCGCGTCGCCCATTCCTTCTTTCTCCTGGCGGGCCGATAGCTCGAGCAGCTTCTCCAACGACCCAGCGTGATCGTCCATGGCCGCGTGCCGGTCCCCGATCTCTGCAAACCGTCCGGGCATCGTCCCGAGTGTAAAATCAGCGGGATCGGCGACGTCGACCTCATCCCAGCTGAGCGGCGCTGAGACTCGTGCATCCGGGAGCGGCCGGACCGAGTAGGCCGAAGCGACGGTCCGGTCCTTCGCGTTCTGGTTGTAATCGAGAAACACACCTTGCCGCTCTTCTTTCCACCATTTGCTCGTGGCGAGCCCTTTGCCTCGCGCTTCCACCTCACGGGCGAGAGCCAATGCGGCGCGGCGCACCTCATCAAATCCCCAGCGGCGCTCGATGCGCACAAAGAGATGCATGCCACGCGATCCTGACGTCTTTGGCCAACCGACCAGCCCCAGCTCCACGAGTACCTCTCGAGCGATCTGCGCCACTTGCCGTACCTGCGGCCACTTGATGCCCGGGACCGGGTCGAGATCCACGCGCAGCTCGTCGGGGTGATCGAGATCCTCGGCCCGCACCGGATGTGGGTGCAGCTCGAGGCAGGCGAGATTCGCCAGCCAGGCGAGCGACGCGGCATCCCGTGGCACTACTTCGTCGGCGGTTCGGCCGGACGGAAATCGCAGCGTCACGACTTCGATCCAGGGCGGCCGGCTCTCTGGGGCTCGCTTCTGATAAAAGGATGGTGCACCGATGCCATTGGGAAACCGCACCAGCATGTTCGGTCGCCCGCCTGCCCCGCGCAGCGCGCCCTCCGACACCGCGAGGTAATAGTTGACGAGATCGAGCTTGGTGTACTTGGGCTTGGGAAACAGCATCTTCTCGGGATTCGAGATCGTGACCTCGTTCCCGCCGACGTTGCGGGTGGTCGATTCACCAGATGAGGGCACCTATTGCTTCGCGCTGTGCAGGCAGCGCGACACCTCGTCCATGTAACTGCCGGTTGCCACGATCATGACGGCTCATTTGTTCGGCGGAGGATTTCCTTGCGCCTTCTGCAGGCTGTCGCCCACCATGCGCGCGATCTGCTCGCCCCACGTCTCGCCCGCCGCCATGCTCTCTTTGAAGATGGCGGGCTGAGCGGCCGTCAAGCGTTGACCGATCGGCGAGCTGTAGAACCGGACCAGCTCGTCGAGCTCGCTCTGGGTCAGATGCGTCGCGTAGATCGGTACCAGCATGTCAATCAGCTGGGTGGTGTCGCGCCGCGCGTGCGCCAGGAACGCGTCCCAGAACGCGGCGGGGATCTGCGGGCTGCTCTGTCGTTGGGAAGCGATCATGGACTCGAGATTGCCGAGCATCAGCTTGGTGGCGCCGGTGGCGGTGAGGACCTTCCGGGCGGAAGCCGCGGCAGCAGGATCGACGGCCCGACTCGGCTTGTCCTGGGCCTGGGCGGCGAAGGCAATGATGACGAGGCCGCTGAGCGCGGTGAGAACTGCTCGCTTCATACTCACTCCTGATGAAACGGGGAGAAAAACGCACGCGGTCAGACCACAGACTTGGGATCAGCCAGCGACAGCCCAAAGGCTTCGGCCACTCCCGGATACACGACCTTTCCTTCGACCACATTGAGTCCCAGAAACAAGCTCGGATCTTGCTTGCACGCCTGTTTCCATCCCATGCGGGCCAGCTTCTTGGCGTACGGCAGCGTCGCATTCGTCAGCGCCAACGTCGATGTCCGCGGCACGCCGCCGGGCATGTTGGCCACCGCATAGTGAATGACGCCGTCAACCACATAGGTCGGCTGGTCGTGCGTGGTCGGTTTCGTCGTCTCGATGCAGCCGCCCTGATCCACGGCGACGTCCACGATCACCGAGCCCTGCTTCATCAGTTTCAGATCGGCGCGCTTCACCAGCCTCGGCGCTTTCGCACCGGTGAGCAGCACGGCGCCGATCACGACATCCGCCTTGGCGAGCTGCTCGAGGACATTGTGGCGGTTCGAGAACAGGAGGTCGACATTGGCCGGGAGGACATCGGACAGGTAGCGCAGGCGGTCGAGGGAGATATCGAGGAGCGTGACGTGGGCGCCCAGCCCCGCGGCCATCTTCGCCGCATTCGTCCCCACAACGCCACCGCCGAGGATCAGCACTTCCGCGGGCAGCACGCCCGGCACGCCGCCGAGCAGAATACCGTAGCCACCGAAGACCTTCTCGAGGTACTTCGCGCCTTCCTGAACCGCCATCCGTCCCGCGACCTCGCTCATTGGCGTGAGGAGCGGCAGCTCCTTGCTCGGCAGCTCCACCGTCTCGTACGCGATCGCGACGCAGCCCGACTTGATCACCGCTTTGGTAAGCGGCTCCGACGCGGCGAAGTGGAAATAGGTGAAGACGACCTGACCCTTGCGGAGCCGTGCCCACTCCGGCTCGATCGGTTCCTTCACCTTCAGGATCATCTCGGATTTCGACCACACCGCGTCCGCGGACGGGACGATCTCCGCGCCCGCCGCCCGGTAGGCATCGTCGCTGAAGCCCGACCCCAGGCCCGCCCCCTGCTCCACGAGGACGGTGTGGCCGTCGCTGGCGAGCGACTCGGCGCCGGCCGGCACGAGCGCCACGCGATGCTCCGCGGTCTTGATTTCCTTAGGCAGGCCGATGATCACGGTTTGCCTCCGTTGGGGCCCAGCGACACCACCGTCTGCCGCGCCGGCGCGAAGAACTCCTCGGCCAAGGCCGACACCTCATCCGCGGTCAAGGCTTCCACGGTGCGCAGGACTTCATCCAGGCTGCGATACTGCTCGCCATAGACGGCCGTGCTTGCCAAACGATACATCCGGGATGTGGGGCTCTCCAGCGACAGCATCAACTGTCCGAGGGTCTGCTGTTTCGCATCCTCCAATGCGTCACCACGCAAGCCTTCTTTCGCCATGCGCGCAAATTCGCCTCGGATCGCCTCGGCCGCTTTCTCGGACCGGCCGGGTTGCGTGCCCACGTAGACGCCGGCCATCCCGACCGCGCGATAGAACGACGTAAAGCTGTAAATCGCGTATGCCAGGCCGAGCTCTTCACGGATGCGCTGGAACAGCCGGCTCGACATGCCGCCCCCGAAGATGTTGGAGAGCACCAGCAGGCCGTACTTCCGGAGGTCCGCATAGGGAATGGTGTCGGTCGCGAAGACGATGTGGGTCTGTGCGGTGTCCTTTTCGAACGCGCGCGTGGCGCCGCGAACCGCGGGGGGCACGGGCGGCACCGGCGGTGGGGGTTGCCCCGCCGCGGCTCCCCCATCGAACCACCCTTGCGCCTCGACCTCCTTGAGCAGCGCGTCGTGCGTCAGGTTGCCCGCCGCCGCGACGACGCAATTGCCGGGGAAATAGGCGCGGGTGTGGAGATGTTTCAGGTCATCCGCCGACAGCGCGGTCACCGTCTCCTTGGTCCCGAGAATTTGGAAGCCGTAAGGATGGGTCGGCCACATCGTTTCGTATGTCAGATCGAAGACTTCGTCATCCGGTGTGTCTTTGACCGT
>DASWCE010000060.1:0-12410 GCA_036390255.1 Gemmatimonadales bacterium | reverse complement strand
GCTGCCACGTGAGCGTGCCGGTCACGATTTCAGGCCGATCGTCCTCGGGCCGCCACCGCTCCACGACTCGCGCATCGAGATCGACGATCCAATACTCGCCGACGCCTTCGCGCTGATAGAGCCGGCGTTTTGACTGTCGATCCGCGCGCGCCGTCGATGGCGAAAGGACTTCGACCGCGAGGAGCAGCGCGCGAACATCGCTCCAATGCCTTGGGAGCCGTCGGTCCGGTCCGATCGGAACCACGAACAAATCCGGCTGGACCAGCATATCCTCGTGGAATGAGATATCGGCTGGGGACATCGACACAACCGCCCATCGTTGGCCGCGGAGATAGGCACTCAATCGCAGGAAGAGTCCGCCGACGGCCCGTTGATGCGGCCATGACGGGGAGGGCGTCACGAGCAGCTCCCCGTCGATGACCTCGTAGCGGTTGCGGTCGTCGGGAAGCGCGCGGACCATGGACGCGGTCCAGCGTTCAGCGGTCTCTGGCATACCCATATTGTGCTCGGCTCGGCGGGCGGGGGGCAAGAGGAGGCCGGTACGTGCGAGGACGAAAGTCCTTGCGGGTTCGAGTCCCACCACCAGCACCCTCGTGGGCTTGACTCGGCGCCAGGGCCGAGACGATGTTGTGCTTACGTGTGAGGTCTCCGCGTAGCCAGTTTCGCTACGTCAAGAAAGCCGGGGAGCGAGAGCTCGCCGGCTTTCTTGTTTTACCCGTGCGCTGAAGGACCGGCTTCCCCGACGGAACGATGATCGCCCACTGGGCGTTGTGCGGAGCATAACCTTTCGGAGACTCCATGTCGCAGACCATTCTCGTCACGGGCGCCTCGTCCGGCATCGGCCAGGCGACGGCACGGCTACTCGCTGAGCGCGGGTTCAAAGTTTTCGGCACGGCGCGCAAGCCTGAGAGCGCACAGTCGCAGGGAGTTACCATGGTGGCGCTCGACGTGCGCTCGGACGAGTCGGTCCGTGCCTGCGTCGCGCAAGTCGTGGCCAAGGCCGGACGCCTCGACGTGCTCGTCAACAACGCGGGGTACTCGATCACGGGCGCCGCGGAAGAGACGAGCGTCGACGAGGCCAAGGCGCAGCTCGAGACGAATTTCTTCGGCGCCGTGCGAATGGTGAACGCGGTGCTTCCGGGGATGCGCGCGGCCGGCGCGGGCAAGGTCATCAACATCAGCTCGCTCGCCGGCAACACTGCCATTCCCTACAGCGCCTTTTACTCGGCGAGCAAGTTCGCGCTCGAGGGATATTCCGAGTCGCTGTGGTACGAGGTCCGCCCGTTTGGCATCAGCGTGAGCCTGGTGGAGCCCGGATTCGTCAACACCCCGATCGGTGAGGCGTCGCCGGCCGCCGCACGGCCGCTTCCCGCGTACGACGCGAGCCGCAAGAGCATGCTCGCGGCTTTTGGGCAAGCCCTCAAGTCCGGCATCCCGCCCCAGCAGGTGGCGCGGCGCGTGCTCCAGATCATCGAGCAGCCGAATCCGGGATTGCGCTACCGCGTGGGTGCACAAGCGACGTGGTTGCCGCGGCTGCGGAATGTGGTGCCGTGGAACGTGTACGCGGCGGGAGTGCGGAAGACGTTCGCGGTGTAGGGGCGAGAGCTCGCCGGCTTTTGTGTCCTCACCCCCTGGCCCCCTCTCCGTTCCGGAGAGGGGGAATGATTCCTAACCAGCCAACTCCCTCAGCCGCTGCACCACCTTCACCATCGCCCACGTGTCCCGCTCGCAGTAGTTCAGCAGGTCCTGTGGCACCGGCCGTCGGCGACCGCGTGGCATAATCCACACAGGACGATCGGGCGGGGCGGTTGGCCGCTTGTTCCGCTTGTCCACTCGTGATGCCGACTCAGCCGGTTTCTGCAACCGCACCATTGACAGGCGCGCATTGGGATCCGTTTGTGGCGCGCCCTGACGTTCTTTTTCCAGCGGTGGTCAGGATCCGGCCGTGATACAGTCCACTGATGCCGGGCGCAGACCGGATAGCAGCCGACCTTGGTGACGGCATCCCGGCGGCAGGCGACACATATCCTGCCGGTGGCGACCGCGGCGTCGCGGATCAAGCGAGTAAGGCTTCAGCCCCTAAGGGCCGGCGTAGTGGCCGAGCCGCGGCTTCAGCCGACGGTTAAATTCAAACCCGTGGATGCCCCTTCCCTGCCCGAACTGCGCGAGCTGAACGAGCGCAACTACGCGCGCTTGGAAGCCAAGCTGGACCGGCTGTTCGACGAGCTAACAGCCAGCATTGACGCGAAGCTCGGAGAGTTGGGGGCGACCGCGCGAGGCTCTCTTAGCGCGCAGCTTAGATGGGGGTTCGTAGGCATGGCGTCCAGTCTCAACCAATTCGAGAAGCGGATGACGAAGCGTTTCTTCTGGTACTTTATGACGCAGGGAGTCGCGAGCGCAGCGATCATCCTGGGAATGCTCAAGCTGTTCCGCTAACCCGCTTCAGCCGACGGATTCCCGTAATACGTCGTCGAAGAACTCCGCGAGGCGAGAGCTCTCTGAGGGAGACGATTGCCAACCCATGAAGCCACATATTGACACGACCCGCAACGATGGGGTACTACTCGGCGTGCCTTCAGGAGCTGCTATGCCAAACGACATGGGGACGTTTCGCGTTGACATCGAGGTTGAAAACCCGGCCAGGCCGGGCCAAAAACGCACGCTCCGGTCTGTCCTCGTCGACACGGGGGCGGAGTTGAGTTGGGTACCGACAGAGGTGCTCGAATCGTTAGGCGTCGAGCGCAACAATCAGTGGCGCTTCCGTCAGGCGAATGGGACGGTGCTCGAGCGCTGGACCGGCACGGTGTCGGTATACGTCGCGGGAAAGCAGGCGGGCGACGAAGTCGTGTTCGGCGAACCGGGCGACCTTACCCTGCTGGGCTCCCGCACTCTGGAAGGCCTCAACTTCCGTGTCGAACCCGTCACGAAGCAGCTCGTCGACGCCGGGCCGGCACCCGCGGCCGTGGGTGTTGGTTAGCTTGTCAGCTCCTCAACCTCGCCACATAACGCCCCCCTAACGATCGGATAACCGCCGACGATAACAATCAAACTGTGTTGACCCAGTACGAACGTGCGGAGCCGAGGGGTCGCTACATGGAACGGGCTGTCACGGTTTGGGCTTCCGTGCTCTTCGTCACGAGAGGGGCGGCGCAGGCGGCGGTTGTCACGCGCCACGCGAACTTGCACGCCGGCCCATCGAGCTCGTGGCCGATCAAGGAGAAGCTCTATCCAGGCGACGAGCTGCTGCTTGTCGATGCCGAGCGTACGGACGGCTATTACGAAGTTCGGGCGCGTGATGGAGAAGGCGGATGGGTGTCGGCGGGCGACGTCCGGATCACGGATCTTGCCCGGTGGAGCGAGGACCGTGACGCGCCGCTCGTTGCATATGTCGTGGACGTCACGCAAGGCAGCCAGGACACCGCACACGGCGGCGCAGCGGCGTTGGCATACATCGGCATGAACATCGACAACACGCCGCCTTGGCGCGTGTTCATGGTGCAGCACGACGTGGATTGGACGACGCCGGCGCTCAAGGAGGCGCTCCGAGGCCATTGGGTGCGATTCTCCGCCTGAGTTGCGTCATTACTCATTCTTACGCAGCCAATTGCCGCAGCCGCTCCAACACCTGGGGTAGCCTATTGCACGTCGGCGTGGAAGACGCCCGTCAGTATTCGCCCGTGCCGCTTGACTTGAACCCAGATCAGATAATGACCGGCTTTGGGAAATGCGTAAGGAAATGACACCGAGGCCACATTCGTTGCGCTCACCATCTGTACATGTACCGGTGTCGCTCCGGCCTGCGTAGCCGCCAACCTCGCACTCAGTGACCCTCGCACCGTATCACCTCTCTGCCGGAGCGCGAATGTCTGGAGTGCTGCGAGAGAAATGTTCCCCTCGGGATGCAGGTGAACAAATACCGCGCCGTCATCTCGCATCACCATGGCGTGACCGGCCATTTCCATGTATGGCTCCAGCGCCGCGGGACGCCCCATCGGATCCGTGACTACGAAATGCAGTGAAGCATCGCGATCCACGACGATCGGCGTTCCGGGCTTCTCCCAGGCCATGGTCGAGCCATCTTCCAGCGCGACGATGTTCGCCGCCCCCCGGCTGGCGGTGGCCACCGTCCAGGCGTCATCAGCGTCCGACGGTCGCCACGGGCCCCCCGGTGCCGTGACCTCGATCGTCGAGACCACCGTCTGCGCAAAACCGGTCTCGTCCACGATGTCGCCAAACAGGCGGTACCGTCCGCGTGGCAGCGGCGGCAGCCGGGTTTCGAACCTCGTCGAGTCGACCGCGACCGGATGCAAATGCGCGAACACGTCGAGCAGAGAATCGCGCACGAGAAAAAGGTGCATCAGGTGGCCGTGATCGGAAACCAGCGGTGTCCACTGCCGCCTGGGATAACTGCCGGACGTCGCGTCGAGCGTCACGCGGAGGATCTGATCGCCGCCGTCGGCTCGCAGGATCGCGCTGGCGTGCGGTGCCTCATAGAGTCCAGTGCGGTACGCGGCGTCCACCGCGTTCCACCACGCCCGTCCGGCGGTGATTGCCAGGGCGAGCACCACCGCGCTGACCCCCATCGCAATGCGTGCGCGTCGCACGCGCTGCGAATCGGGCGCAACACCCGGCCCGAGCCTGCTCTCCCGAACGGCGGCGCCGATGATCGTGACCGCGCCGGCGAACAAGAACGCACCGAACGCCAGCAGCGCGCCGCCCAGTGGCTTCTGCAGCGCGAGCCGGCTCGTGGCAACCGCCATGACCGGCACGAGCGCCCGCCCCGTCCCTGCTTCCCCTTCCAGGGTGACTTCCACGCCATAAGAACCGCGGCTCATCAGCCAGAGCGCCGAGCTGTATAGCATCGAGTCACCAGCGACCCGCTGCGCAAGATCGGGCGGTGGTGGCGCCGCCGTCCGCGGATCACAAAACACGGGCAGCACGAGCACTCGTCGCACGGCGTAAGGGGCGAGCAGCCGGACGGAGATTTGGGCGAGTCCGGGCACGACGCTGGGGTTGCGGATCACGACGCGCACCGGATACGGACCGGCTGTGCCTTCGAAATACGTGTCGGGGCTGCCGACGTGCGCGCAGAGGACGAGCCACATCGCGAGGAGCGCGGCCCGTTTCACAATTGCTCCCGCAGGGCGGCGAGATAGCCGCCGATGGTGAGGTCATGCCCGGTCGACCGCGTGGCAAAATGAAGGAGGTCCCACTCGGGAGCGATGTAGCCGTGCTCGTGGCGGAACTCCACCGCCCGCGCCAACACTCGGCGCTTGATGGTCGTGTGAATCGCGTTGAAGCTGAGCACGTGCAGCGCTGCGTCGGCGCTCATGTCCTGAGGTATGGGACCGCTGAAACCGAGCGCGTACACGGTCACGCTGTACAACTTGACCAGGCGTCCCAGTGGCAGCATGTACCATGGGTACGTCAGCTCCTGATTCTGCTGCGCGTCGCGCAGCATCGCCTCCGTGACGACGTTGTCCACGTGATCCATGAATAGCGTCTCGGGGTCACGCCATTCCGCGACCACGCGAACCTGGGGATCGTATTCGAGGTCGGACGGCTCCTCCGATTCAAAGTGCCGCACGCCCATGGCGGAGAGCCAGGAGATGATTCCGGGTGCCGAGATGGTCGACATGCCCATCCACAGACGGATTCCCAGTTTGTCATAGGCGGCTGACGGCACCTGCGAGCAGTACATGTGCGTGGTGTCATGCAGATCCATCTCGAGGTTATAGGGAATCCGGCGGGTGCGCGCTGCGGCGAGCGCGATCATGGCGGCCTTGTGCGGCAGCAAGGGATCCGCCCTCAGCGCCGGGAGGTCGGCGCGGAGCCGCAACACCATGACACGCAGTTTGACATCCGCCAGGTAGTCCTCCAACGGATGCACGGCGACGCCCGATTTGGGCCGCGACTCGATCACGGATGCGAGGCTGGTTTTTTCGTCGACGTAGACCATGGCGACATGGGAGAAATTGCCTGCGTAGTCGTTGCCCACCGCAATCAGCGCGGAGATCTGGCCGCCGCCTCTCGAGACCAACAGATCGCCGCTATGGATCGTGACGCCGAGAATTCGCGTGAAGGGCGTTTGCGACGGCTCATCCTCGGCCAACGCTAGCGCGGGACGCGACCCCAGGGAGTCCTGCAGCATGACCTCCTCGAGCGCCGCTCGTCCGCCGAACAGCAGCCGGTACATCCGGTCTCTCGTTGCCGCTTGATTCACGTCCCACCGTTGCGACTGACGCTTTACCGCACTGCGCGTTTGCGTGACGAGACGGATGTAGTCGCCCAGGCGCTGAGGGCAGGCGCCGATCATCGGGCCGAGCGCGAAGATATTGGCTTCGAGAGAAGCGAAGACAGCGGCGTCGGGATTCCAGGCGCGGGAGTCCACCGTGCGAACCAGTCGCTGGCTCGCTGCCAACGCAGCCGCGATATCGGCGGTGGCGCCAGGGTCGCAACCGCGCGGGCGGAGCTCGCGGAACCGTCGCTCGAGTTGGAACCACAACGAATCCTCGTCCCATCCGAACTGCTGCTTGTGAGGATTGACGACTGCCGCGGGCCCATCCATGGGGATGCTGAAGAGCATCCACAGGAGCACCAACCCTCCGAGGGTCAGCAGCGTGCGGCGCAGCCGGGGCACACGCATCGCTACAGGATCGCCGCGCTCATGCCGGCAAACACGAGGGGTGCATCGGCTCTCGGCAGTCCGACGCCGATGTGGAACGCGATTCCGCTCCACGCGGTGCTCAGCCTGATGGCCTCGCCGTATGTCGAGTGTGCGGGGCTGGTCAAGTAACCGGCGCGCACTCCCAATTCCCAAGGTCCCGCGAGCCGCAGATCCGCGCCCGCACTCAACACCGCGCCGCGATTCACGCGGAATTCAGCGTAGTGGTAGCCGTACAGGGATGGACTCGGGTCGAGGTCCCACGAACCGCCCACCAGGTGCTGATTGACCATGTCGAGGTTCTGGCCGAACAACAGCCACGCCCGCCCCATGATCGAGATTCTCCCGACCCGCTTCCCTCCGCCCAGCCAAACGCGCGACTTCCACCAGGGCTGCCCACCGGCGAAGCCGACGAAATCGGCCGCGGCTTTCACGCCGTCCCAGCGCGCCGCCAGTACGTCCTCCGAGATGACACGGCTGTAATTCGCGGCGACCTGGAGTCCGACGTAGGGATCTCGCCAGTGCGAGACAACGCTCGGGTCAGCAACGCGCGACACCCATTCGTTCAGGCCGATCGCTCCGAACTCAACGCCCCACTGGGACCACTTGCCTTCTTGAGAGAAGCGCAGGCCGACATGCAATGCGACGTTGGCGTCGCGGAACGCGAGCGCGCTGTCGCGCTCGCCATCGCGGTAGACATAGTTGCTGCTGTTGGCGTTGACGGGCGTAACCTCGAGCGCGACGACCGTTGCGACCGTCGGGCCGCGGTAGGCGATGCGCGAGGCAGTCAGCGTGTATCCGGCGACCCCCAACGTCGACACCCCTTTTCCCGCTGCCGGGACGAAGGACAGCAAGACCACCGGCGCGACGAGGGTCGGTGATTCGTAGCCGATGCTCGTCACGAGCACCCGCACCTGGCCGGATAGCGGAGCGCTCCCCAGCGCGATGAGCATCGCCGTTCCTATCGCGTGGCGCGGGCTAGAGATCATATCGGGCCAGCTCCGCGGCAACACGTCGTCCCTGATAGCGTGCGAGCGACATGATCGAGATCATCGGATTCGCGCCGCACGACGTGGGGAATGCGGATGAATCGCACACGAGCAGGTTCTGCACGGCGTGCGATTCCCCCCGCGAATTCACGATCCCCAGGCGCGGATCCTCGCTCATCTTCACCGTTGCCTGGCAGTGCGCGGACGTGATCGTGGTCGCGTGCGGACGAAACCGCAGCTCGGCGCAGAGCGCCGCCTGCTCGGCGCGCTGAAACCGCGGCGCGCGCAGCGTGCCCACCGGCTCCTCCGAGGGGAGCAGGACCTCGCGCGCCCCGGCAGCGAACATCACTTCGACGGCAGTCTGCGCGGCGAACCGCAACCGCGACTTGTCCGCATCCGTGAGGCGATATCGGATCACCGCCTTGCGCTGCATCCGATCCCAGTGGACGCGATTCGCGAGATCCACGCTGTCGACCAGCATCACGCCGAATGCCGCCGTGCGAGAAAAGCCCAACATCAGCTCGAAGTGCTCCGCTCCGACACCGGGGAAGACAAAGGAGCCGTACACGGGATGACCGAAGAGGCACTCGAAATAGAAGCCCCGACTCTCGTAGAAATGGTCGCTGAAAATCGCGCCGCTGATGCCGCGGTAGTTGACGATCTCGCGATCCATCAGCCCGAGGACCGGGAGGCTCGGATGCAACACCAATCCTGTGCCGAGGATATGCTGAGGATCGGGATGACTCGAGCGCTCCAGGAGCGCCGGTGACTCGATCGAGCCGCCGGAGAGCACCACCATCCCGGCCGCTATCTGCAAGGGACCCGGCGGCACCGTGTTCGGCTGCGAACCCGGTCGAGAGGCGCGGACGCTGCCCCGCGCCCCCGCCGCGCGCGTTATGCCGCCGCGTCGCTCGAACACGATCTGTTCAATGCTGCAGTGGTGAATGAGCTGCACGCCGCGGCTCAGGGCGTCGGCGATGAAGGTGATCATCGTGCCCTGTTTCCGGTCGTACGCGCATCCTTCGGTGCAATAGCCGCAGCCGAGGCAGTC
Source organism: Gemmatimonadales bacterium (assembly GCA_036390255.1). Classification (GTDB taxonomy): domain Bacteria; phylum Gemmatimonadota; class Gemmatimonadetes; order Gemmatimonadales; family GWC2-71-9; genus 20CM-2-65-7. Next base: position 3,706 of record DASWCE010000060.1, on the reverse strand, counting down.
GCGCATGTTGAGTTCGAAGCGCTTGACGGCAATGCCAAGCGCTCGACATCCCTTGGCCAGAATGAGATTGTTGTCGTTGATCTCGGCGTCAGCGGGGGTGTGCACATTGACTCGGCGCCGTACGTCCGCGGTGGCGGACCGGAGGCTCAAGCCGCTCACGCCATAGTCGCTCGCACTGTCGAATGAGAAGCCCGTCAGCCCGAAGTCCCGCTGCCAACCTTGCCACACAGCCTGGATCGGGTCGAACGAGAGCGCGACGTTGACGGTCGTCCCGCCGCCTACACACTCGCCGCCCCGCACGGGAATCGCGCCATCCACGGTCGCGCGCTGGCCTTCCTCGGCGTACAGCACGCGCATGTCCAATTCGCTCTGGTTGAAGAAGTCCTTGGCGAAGTATCCGCCCTTCTCGACCAGGACGATCCGCTTGTTGGTCAGCTCGCTGAGCGTCGCCGCCAGAACTCCGCCGGCTGCGCCCGACCCGATGATCAGGATGTCACACGTGATCCGCGTCATGATGGCTTGAGCAGCGGTCCGGCGTAGCCGATCGCGCGCCAGAAGTCGCGCATCGAGTACGCGGTGATCATGACCAGACGTTTGGCGGAGGTATAGAACAGGGCTTTGCTATTGAACCCGCTTTGCCCCCAGAGCCGGAAATACGCTGTCCGCGCCGGCGGTTGCAGTGCGGTAAAAGAGGTCGCGTCGGAAGGAAACGTGCGCCGCCACGCGAGGTAGAGACGGCGATCCTGGGCTGCACACGCGGCGATCGCCGCATCGCTCGCATCCTGTAGGGCGCGTGCTTCGGCGACCATGGGCGTCTGGAGCACGGGGAAGAGGTCGAGGCGATCGAACACCATCAACCCCTTTTGCAGCACGACATACTGCTCCTCGCCGAGCGGGAAGAGCGCGAGCAGGCGCTCTTGCACCTCCGCCGCCGAGACCCGTGGAAAGCGCGGATGATCAAAGGGAAGAATCGTGGCAATGAGGGCGCCGAGCACCGGCTCGTAATCGTCAGGGTCCGGGTCAGCGAGCGCGAGATGCGCCAACCGCGTGCGGGAGAGCAGCGATTGGCAACCGCTCAGGGCAAGCACCAGTGCGCCGCACGAGGCGACGAAATCGCGCCGATGGGTCATCGCTTCAGCTCGGACATCCACGTGCCCAGCCACAGGCCGAGCCGCGAAGAGCCCATCGCGATCAGCGCCGCTATGCCCAGTCCACGCGCGAAGAGTGCCGGGCTGAACGCGCCGACCACATTGCCGGCGCGACCCCACTTGAACGTGCCGCTCGCACCCCCGTCCAGGTTCCAATACTGGTATTGCCAGGGGCCCAGCCGGACGCTGTAGTCCCACCGATCGGCACCGAACACGCCGTTCCGCGCCGCCGGCGACAGCATGAATTCCGCCCAGAACCAATGGACCGCGAGCATCACCGCGACGAACGCGAGCCCGGTGACGGCGGCGAGGAGCCAGTCGTGGCGGTTACCCACACGTCGCTGCAGTACGTCGATCAAGACGGCCGGGACGACGAGCAGCAGCGGAAACGGTGGCGGCACCATGTGTGTCGCGGGATTGAAGACGGGTGCCAGTTTGGACTGCGCGGGAAAGAGCTCGAGAATCCACAACATCGCGAGCACGATGCTCATGTAGAACGCCGCGGTCAGGGTGGCGCCCCACCGCAATGGAGAAGCCCTCGCGCTGGCGACCAACATGAGGGGGAAGACCGCGCCTGTGGCCATGTAGAAGCGCGCGCTGTGCATGTGATTGGGGAAAGCGGCGTGCTCCATTACCAGCGTTGCCAGCACCGCCACGAGGAGCCCGGCCGCGTACGCGGAGAGGATGCCGAAGAGCCGCGCCGACTCAGCGCGCGTCCGATTCTGCTCCGGGAGTACCAGCAAGAGCGCGCCCAACTGCAGCGACATCATCCCGAGGCCGAGCACGACGTGCGGAGGGCTGAGGATCTTGACGTCGAGACCGTAGGCACGGTGCCACCAGTCGTCGAACGGCGCTGAGACGAGCATGACGAAGGTGCTCCAGATGCAGACCCACGCCCCCAGCGGCGCGCGGAATCCCCATATCCGGACGGATGTCCCTCGTTGCTCGGGGGTTCCCGCGAACGTCGTCTGGAGTACGAGCCAGCCGCAGCCGAGCCCGGCCAGCAGCGCGGCGAATTGCTCCAGCAGGTGGGGCAATGTCCAGAACGTGTCGCGCCCCACGGTGCGGTGCCAGGAAACGTCCCAGAGCAGACCCACCACCACGCAGGTGGAGGCGATCAGTACCGCGGCCGTATACCAGGGCACCGTCTGAAAACGTTTCCGGGCCCCGGCCGCTGTCGCGGTCAGTTCTTCGGCCACACGAGCTGGCATCGTCTGCACGACCCCTTGAGAGCGCGCGCCACGTCTGGTCACCGCGATGCTCCGGCGTGAGATGTACGCGCCCTGCCGGTGATGTCAAACAATGGAGGCCGCCATGGCCGGCAATGCCCAAGCAGGGTGATGCAGACGTATCGCAAGCATTTGCGCTCCTCGAGGAGTGTCGAGAGCTAGGATGCCCGCATGTTGCTATCGGCCCGTCAAGTGGGAATCAAGTGATCGTATGCGTGTCTGGATCATCGCGCACGTCGAAGTGGCGCGCGCGCTTGCGCCCTATTGGGCGGCGCGACTCGGCCTTCCAGCACTTGCACTCCCCCGCGTCTAATTGCTCCCCTCAGCGTTTGATTGAGACCATCAAACCGCATTCACGACACATCGTGCTGTCGCGAGCGGCAGCGCGTGTAGGGGTCTCGCGTCTTGGCCTTCGGGATTGCCAGGGGTTCGCAGCCATGGTGCTGGTGTGGCGAAACTGGTAAACGCGGTGACCTGTCACGTCACTGGGCGAAAGCCCTTGTGGGTTCGAATCCCACCACCAGCAACCCTCGCTCCCTATTGACTCGGCGAAACTGGTCGCCGATGTTTTATGTACGTGACAGGTCACCGCGTAGCCAGGTTCGCTACGCCAAGAAAGCCGGGGAGCAACAGCTCTCCGGCTTTCGTCTTTTCACAGGCTAAAGCCTGCGCCTGGCAAACATTGTCCTTAAGGACAGTGTCCGCCGAGCACACCCTTCAGGGTGTGGAGGCCAATTCCCTCAGCCGTTCCAGCACCCTCACCATCGCCCACGTATCCCGCTCGCAGTAGTTGAGCAGATCCTGCCGCACTCGGGTCTGCTCCTCCTGCGGAATCTTGCCCGCCACAAAGAGGAGCCGAGCGATTTCCACGCTCGCGACGAGCCCGTCGACGATCACGAGATCGTCGTAGGTCAGCTCCGGGACCAGCGGGTGCAGCACGTTTTTGAGACTGAAGCTGCCGAGGAAGTCGGGGTGGTAGACGTTCTCGCGCACGATCGGCAGCAGATCGACCAGCTTGTGCTCGAGTGCTTCGAGCTCCGGCTGCAGCTCGGGCACCGCCTTCTTCAGGGCCCGGATCTTGGTCCGCTCGAAATGGGAGTATGTCGCGATCGTGTCGGCGCGCCGCGTCGCTGCGAGCATGTGGCGCACCAGCGCGGGCCGGCAGTCCTTCGGACCCTCCGCCAGAAACTCGTCGTGCGCATACGTGCCGTCGTCCTGCAGCTCGTGATAGCTGAATTGCGCCGGTGCCTGCTCCCACGGTCCCATGCCTGGCCACACGGGGACCGCACGCTGGATCGTTTCGAAATCGAGGAAGCCGACCCTGCCGTG
>DASWCE010000059.1:0-19155 GCA_036390255.1 Gemmatimonadales bacterium | reverse complement strand
CGGTGATCGCTTTGGCAGTGGCATCGGTCGGATCGGATGCAAATCCGTGGACCTGCAGGCTCGCGACGGCAAACGCATCCGATGCAACGAAGCCGCGGAATCCCCATTCCCGTCGGAGCACGTCGGTCAGCAGCCAGCGATTGCCGCTGGCGGGTACGTCATTCAAATCCATGTACGCCGACATGATGCTGCCCACACCCTCCTCGACGGCCGCGTGGAAGGGAACGAGGTAAACGTTCTGCATCAGCTCCTCCGGGACGTATGAGCCGTCGTAGTCCCGGCCTCCTTCGGCCGCGCCATATCCAGCGAAGTGTTTGGCACACGCGACCACGCTATTCGGCCCCAGGCTGGCTCCCTGGAACCCGCGCACCTGCGCTCGCGCCATCGCGGCGCCGAGATAGGGATCCTCGCCAGCGCCTTCCTGAATGCGCCCCCATCGGGCATCGTGAGCGATGTCGAGCATCGGCGTGAATGTCCAACGGATTCCCGCGCTCCGAGCTTCCCCGGCCGCGAAGGCCTGCGCCTGCTCCTCCACGGCGGGATCCCATGACGAAGCCATACCCAGAGGTGCCGGAAACAGCGTGCGATAGCCGTGGATCACGTCCAGTCCAAAGAGGAGGGGGATGTGCAGTCGACTCTTTTCGACCGCGAGATGCTGCATCCGATTCATCTCTTTGGGATCCGCCAGCCAGAGGATGGCCCCGACACGACCGTGGATGATGTCGGTGTCCGATGCAGCTGTGACGAACCCTCCCAGGCCGACCCCTGCAGCCAAGTTGAGCTGCCCAATCTTCTCCTCGAGTGTCATTTGCCCGAGGAGGGATTGGGCGCGACGAGAGACTTGAGCGGAAGAGCGACCAAATACCAGTTGCAGCAAGACGAGCGTTGCGAAGGTACGGTGACGCATTGCTTCCCCTCGGCGCTGGAATGGGACGAGGCCGAAACTACCGTTCGTGAAGCGTTCCCGACAGAACATCGCGTGATTGCTCGTCGCTCCGACTCGCGCTGCATTCCCCGGCGGCCTATTGTTGGACTGGGCTCGAACTGCCTAGGCCCTCTCATCGTGAAACGCGGGAGTCATCCCGCTCGACGCAGGAGGTCACGTATGCTCACGAATCGGCTGTATTTCGCTGTAGCAGTGGGCGCCGCCCTCGCAATCGGGTGCGCGGAGCGACCGTCGCCAGCCGGGCCGACACTCGAATTTCAGGCGGTTGCACCGACGGCCGCACCAGCCCCCTTCGTGACGGGGCTCATAAATCCGTGCAACGGTGAGTTCGTCGACATCGAGGGATGGACCCAGGTCCGGTTCGACACGCGGCCCGACGAGCACGGCGGATCCCACACTGTCGCCCGGGTCCTCGAGCACGGTAACGGCACCGGTGCCGTTACCGGAGCCGCATACGTGTTCACGGCGGACACGATATTCAATGCGAATGCTGAAACGATTCAGTTCGGCGTCACCGCGAACGTGACGGTTCGTCTGTTGGGCCAGGGCCAGGCGCCGAACTTCCTTGGGCTCCAGGTGCTGCATTTCACCGTGAACGCTAACGGGGACGTGGTCGGGGTCGTCGACGATTTCCGGAGCGAGTGCCGGTAGCTAGCGAGGGCGGCGGCCCGTCGTCAGCGGCGGGCTAGCTTCTGAGGACTCGAAGACGATCCGACCGCGGCTGCGGAACTCGTCCAGGCTGGGGTGCTCGGGCGGCAGGCCGATCCGTCGCATCAAATCCAAGTAGCGCCGGTCGCCGGCCAGGCGCCAGCCGGCAGGCGTGCGGAGGACATGCGCGAGGTTGCCGGAGTGCTCGCGATAGGCGGTTTCCAGCCACGCGAACGCCGAGTCTCGCTCGCCCAGGCCAATGTAGACGACGGCGATAGCAGTCGCGGTCTTCGCGGGCGGGCTCGCCACAGCGGCGTCGCGCTTCAGTTCGCGCAAGATGGGGTCGGCGTTGGCCGAGTCACCCGCGAGAGCGTAGGCGTAGGCCAGGCGCCCCCGCAGGATCGCCTGTCCGCCGGACATGCTGTCCGCACGCCGCAGGTACGCGATTCCCTGGTCCGGCCGACCGGTCTCCGCATAGAGACCTCCGGCGACCAAGAGAATCGGTGGGAAGTCGGGGCCGAGCTCCAGGCCGCGGCGGACAAAGGGCAGCGCCTCATCGGGTCGGCCGGCGAGGACGCGGTGAGACGCCGCGTCGGTCCATGTCATGGGGTCGACCGGACTCAAGTCGAGCGCCTCGGCGTCGAGGGAAAGTGCCTCAGTTGAGCGACCGAACAGCGTCAGGAAGTAGGCGCGCATCTGGAGCACGCGCGGCATGTAGGGGTCCAGCCGGATCGCCTCTCGCAGATGCTCGTCGGCAGCCGCCCAGTCCCAGCCGAAGTTCATGTCGTACTCCGCGAGCAGCTCGTGCGCTTCGCCCAGCGTCGAGTCCAAGGCGAGCGCCCGTTCGGCGGCGTGCTTCATCGCCGGGAACGCCTCCCGCGGCTCCATGCTCCCGTAGCCCGTGCCGAGCGTGAAATACGCACGGGAAAGCCCAGCGTGTGCCAGCGCGAAGCTGGGATCACGCCGGATCGCCTGCTCAAAACGGGCGATGCCTTGTCTGACGGAGCTCTCAGTCTGTCGCGCGACGTAGTAGCGGCCTTCCGTGTACAGAGCCACAGCCTTTAGATCGTGGGACGGGAGCCGGGCGGGCGGCACTTGGTGCATGACGCGGCCGGCGAGAGCGTAATCGCGGAGCCCCTGAACCAAGAGCGTGGGCAGCGACGCGGCGTCCGGGATCGCGATGTCCCGATCGAACTGGTCCGCCCATAGTAGCGCAGACGTGCGACCGTCCACGAGTTGCACGCGTAACCGCTCGACAGGAGCGGTCGCCTCATAACGGCAGAACAGCAGTGCATCCACGCCCAGCTCCCGCCGGATCTCCGTGGGCCGTTTGGTCGTGCCGCGGTACAGTGCGGCCGACTGAAACGCGATAACCTTGTCGAACAGCCTGCTCTTCGCCGCTGCGGCCGTCAGGTCCTCAGTCATCAACACCGCGCGGTAGGCAGCGAGCGAGTCGGTGGCAGTCGAGGCGCAGGGGACGATCGCTAGGGATGTGACGCCGGAATGGGCCGCCCGCGTGCTCGTCCACACAACTGCGACGGCAACGAGAGCCAATGCTCCGACGGCCATGCCGACGCGGGCCTGGGACCATCCCCGACGGACATGAGTCGTGGCGAGGGGTGGCACCGCCGCAACTTTCGGGGCGTCCGACGGCCAACGCGAACGGCGTCCCGCCGGCCTGACCGCCGACTTGTCGTCTGCCTGAAGGGCGTCGATGAGCGCCCGAGTCGCCGGCGCCGGCTCGAGATCGAGCTCGCGCTGCAGCCAGGACGCGTAATTCTCGTATGCCTGAACGGCTCCCGCGCGATCGCCGGCCGCGCTCAAGACCTCAATCAGCCGACGCACTCGGGTCTCGTCGTCGGGCACAAGACGAACCGCCTGGCGGGCAGACTCGGCAGCCCCAGTGACGTCACCGCCGGAGAGCAGTTCCTCGCTGCGCGCGGCGACGGCCCGCGCGGCCAGGTGCCGGAGCCGGTCCCGCTCGGCGTCGAGCCACTGGTCGAGCTCAGGTGCGCCGCCCGGGTACAGACCGGGCAGCAGCTCGCCCGTACACATTGCCACCGCTTCTCCCCAGGCGCCGACCTCGCACGCGGTCTCGAATGCGACGGCATCGCATCGGACGAGCGTCGTGTTAAGCTCGATGTCGTTCTGCCCCCGGCTCAACACGGCGGCGCGTCCCAGCGCTCGGCGCAGATATCGGATCGACTGGTTGAGGGCCCAGCGCGCGTGGCGGCCATCCAGCTCCGGCCAGAACAGCGGGCGAATTGTGTCCCTGCTGTGGAAGCCACGCGGCCGAGCGAGCGCGAGGTAGGCGAGCAGCGCAATCCGCTTCGGCTGCGCGAGGAGTCCGGCGAGCCGATCAGCGTCGCCGCCAGTCAGACGAAGGCACCCAAGCGTCGAGAACTGGATCATGGACGTGGCCGGATCACCGTTGGATCATCGCCGGATCACCCGTGCCGCCTAACCTACTGGCGACACGCCGGCGTCTCAATGATGGTGCCGACGGCTCAACCCACACATGTGAGGAGGTACTATGAAGGTGATCCGCCTGCTAGTCTGCGGCGTCGCCTGCACGCTGATGGGCGGCTGTGAAGCAAGGACCGATGCGTTCCTGCCCCAAGGTCCGCTGCTCACCGATGAGGTTTCCGCAGGCGCCGACCATTTCTCGAACTGGTCGGCTTCGGTCAACCTCGGGCCGGTCGTCAACTCGGCATTCACTGACTTCACGCCTGAGCTGTCGCCGGAGGGGCTCAGCCTCTACTTCTCGTCCAACCGGCCTGGTGGCTTCGGCGCGACCGACCTCTACGTGTCGCGCCGTTCCGGCCCCGACCAGCCCTGGGGCCCGCCCGTGAACCTCGGTGCCGTCATCAACACCTCCGGGCGCGAAGCTGCACCGCATATCTCACGCGACGGGCATCGACTCTACTTCGGGAGCGGTCGCCCAGGTGCCTCGGGGACGACCGACATTTGGGTGTCGTGGCGCTCCGATCCCAACGATGACTTCGCCTGGGAGGCGCCGGTGAACCTCGGTCCCCAAGTAAACAGCCCCGGATTTGAGGGAGGCGTTACGCTTCGGCTTCCCGAGCTCTACGTCGCGAGTGATCGTGCCGATCCCGGTCCCGATCATCCTCTGCATATCTATCTCAGTGTGATCGGTCCCGATGGCGCGTTCGGTCGTGCCGTTCTTGTGCCAGAGCTCAGCAGCGAGGGCAACGACCTGCGACCAACCATCCGCTTTGACGGGCGCGAACTGTTCCTGTCATCGAATCGCGCCGGCAGCGCCGGTGGATCGCAAGACATCTGGGTCTCGACCCGTCGAGCGTTCGGAGCACCGTGGACTACGCCTATCAACCTTGGGGCGCCGGTTAACACCGAGTTCAACGAGGTGCAGCCAAGCCTGTCGGCCGATGGGCGGATCCTCCTGTTCGCATCCGATCGTCCCGGCGGCAGCGGCGGCGTGGATCTGTACATGGCAACGAGGGCGCGCTGACCACGTCCAGCGAAAGCGTCGGAAGATGAAGGTGAGCGTAATCGAGAGGGCGATCGTGGGGTCCGACTTGCCAAATTCCTTCGAGATCCCTGCTACTTCACGCTTCGCGTTTGCGTCGCGTCCTTCCGCTCTTGCGGGGGCTGCGCGGTCCCCGCAACCACCACTTGGTTCCGGCCCGCGCTCTTCGCCTTATACATGGCCGCATCCGCGGAGGCAATCAGCTCCTCCGGCGTCTCGCCGCCGTCAGGATACTCGGCCAGTCCAATGCTCACGGTCAGCGACCCCGGGCCGAGGTCCTGCGCCGCCACGCGGGCGCGGATGCGCTCGGCGACGAGCGCGGCCGTCGCCAGGTTCGCCTCGAGCAACATCACCACGAACTCTTCGCCACCGTAACGCGCGACACAGTCCACCGCCCGCGTCGTTCTGCGGAAGACCTCGGCGATCTTCACCAGGGCGCCATCACCCGCGAGGTGTCCGTGGGTGTCGTTGTATTGCTTGAAATGGTCCACATCCGCCAGCACCACCGAGAACGCGCGCCGCAGCCGTCGTGACCGCTGCACTTCGCTCGCGAGCGTGCCCATCAGGTGGCGGCGGTTGTAGAGCCCGGTCAGGGAATCGGTCAGCGACAGCTTCTCCAACTCGCTTTGGTTGTCCCGCTCGCGCAGCCGCGACACCACGGTATTGAACGCCCGCGTCAAATACCCCACCTCTCCTTCACCCCCCGTCGGAAGCTCGACCGAGAGGTCGCCGGCCGACACGCGTGCGGCGGCTTCGGTGAGGCGCGCGAGAGGTCGAGTGATGTACAGACCCACGATTGACGCCAACAGCCCGACGCCACCGAGCAGCACGATAAGAAGGAACACGGTCTTGAGCCACAGCGCGCCGGCTTCGCGCGTGGCTGCGGCTCGCGGCATTTCAGCAACGGCTGCCCAGCGCAATTGGGGAATACGTCGCAGCACCGCCATGACCTCACGTCTGCCGGCACGCGTTTCGGCGACGGTCTGGCCTTCACGTTCGGTCAATTCTCTCGTGGCTGCTTCCGGCAAGGTGGTCTTCATGACGTCGGCAGAGTTGCCCGCCGAGCTGATCACAACGCGACCTTGCTCCGTGATGATGTAGGCGACGCGCGACCCGTCTCCGGCCAGCTGCTCCAGGATGCTCCTGACGCTGTCCAAATTCACCTTCGCGACGAGCGCGCCCAGGAATAACCCGTCATCCTTGCGGATCGGCACCACGAGCTGCACCGCCGCTTTGCCCAGCCCCGCGTCCCAGAACGGCTCGCCCACGAGCGCGTCGCGCGTCCGCAAGGTGTTCATGCGGTCGGGCGTGAGTCGCAAGCCCGTCCGGCTGCCGCTACTCGTCAGCAGCTGCCCGTCTTTTCCGCTGATCGCGAGGCCATCGTGAGCTGGGAGGTTCTGCCGAACCGAGGCGAGGTAATCGCGCAGACGATCGATGGCCTGCTGCCCGCCACGCCCCGACGCCCGGGCCAGATTGTCTGAAACGACGTAAGGGCTCGCCCGCAGCCGCAAGTCATACAAGCGCTGATCGAGCCACACGCCTACTTCGCGCGCCACGTCCGACGTCACGCCGCGCAACTCGGTGCCGGCGCGATCGCCCACCGAGCGACGGATCCGTCCGTACAGCATCACGGTCATCGCGACGGTTGATACAAGAGTCGCTAACACCGCGAACGCCACGAACTTGGCCCTCATGGTGTCGAGGCGTAACGCATGCAATGCGAGGTGTAACGCATGCAATGATCCAGCGACGGCTTTTTCCCAAACGCTCACGGATGATCCGTCAAAAAGGACACAGCAACATTCACTTTCGGCATGGAGCCGCAAGAGCGCTTAACCTGCCTTCTACCATAGTCTTGCGGGACGGCGTCCAAGCGCAATCAGCGACGCGGCTCCTCACCCCACCAATACCGCGACTCGACCGCCACACTGCCACGTCGGGCGAGCGCGGCATCCACCATCTCAGTGATCGGTGGATGCCGATCAGGCACCGCACCACCCGCTGCCACGAGTACGTCGATGATCTTCAAATAGAGATCCCCGTCGCCGCCATGCCCGGCGCGCCACAACGCGGCTCCGACCATGTCGCCTCCATAGCGGGTCCGCAGGCCAGGGCGGGCGCCACGCGCGAGCAACAGCTGGATCACGTCGTGGTGGCCACTCAAGACGGCATAGAACAGCGCCGTTTCACCATCGCCGGTATGCGCATCAACATCCACGCCGCGGTCCAGCATGAACGTGACGACATTCCCCTTACCGTACGCTGCCGCGTACCGCATCGCCATTTCCCGTTCGGGCTTGGTCGCCGGGTCAAAGAAACTCTCGACGACATCGAGCCGCCCCACTCCCGCCGCCGAGACGAAATCGAGGCGTGCGCCGCGGTCGGCGAGATAACGCGCCGCCTCCGGACATCCGTTGGCGAGACAGGCGAAGACAGCGCCATGTGCGTTGCCGGCGAGATTGGGGTGCTCGATCTGCGAGCCGTGCTCGAGCAGCAGCTGGATCAGCGGGATTTGCACGCCCGCCCCACGGGGATGCGCGCTCGTCGCGACCAGGCCGAGCGCCGTGGCCCCGCCGCCGTACACCTCGGCCTCGGCATCAACCTCGGCGCCCGCGTTGAGCAGGATCTCCGTGATCCGCACGATGTTCTTCGGCGTTTTCTGGCGATATCCCTCGACCCCGTTGGCCGAGACGTAGTGCAGCAACGTGGCATTGTGCTCGCGCTCCGAGCGTGCGCGGATCAGCTCAGGCCGCTCGCGCAGCAGTCGTTGCAGCGTCTCCTCGTCGCCGTCCACGATCGCCTGCGCGGCGGCCTCGTAGGGAGCGCCCGCGTGCGTGAGGGCATCGAGGTGTGCGCTGAATTTTGGCCAGCTCTCGAATCCGTGGGCGCGGGCGAGCACGAACTGCGCGTCAGCCAGCACGCAGGTGCGTTTGCCGGCGGTCATCGCGTGGATCGCGAACTCCTCGACCTGATTGGCCGCACGATCTCGAGACCGTTGATTGGAAGCGGCAAGCAGTGACCCGATCCAGCGATCCGCCCACTCGCCGATGGCGCGCGGCGCCCCCGCGGTGCAGGCCTTCACGAGATCCTTCGCGAGTTTGCGGTACTGCTCCAAACTGGGCCGGGTGGGAAGGGGCAGGGCATCCTGCGGGTTGGGAAACACACGAAGCCTCTCAATGGAAGGCCCGGAGTACGCACCATGTCGTCCTTCCCGCGGACGGGATGCGCCCCTTGCGCTGCGGGAAGACTAGCCTGCTTGCGGCGTCGCCACCAGCCGCCGCGCCTGTCTCGCGCTCGCTAGTGCTCGCGCGTGAGCACCGCCCGCCATCCGCGGTCGAGGGGCGCCCAGATGAAGTGGTCCGAGTCCACCATGGTCCACGTGAACGACTCACTCGCCTGCCCGCGTGCGGTGGGAGCCATCGGTGCGAACGTCACGACGGGCTCGACCAGATTGAGGGTGCCCGTCAGGAACTCCGCGCCCACCCCGCTGTGAACGGCGGTACTGTAGAACCGGGCGGTACGCGTGTCGAACCCGATGACGCCCTGGCTCGCGAGGTGGGAGGAATCATCCTCCACCTCGGTCCACTGGAGCCGGAGGTCGTCGAACAGCGTGTCGACGATTCGCGTCGCCGCTGCGTCGGGGGGGCCGTCGAAGTTTCCCGCGAACCGGACTTCGACGCGCCAACGCCCCACGAGATGGCGGAGGATGCTGCGCGCAGGCTCGAGCGCGGGCTGAGCCTCAGCGTCAGGAGCGGCGTCGGATGACGTCGGTGTGGCCAACCGACGCGCTTGCTGGCCGCCCTGGGCCGCGAGGGACGTGGCCTGGATCACGAGGCCGAAGACGAACCCCGCGACACGCAGGTGTTTGCGATAGGGTGACATGCGGGGGATCGGTTGCACGGGCCATGCCGCGCGAGGGGACTCGGGTCACTCAGTGCGTCCGATAAAGCGGCCGTGCGTCTCGCAGACATTCATGCAACGTGCGCGACCGGCAGAGGAACGCCCTGATCTCTCATTGTGACTTCTGACCGGGGCGCGGCGATCAGCCACGCGTCACATGGCCCAACCTCGACCGGAACGTCGAGGGTGAAACGCCCCACTCGCGTCTGAACGAGTTCGTGAAATGGCTGTGATCCGCGTAGCCGAGATCCAGGGCCAACGGCGTCAGGCGGCTCGCGCCGGCGGCTAGGCGCTCGGCGGCGACCCGTGCCCTCAACCGCCTGAGGTAGCGACGGAGGCTCAGACCGGCCGTGCCGTGGAAAGTGTGAGACAGATGGTAGGGTGAGCAGTCGAGTACGTCAGCCAGCTCCGTGAGGCTCGGCGGCCGCTCGAGGCGTTCGCTGATCATGAGCTTCACGGTCTCGACGAGGTCGCGCCTCCGCCGCTGTGTGGACGGCGATGCGCGCCGGCTCGGAACCGGCGCCCCGTAGACGCACGCGACCGCTTCGTTCGCCAGCTCGGCGAGCGCGTCTTCCAGCGCGAGCCTGCCAGCCCCGCGGGCGATGAGATTCAGAAACTCCCAGTGAAGCCACACCGTGCGCGGCGAGCTCAGACCATGGCCGCGGCGGAACGGTCTCTCCGGATACTCGGCGTCCACCGGGGCATGGCGGCAGACGAGCTCCAACGCCCGATCAGTCTCTACGGTGAGAATCGTGCAGGCGTCCCCGCCCGGTAGGGGATGAGCGTAGCGGTACGGCTCCGCCGCGTTGAACAACAGGACATGGTTGGGATCGGCCAGCACGGTCTCCCGCTGCTGCGTGCGCCGAAACACACCCCGGCGCACGAGCACGATGCTGTGCGTCGGGTTCGGCTCCTCAGCGCCATCGGCGGCGACGTGCGCGTGGCACTGGAAATCGACGACGGAGATGCCGAGCGATTCAAACAAGACCCGTCGCGCGTTCTGTGCGACGGACGCTGCGCGCGCAAGAAACTTCAAGCGGCGGGTCGTGTCCACACGTCAAATACTATGGAGCGAAAGGAGGAAACACTATGAGGTCGTTCGCGAACGTGTCTCAGTGGGTTGCCGCCGCCGCGGCGGTGGCTGCCATGCTCGCCTGGGCACACAAGCCGCGGACGGATCCCGGTGGCGACATGATCGCCGCTCTCGCGGCTCGCGGGCCGCATCCCTCGCTGGGTCACCACGCGGACGTGTTCGGGCGCTTCGTGGGGACATGGGACGCGGACTACTCGTTCATTGCCGAGGACGGCAGCGTCCGCCACTCGCGCGGCGAGGTTCTCTTCGGATGGATCCTCGACGGCTACGCGTTGCAGGACATCTTCCTCGGCTACCCGAAGCCTGGCTCGAATGAGGAGCGAAGAATGGTTACCGGGGTGCGGTGGGTCGATCCCAAGACCGACAAGTGGACCATAATGTTTGCGGCGCCGTCCTTCAACGTGGCCATCCGAATGCAAGGGGGCGCCGAGGGGGATCGCATCGTGCTGCGCGGCCATGACGACCACGGTGCCGAGTTACGCTGGTCGTTCAACGACATCACACCCAATTCGTTCATATGGCGCGGCGAGACGTCGCACGACGGCGGGAAGACGTGGCGGATGGATGAGGAGCATCACCTGTCGCGTCGCACCGGAGGCCGCTCCGACTAGACGATGCCGCAATTCTGCCCCTTCGTGCCGCAAAAACGCCCTAACAGGGTTCATCAGCCCGGCTGTATCTTGCCGCGGCTATGGTGGCAGAGCGAGCGCATGAGCGCGAAGTCTTACGGCAGGCCGGGATCGCGCTTCACGGCCGCGTCGTAACGCTGTGGGAAATCTCCGCGTCCGCCGATGCCATCCCCTTGTTCAGCGGTATCCCCGATCCCCCCGCTAAGTCTACCGTGCTCGACTTGGATACCACGCTGCGCCGCTGGGGCGCCCCCATCGTCCAGAAGAGCCGTTGGGTCGGCTGCCGCCTGGCCGAGGACGGGGGCGGGCCGTGGGTCGTGGCACCAGTACGTTCGCGCCCCGCCGCGCCACCGCCGACGGGGGTTGAACGGCGCAGCCGGGAACGGCTCATCTTGGAGCTAGCCGGCCTGTCCCTCGGCGCCCTCGCTGCGGCTGCGGAAGGCTCCCAACGGCGGCTGTCGCCGGCGGAATCGCTGTGGGAGCTCGCGCGCCAGCCGAGCGTGATCGCCCACGAAGTGGGCAACCCCCTCGCTGTCGCCCTCGGCAACCTGGACCTCGGCATGGACACACTGCGTGACGCTCAGTCGCTCGATCCGGCATTTCGTTCAGCGCTGCTCGCAGACTTCGCGAACGTGGCGGGGGGAATCGAGCAGGCCGCCGACTACCTCCGATCGATACAGGACCGTCCCTTTGGCGGCGTCGGAAGATTGGGGCGCTTCGACGTCAGACCCGTTGTCCGGTCCTGCGTCACCCTCGAGCGGCCGGTTGCCCGCAAGCGTGGCGTTGCATTGCAGTGGGAATCCGGTGTCGACTCGATTTACCTGTATGGCGATTCCGGCGCGCTCTACCAGGTGCTCACGAACCTGATTCGCAACGCCGTCGATGCCTCGCGCGACCCGAAGGCGGTGATCGTGATTGCCATGAACCGCGTGGCCGACACCCTCCGGCTCGTGGTGCGCGATCAGGGGACCGGGATAGACGCTCGGCATCTCGGCCGGATCTTCGATCGGGGATTCACTACCAAAGCGGCCGAAGGCTCGGGGATCGGCCTCGCCGTCGTGAAGGAAATCACGGAGAACATGTTCGGCGGAAGGATCGAGGTCGAATCGCAGCTCGGCCACGGCACCACATTCACGTTGTCGCTGCCGATACCGCCGCAACGCGGCGTTTCTACCGACGTGCGCTAGAGCTCTGCTTCTCGCGGCTGTTGCGAGAATCTCGCAATACGCCGCACTAGATGTCACAATCGACATGTGACCGGCTTTTTGGGTCAGTGTGATAGCACGATGGAGGACTGCGGGTTGTCTACGAGTGAGCAGTCCCAAGCATAGTTGTTGCGGGTGACCGCTGGCGGGATTCAGCTGGAGGCACCGCATTAACCGCGCCGGGTTCACGCTCATCGAGCTCCTTATCGTGCTGGTGATCATCGGCCTGCTCGCCGCGATCGCCATCCCCAAGTTCAGCAACACGAAGGAGAAGGCGTATATCGCGTCGATGAAGTCGGACCTCCGAAACTTGATGACCGCGGAGGAGGGCTACTTCGCTGACTCCGTCGCGTATACGGACCAAACGGACTGCAACACCCCGCCGGCACCGGGGAGCGTCGCGTGGTGCCCGTCGAGCGGCAACACCCTCGACAAACTCAAGGTGCGTCAAGGCGGCTGGACGGCGCGCATGACGAACGCCAACACATCAGTGGCGTGCGGGATCTACGTTGGCGGCGCGGCTCCGTTCCCGCCGGCGAAGCAGTCGGATCCAGAGTCTGTGCCGGTCTGTCACTAGTCCTTCTTTCCGAACCGCTCGAACCGATACGCGAGCTCCGGGCCTTCATCCCCCTCGTACGCGAGTTGCGCGATGAGCAGTGTGAACGGCTCCGTGTACCGAGCGATCCGTAACGGCCCAGCGTCGATCGGATCGAACCCCACATCGCGGATCAGCTGAGCGGCAATCTTCTTGCCGCTTGTATCGTCCCCGCAGTAGACGAGGCTCGGTCTCGTAGCTTTGCGCCGTGCCGCGAAGACGTCAAACAGCACTTCGCTCGGCACAGTGCCAAACGCGGAGACGACTCGAGCCTTGGGAACCCGCTTTGCCAGCGCCTCGGCGCCAGAGGAAGTGTGTGCAATCACGAGGTCGGTATCGTCTGCATTCATCGGCAGCGAGCAGCTCACGATAACCTTGCCGGACAGATCGCCGGCTTGGTTCAAGACCTCGTCGACTCGCGACCAGTGCACCGCGAGCAAGACCGCGTTCGCTTGCTGCGCGGCCTCGCGCGGTGCGCCCGCCCGGGCCTTCCCCTTAGCATCTCGCGCAAGCTTCGTCAGCTTCTGCTCGCTGTGAGAGTAACTGAACACCACTTCGTGCCCTGCTCGCGCCCAAATCGTGCCGAGCTTGCCGCCCATCAGCCCTGAACCGAGAATGCCGATGCGCATGGCTTAGAGTCCCGTCCTGCGCTCGAGCTCGTCCGGATACCGCGCCCCGTGCACGGTGATCTTCGACGTAGCGTCCTCAATTTCACGGAGATCGTCCGGCGTGAGTTTGATGTTGACGGCTCCGATGTTTTCCTCGAGACGATTCACCTTCTTGGTTCCCGGGATCGGGACGATCCATGGTTTCTGCGCCAGGAGCCAGGCGAGCGCGATCTGCGCAGGCGTCGCGCGCTTCCGCTGGGCGATCCGCTCGAGCTGATCGACCAGGGCCTGATTCGCTTTGCGATTCTCGGCCGTGAAGCGCGGGACCACGTTGCGGAAGTCACCCCGGTCGAACGTCGTCTTCTCGTCGATCTTCCCGGTGAGGAAGCCCTTTCCCAGCGGGCTGAATGGAACGAATCCGATGCCGAGCTCCTCGAGTGTCGGTATCACTTCCGCCTCCGGACGCCTGAACCACAGCGAGTACTCACTCTGGAGTGCCGTCACCCGCTGCACGGCGTGGGCGCGACGGATGGTCTTCACCCCCGCTTCCGAAAGGCCGAAGTGTTTCACCTTTCCTTGCTGAATCAAGTCCTTCACCGTGCCTGCCACATCTTCAATGGGCACGTTGACGTCCACGCGGTGCTGATACAACAAATCGATGACCTCAGTCTTCAATCGCTTGAGCGACCCCTCGACCGCTTGCTTGATGGTCTCGGGCCGGCTGTCCTGCCCCAGCTGCTTCCCGTCGGCAGCGAATCGGAAACCAAATTTCGTGGCAATCACCACCTGTTTACGGAATGGAGCCACCGCTTCGCCGACGAGCTCTTCATTCGTGAACGGCCCGTAGACCTCGGCGGTATCGAAGAACGTGACGCCGCGATCGAACGCCGCCTGAATCAGCGCGATCATCTCCTGCTTGTCGGGAAACGGGGGGTAGGAAAAGCTCATTCCCATACAACCGAGCCCGAGCGCCGACACCTCCAGGTTGCTCTTGCCGAGTTTGCGCCTTTGCATGGCTTATCAGCCCTCGTATTGTTGGTCGCTCACCATCTCCATCCAATCCACCATATTGCCATCGAGCCACTTCGCTTGATGTCCACACCACCAAGTATAGACTCTGGGGAGGTCCACACTCCATGCGGTTTCCGGCTCTTTGTCTCGCCCTGCTCGCAACCGGCTTCATCAACGCTCCTACCCCCGCGCCTGTGGCGCCCGAGCTGCTCGCGGGTCTCCGCTGGCGTAACCTCGGCCCGTTCCGCGGCGGCCGCATTTCGGCGGTGTCCGGCGCCATCGGCCAACCGGGCGTTTTCTACGTCGGGCTCCCCATGGGCGGCGTTTGGAAAACGACGAGCGCCGGCGAAACGTGGATCCCGATCTTCGACGCGGTGACCGACGCCTCGACGGTCGGCGCACTCGAAGTCGCCCCCTCCCATCCCAACGTGATTTACGTCGGTATGGGTGACCTCATCGGGGGCGGCGGCATCAGCGAAGGCAACGGCGTCTATAAGTCGGTCGACGCGGGCCGCACCTGGCAGCACCTGGGCCTAGACGACACCAAACAGATCCCCGCGATCCTGGTCGATCCGCACGATCCCAACCTCGTGATCATCGCGGCCCAGGGAGACGTCCACAAGAAAAGCGAAACCCGCGGCGTCTTCCGCTCGACCGACGGCGGCCAGACGTGGACCAAGACCCTCTACGTCGACGACTCGACGGGAGCCCAGAAGATCACGTGGGCCCCGGACCACCCCGAGGTCATGCTCGCGACCACGGTGCGCCATTACGCGATTCCGGTGACAGGCCCTAACCGGGTTTCCGCTGCCGGCGGCGGGGGCGGCGGGGGCGGCGGGGGCGGCCCGCAGACGGGACCTACGCAGACCAAGCTCTTCAAGTCGACCGACAAGGGCATCACGTGGCGCGAGATCACGGGCGGCGGTTTGCCGCGCCTGGCGGGCCGGACGTCCGTCGCCATCGCGATGAATACGAACGCGCAGCGCATGTTCCTGATCGGCAACTTCGGCCTTTACCGCTCCGACGACGGCGGCACTACGTGGCGGCAGATGGACGCCGCCGACCGGCGCATCGCCAACGGGCAGGGCGGCTACAACTGCGGCGTGTACGTGGACCCCAAGAATCCGGACGTCGTCTACACCGTCAACACCGCTATGTACAAGTCCACCGACGGCGGCAACACCTTCACCGGCTTCAAGGGTGCGCCGGGCGGGGACGATCCGCAGCAGATGTGGATTGATCCCACGAACGGCCAGCGCATGCTCCTGGGGATGGATCAAGGCGCGATCGTGACGCTCGACGGCGGCGCGACGTGGAGCTCCTGGTACAATCAGTCGACGGACCAGATCTATCACATCTCCGTCGACAACTCGTATCCCTACTGGGTGTACGGCACGCAGCAGGACGCGGGCGCCATCCGCACGCGCAGCCGCGGCAACCTCGGCGCCATCACGCCGATGGACTGGAACCCCGTGTCCGGTTGGGAGTGGGGCACGACGATTCCCGATCCGTTGAACCCAAACGTCGTGTACGCCAGCGGGTCGGGGATCGTGAAGATCACCTACCCCAGCGAGCAGTGGATCAACGTGAGTCCCAACGTCGATCCCGGCCTGTACGGCCGCACCACGATTTCCCAGCCGCTCGCTTTCGCGCCCTGGAACCAGCACGAGCTGATCGCCGGATTCCAGTTCGTGATGGCTACGACGGACGGCGGGATGCACTGGACCAAGCTGTCGCCCGATCTGGGCTACCCCAAGGACGTCACGCCCCCGCCCGACAGCTTACGCGGCCGCGGCGCGCCGGGCGCCGTGATCGGCGGCGCGATCCAGTCGCTCGCGCTCTCTGCCGTGCGGCGCGGCGTCATCTGGGCCGGGACGAACAACGGTCTGATCAAGCTGACCCGCAACGAGGGCAAGACCTGGGAGGACGTGTCGATTCCGAACCTCCCGGTCGCGGGCCGAGGCGACGTCTTGGCCATCGACGCGTCGCACTTCGATTCGGCGACTGCGTATGTGGCGATCGACTTCCACGGCACCGGAGACTACAAACCGTATTTCTTCCGCACACGTGATTATGGCAAGACGTGGACGGCGATCGTGAACGGTCTGCCCATGGATCAGCCGAGCGGCAGCTTCGTCAGGGTGATCCGCGGCGACACGAAGCAGCCGGGGCTGCTGTTCGCGGGTACGGAAAGCGGCGTGTACGTCTCGTTCGACGACGGCGATCACTGGCAGTCCCTGCAATTGAATCTTCCCAACACGTCGTACCGCGACATGGTGGTCCACGACAACGACCTCGTGGTGGGGACTTACGGCCGCGGCATCTGGGTGCTGGACGACTTCTCGCCGTTGCGCCAGCTAACGCCTGCGCTCGCGAGCGCGCCGGTACACCTGTTCGCGCCGGGCGACGCCGTGCGGGTACGCCGCAACGTCGGCGCCGACACCCCGTTCCCGCCCGAGGTGCCGCATGCGCTCAACCCGCCGGACGGCGCCCTCATCTATTACTACCTGGCGGCGAAGCCGGCGGGAGACATTTCGCTCGACGTCCTGGATGCCACGGGAACGGTCGTGCGCCATTTCTCGAGCGCGCCGATCGAACCGGTGAAGGAAGCAGCACAGCCGCCCGAACCCAACTTCTGGATCGCAGCGCCCGAGCCGCTGTCCACCGCCGTCGGCACCAACCGCGTGAATTGGGATTTGCGCACCGACGATCCTCCGGCGTTCACGCACACCTTCGAGATCAACGCCAATCCGGGCCTGACGCTTCCGTCTCCTCAAGGGCCGCTCGTGCCGCCTGGCGTGTACACGTTGAAGTTCACAGCCGCCGGTCGGAGCTACACGCAGCCCGTGACGGTCCGCAACGATCCGCGCTCTCCCGCGACGGCTGCGGATGTGCGTGCGCAGTACGACTTGCAGATGAAGGTCGTCGCCGGCATGCGGGAGTCGTGGGACGCCTACCGTCAGGTCGCGGCGCTGCGCGCGCTCGTGGCGGCCGATACGGCGGCGCCCGTGCCGGCTCCCGTCATCGCGGCGGCGAAATCGCTGGACTCGAGTCTCGCGGCAGTGGGCGGCAATCCCGAGCGACGGGGAGGGGGAGGGGGAGGGGGAGGCTTCGGCGGCGGTCCCGCCCCGGCCCCGACGTTCGTGAGCGTGAACAGCAACCTCGTACAGCAGATCAACGGCCTCGAGAACGGCGACTTGGCGCCCACCGTGGCGATGCGGCGAGACTACGTCGCGGAGTGCACGGAGCTCAAGACGGTCTTGACGACTTGGGGGGCAATCAGAACCACGGGACTGGCGGCGTTCAACGCCGCGCTCGCGCAGAACAAGCTGGCGCCCATCGCGGCGCCAGCAGCGGCGCTGCCGCTGCCGCAGTGCGGTCCCTAAAGACCTAGCGCCGCCGGAGCCCTGCCGTCAGCGTGAGCGTCTCGACGGTTTCGCGCCGGGCTGCGCCCTGCACCTGCGCTTGATCGATCCCGTACACCAGCGCGACCCAAAGGGGCCCCCTCCCCCCGCCGGGCCCCAGGTCCACCGTGACGCCGACCTCGCCGCCGTGCGCGCTGCCAGAGCCCGGTGGCACGTTGACCTCGAGCCCCAGCCCGCGCCACAGCATCGCGTGTCCGCGCACGCTCGTGCCGACGATCGCGGTTTCCACGCGCCCTCCCAGGCGCCATGTGATCCAGCGCTCCGCGCCAGACGGTGTGGCATAGTGACGGATGCGCGGCCCCATCTCCACGCTGAGCCACGGCGTCCCAACGAAACGCAGCGCTAACGCTCCTTCTACCAGATCACGACTTTCCGATACCGGGTCCGCCGGCTGCAGCTTGCCCTCGGCATACTGCACGCCGAGCTCGAAGCGGCGGAACCGCACACTGCCAGCAAACCCCGGGACGGTTCCGCTGACCTGCGCCACGCCACTCGCTTCGGTGCGGGCTCGGACGTTCTGCACGAGAGCGGCAGCGGTGCCGCTGAGGCCTCCCCCGCTCTGTGCAGCGAGAGAACCGGCCGTGAGGCCCCACAGGGCGGTGAGCCAGAAGCTTCGTGTGCTCACGGGTGGTCTGCCTCCAAGGCGACCTCGCTCCTGGCGTGGATGTGAAACCGGGCGGCGCGAAGGCGCGCGGCGTTCTCGCGGGTCACTGCGTCTTCCTGGCGCCGCCACGCGGCGCGGCGCGTTCGATTGGTCGCGGCGTTCTCGGGCAGCGGGCTCCCCGCGCGCCGCGATAAGTACCCGACTAGACCGCCCACTGTGAGCGTGCCGGCAACGACAAACCGAGTCCCGGAAGCGCGCTCGCCGGGCGCGAGGATCGCTGGCAATGAGACCGCGACGGCGGCGAGGAGCGTGCCCCCGCCGAGTAAGCGCAGCCCGCTGCCATGGCCCGCGCGTTCGGGCAGCAGCTGGCCCGCGCTTAGGGGCGCAGGGTGCGGCAGCGTATCGAGCCCGTTGAGCTCGACTCGCAGCGGAACACGCACCAAGTGAGTCGGGTCGCCCCCCCCGGGCTGCCCGGCTGCTCCGGAGGCCACGGTGAGCCAGAGGCGATCACCCGTTACGAGCGCACCGGTCGAATCGCGCCCATTCCAGCGGACGTCCAGACTGTCGCCGATCGGCCCGGCAAACACCGTCGCGAGCGGGCGCCCATCTTCGCGACTGATGGCGACGGTCACCTTATGCGGCGTGCTCGGATACAGCCATGCGACCAGCCGCCCCTCGACACTGAACTCGGTGTCCGCCGGCACGCGGACGGCAACAACGGTCGTGCGGCTTCGCACCTCGTCGTACAGCCGAGTGACTTCGGGCGGGAAGATCAGCGTGTCGGGGCGGTGACGTGGCGCCAGGCGGACCAGCCTGTAGAACACGGCGATCGCGGAGTCGCGCCGCTGTCTGTAGTGCTCGGCGGCACCGAGGTAGGTGAGCGCACGAGTGCGCTCGGCGTCGTCGAGCCCGTTCGCCAATGGCGGTGTGAGTAGGCGCCGCAACAGCCGTGCTGCGGTGTCGAAGTCGAGATCCTGGTAGGC